>SHZC01000083.1 GCA_009692505.1 Myxococcales bacterium
GTCGCAGGAGTTCCGCTCCACGTTTTGTCCCTCAGGCACGAAGCCCACGCTCCAGTTCTGGCTGAAGTACCAGGCCACGCCGTTGTGCAGGTTGAGCTCGTTGTTCTGGTCACCCGTGTCCAGGAAGACCAAGTCGCGCTCGCCCATCGCCGCGAGCTGCATCACGTCGGAGCCCGTCGGGCGGCAGCCCATCAGCACGAGGTCCCCGCTGCACGCGGCGAGCATCCCATCGAGGGGCGTGAAGTCCGCGTAGGTGTCCACGAAGCACGGGGCCCAGCCCTCGAGCTCGGCGACGGGTACGTTCTCTCGAATGCCCTCGAACTGGACGAGCCCGCCGCAGACCCCCGTGAGGCACTCCACGCCGACGTCGCAGGTGCGGCCGCAGCGACCGCAGCTCGCCTCATCACTCACGAGATCCACGCAGACCCCGTCGCAGGAGCCGAAGCCCGGCTGCTCGCACGGATCGCCGAGCGCGGCGCAGCCCCGGTCGAGGGGGAAATCCACCTCGAGGTCGGCGTCGTCGTCGAGCCCATTGGCGCAGGCGGGCACGCCGTCCGGGTCAGCCTCGTTGTCGTCGGTACCGCCTTCGCAGCCCACGTCGAGGGCGTCCACGAAGCCGTCGCCGTCGTCGTCGCGGCGGTTCTCACAGGCCTGCAGCAAGCTCGTCACCGAGACGTCAATCGAGACGCCGTCGGGGGCGCGGCCGAAGTTGTGGTCCCAAGGCTCGATGACTAGGACGTGCTCGCCGGGTTCGAGGCGGCGCACGACCTCGTGGGGCTCCCACGCAGGTCGGCAGAAAGACTCGCTGGCCGGGTCGTCGCAGTTGCCTCGGATAGAGACGACAGCGGGGGTCGAGACGCCTTCGATGTGGGGGAAAATCGAGACGTCGCTCGGGTCCGTCAGAGTCAAGGCGATCACGACATCGCCGCCGGGCGGCTGGTCGCAGTTGGACGAGTAGGCATTCGGTCCGAGGGCGTCGAAGGTCACGGTGCCGCCGGACTGGCCGAGCTCAACGGCGTCCAAGCCTCGGCAGAGCCGGGCCTCACGCGCGCTCCCGGCGTAGCTGCACTCGGGGTCCGCGGGGTAGTCCGTCTGTCGGTCGGCGTCGTCGTCGCGGCCGTTGCTGCACTCCGGCGCGACCGCCGGGTCGACCTCGTCCTCGTCTTCGAAGGCCGCGCAGCCTGGATCATCGCGGTCGCTCACGCCGTCCTGGTCGTTGTCCAGACCGTCGTTGCAGTCGCGGACCGCGCTTAGGACCTCGATGTGCGCGGTCAAGACTGCGCGAATGCCCGTCCGTTCGACATAGAGGTAGACGAGACCGGCCTCAAGTCCGTTGAAGGCCCGAGCCCGGTTCGGCGTGGTCCGACCGCAGCCGATCTCGGTCTCGGGATCGTCACAGTCGCGGCGGATATGCACGAGAGCCGCGACGGTCGCCCCGTCCGCGTTCGTGACCGAGACCGTGACATTGGAGGAGTCGGCGAGCTCGAGCGCGACGATCGTGGCCATCGACGAGCCGTCGCCGCAGCTCCCGGCTTGACCGTCGTCCCCGCGGGCGGCGACCAACTCCACGTCGCCCCCTAGTCGGCCGAGCTCGACGACGCGGGCCTCGGAGACGCAGAACGACAGCTCGCTGGGATCACCCGCCGCGCGGCAGTTGAGGTCGTCGGGATAGTCGACGAGCCCGTCCTGATCGTCGTCGACTCCGTTGCTGCAGGCGGGGTCAAGGTCGTCCGGATTAACCTCGTCGAGGTCGAAGCGGTCGATGCAGCCGGGGTCGAAGTTGTCCTGGAGTCCGTCGGCGTCGTCGTCGAGTTCATTGGCGCAGGCGGCCGGCGTGGGCAGCGGATCGGCGGTGAAGATGACCCGGTCGTACTCGTCGTTCGGGAAGTCGTTGCCACAGCGGTAGCCCTGATTAAGCGCGTCGCCGCCGGTATGCCAACACATCCGCCGATCCTCGGCACCGACCGCCACGTCGCAGGAGTTCCGCTCGACCGGGAAGCCGCTCGGCACAAACCCGATGCTGAAGTTTCGGCTGAAGTAGAAGCCGACGCCGTTGTGCTCTGTGAGCACGTTGCCGCCGTCGCCGGTGTCCTGGAAGACGAGGGCGCGATCGCCCATGGCCGCGAGCTGGAGCGCGGGGGCACCCGTCGGCAAGCAGCCGATCAGCACCGAGTCGCCGTCACAGGCTTCGAGGATCGGGCCGAGCGGCGCGTTGTCGGCGAAGGTGCCTCGATAACACTCGCGCCACCCCTCGAGCGCGACGATCGGCAGTGCCTGGGCGACGCCCTCGAAGACGTAGAGCCCACCGCAGATTCCGTCAAGGCACTCGACCCCAACGTCGCAGGCCCGCCCGCAGGCCCCGCAGTCTTGCTCATTGCCCACGATGTCGATGCAGACCCCGCCGCATTGAGCGAAGCCCGGCTGCTCGCAGGGATCACCGGCGCCCGAGCAGCCCTCATCGCCCGGATAATCCGATCGTCCGTCGTCGTCGTCGTCGAGACCGTTGGCGCAGGCCGGGACGCGCTCGGGGTTCGCCTCGTCGTCGTCGTCTAGAGAGACGCAGCCGAGGTCCTGGAGGTCCACGTCGCCGTCCTCGTCGTTGTCGAGGCGGTCGCTGCACGAGGGGTCCACGGGGGTGACCGTCACCTCGACGTTGAAGAACCCGATCCCGGCACCGTCGTTGGCTAACTCGATGAAGACAAACGATTCCCCCGCCGGCAGGGAGACGGGTTCGAGCGGGCGGCGCCCATCGGCGCGGACGCAGCCGAGCTCGGGTTGCGGCTCGTCACAGGCCGCTCGAATGAAGATGACCGTGTCGCGGTTGGCGCCGCGATCATCGAGGGCCACCCGAACGACGCTCGGGCGGTCCAGGGTGACGATGAGGAGGTGGTCGGCCCTCACCTGCCCGGCGCTGCATGAGCCCTGAGCATGGTCCGGCCCCGCGGGGTCAATCTCGACGCCGAAGGTGCCGCCTTGCTGCCCCACCTCGGTGGAGGCCACGGGCAGCGCGCAGGCCGGGCCCTCTCGCACGGCTCCGGCCGCGATACAGCTCTCGTCGGCGGGGTAGTCGGTGGCCCCATTGCTGTCGTTGTCGAGGCCATCGGCGCACTCAGGGGCGACCGCAGGGTCCGCCTCGTCGTCGTCTCCGGCGGAGCGGCAACCGGGATCAGTCAAGTCTACTTGACCATCGAACTCATCGTCGATCAGGTTGCGGCAGGCCGACGCCGGCTCCTCGATGACGCTCAGCCGAAACGCCCCCTGCGCGACCTGACTGCCGGTGTCGACGACGAAGTAGTAGAGGCCGGGCGCCGGGGCGTCGAGCGCGACCGTCGTGCCGGGCGCGGCGTTGTTTCCGCGGTCGCAGGCAAGATCCTCGGGCACGTCGCAGGCGCGGCGCACATAGAGGACCGTCGGCGCGACCGTCTCCTCATGGTCCGTGGTGATGATCAGGCGATTGATCGGCCTGAGGACGCGATACTCAAAGATCACCTCGCCGCCCGCGCCGCCCCCGCAGGAGCCGCCGAGCAGGTCAGGCAGGCCGAGGAGAGTCCCGTCGTAAGCCGGGGCTTGGGCGAGGGCCGCGTTCAGATCAACGACGGCGACACCGGTCTCGCAGGCGGAAACGGCGTCGATCTCGTCGTCGTCGTCTCCGTCAAGGCAGCCGGGATCGTCGAGATCAACGAGGCCATCCGCGTCGTCGTCCAGGCGGTTGGCGCAGGCGGAGAGGGGCGAGGGCGGCACGTCGTTAGAGCCATCCGGCGTGGCCACGACGGCGTCGACCGCCAGGTCCGCGAGCGAGGCCTCCGGTCCGTCTGGGGCTTCACCTTGGTCAAGCCTGCCGATGCCTCGGGAGTCCTGCCCGCCGTCCTTCGTCTCGCGTGTGGTGCCGCCATCCATGGTCGACTCGGCGCCGCCGCCGTCAGCGACGCAGGCCGAGATGAGGAGCGAGAGCGCGAGAGGCGCGAGAGGAATGAGCCTGAGGGGGCTGAGATTGACCGAACGGGAGAGCTGAGGGCCGACGAGAGAGGTCAAAGGCATGCGCGGACGCTCCGGGGAAGGGGGGCGAAAACTAGGTTCGCCACGGTAGCCGATGGATCGAAATACTTCGACCCGAGGGCCGACTCGACTTCGTTCCGTGCCACGGCTAACCTGCCGCGCCATGTCGAACGCTACGTCAAACGGGCCAAGCGGCTCTCTCACTTTCGACGACGACGCGCTGATCGAGGCCATCGCCTCCGAGGTCCGCGCGCGTCTCATGGCTGGCGGCGATGGATCCGGGTATACCCGCTCCGCGCTCGGCCCTTCGACGGCGGCCGACAACAGCCTCAAGGTCTTGACCGTCGACGAGCTTCGCAAGACCCCCTGCCACGACGATCCGGCGACCTGCAGCGGCTGTGGGATGTGCGTCGTTCGTCGCCCCTGGGACGCCAAGGCGATCCTCGATGAGGGCGCCGTCCGTCTCGGCGCGGCGCTCGGCACCGGCAAGCCCGGAGAGGGCCTCGCCGGGTACATCGACCACACCATGCTCAAGCCCGAGGCCACCCGCGACGAGCTGCTCGAGCTCGCCGAGGACGCCCGCAAGCACAAGTTTGCCAGCGTCTGCGTCAACTCGGCCAACGTCCGGCTCATCGCGCAGTTCCTCAGCGGCAGCGGGGTGCCGGTCTGCGCGGTCGTCGGCTTCCCGCTCGGCGCGATGACGCCCCACGCCAAGGCCTTCGAGACCCGCGAAGCCATCCGCTGCGGAGCCCGCGAGATTGACATGGTGCTCAACATCGGCGCGCTAAAGAGCGGGGACTACGCTCTGGTCGAGGCCGACATCCGGGCGGTCGTCGACGCGGCCCGGCCGGTCATCGTCAAGGTGATTCTTGAGACGAGCAAGCTCGACCTCGAGGAGAAGATCATCGCCTGTGCCCTGTCCAAAGCCGCCGGGGCCGCCTTCGTTAAGACGAGCACCGGCTTCGGGGGCGGTGGGGCCACGGCCGAGGACATCGCGCTCATGCGGCGCATCGTCGGCAAGGAGATGGGGGTCAAGGCCTCAGGTGGCATCCGCGACAAGGCGACCGCCGACGCCATGATCGCCGCGGGGGCCAATCGTTTGGGTGCGTCCGCCTCCGTCGCCATCGTGACGGGCGGCAAGAGCACGGGGAGTTACTGAGACATGGGCAAGCGCATCAGCCTGAGCCGCAAGCACGCCCTCGGCGTCGAGGGGGCCACCCAAAAGCTCAGCGACCTCACGTCCCAGTTCGCGGCGAAGTACGGGCTCAACGTCAGCATCAAAGGGCAGACGGCCTCCGTCTCCGGCAGGGGCGTCAATGGGACCGTGAAGGTCACGGGTGAGGCCATCGCCGTGGAGCTCGAGCTCGGATTTCTCCTCGGTCCGGTCGCCGGGAAGATCGAAGAGGGCATCAAGCGACAGATCGAGACGCACTTCGCCTGAACCAACCCGGGCCACTGCGCCGGGAGTCGACCCAACCCGGGCCTACTCGACCGTCAGCGTGAACTCGCCCAACCTTCCGCCGAAGCCCTCGACGATGACGTAGTAGAGCTGCCCGGCGGTCGCTTCGAAGGCGATCTGCGAGGCTGCGGCGATGCCAAAATCGTCGTTACACCGGACGGCGACCAAGGGATCACCGCAGCCGTCGAGCACCCCGATGACGGTGTCGATGATTGAGCCCTCAGTGTGGACCCGCACGCGACCGTCGACCTCGGGGATGAAGGCGTAGATCCGCTCCGCCGACCGACCGACGTTGCAGGCGATCTCGAATGCCGCGGTCCCTCCCATCGTATTTCCCGAGACGGGCCACCCAAAGACGAGCGGTTCCGCCGCGCTGCAGGCCCCCTCGGGGAGGCTCTGGCAGACATGACCAAAACACGACTCACCCACGGGACAGGCCATCGGACCCGGCTCACAGATGGACCGACCGAAGGTCCGATAGCTCAGCGAGAACGGCCCCTCGTCCCCCCCAAATCCGTCGACAACGACGAAGTAATCGCGGCCGGGTAAGGCCTCGAAGCGAACCCGGGAGTTCTGGTCGCCGGGGCTCACATCGTCGTTGCACGCGACGTCCATGCCGCCCGCGCAGATCTCGCCAACATAAAGGACCGAGTCCCAACGGTCGGCCGTGAGGTTCAACTCCACCTGTGTAACGACGTCGACCCGGAGGACGAAGACCTCTTCGCGCCCCCCGCCGGTGTTCGCGCAGTCCCCGCTCAGCTCGTCGGAGCCGCCGCGGGTGTCACCGAGGTTTTCGCCCTCGACCAAAGGCGTCGGCAGCTCGCAGGCCCCGACGGATGGGTCCACGAGTGGGTCCACGGGTGGACCCGGGGCCCGCTCCTCGACGTGAAGCACAAACTCCCCGCCGCTGTCCCAAGTGTCAACGAAGATGGTGTACGTCTGGCCGGCGCGGGCGTCGAGAACGAGCTCGGCGGTCGTGTCCGAAAAGTCGACGTCGTCGGAGCAGTCGATCTCGGAGAAGGGGTCTCGGCAGTCAGTCCGAATGTACAAGATCGTGTCGACGAGGAAGTCGCCCGTCGCGACGAGGCGCACGAGGGTGTCGGCGGCTCGCGTGAGCGTGAACGCCACCTCGCCCCCACCGGAATCGAAAAATGTACACAAGCCGCTGTCGCCGTTGCCCGCCGTCACGCCCGGGTAATCGCCGGGGCCGGGGATGTCTATGGCACCGTTGCAGGCCGAGCCCTGGGGGACGATGGGGGCGCCGAAGTCGGGCAGGCCGGGGTCGCCCGGACCCACCGGAGGCTCGGCGTTGGGGTCCGTCTCGCAGTGCCCGGTGGCATCGCATCGCTCACCCAGGGCGCAGTCCGCGTCGCGACCGCAACACTGCTCGCCGGGGAAGTCCTCGTCGAATTCGCCGTCGCAGTCGTTGTCCAGAGCGTCGCAGACCTCGGGTGAACCGGAGCCTTCGGGGGCTTCGCACTCAAGGCCACCCTCGCCGTCACACACGAATCGGCGACCCCCGGCGCAGGCGCCCTCGGTCATGCAGACCTGCCCCTTGCTCGGGAACGTCTCGTCGATCTGACCGTCACAGTCATCGTCGATGTCGTTACACAGCTCAGGAGAGGGGCCGCAGGAACCGAACACCCCGTCATGGCAGATTTGGAGCCCATTCTCACAGGCCTCAAAGGTGCAGGCCCGACGCTCACCCTCGGTGCACGCGCCTGGCGGAAGGCCCTGATCAGCCCTCCAGAACATGGCGGCGTCACTCTCCGACGGCGGGTTCAAGCCGTCGCTGTCTCCGCTCGGCTCTCCGCCCCCAGGGGACGGCGGCTGGTTGATGACGCGGCCCTCAATGTCGGGCAGCTGGCGGGTGCCCGCGTCCACGGTGAGCAGCTGAGCGACCTTTGTTGCCTCCGCGCAGCCAAGCGCCAGGAGCGCGCCGGTGCCGACGATGAGGACGAATCTCCAATGAATACACATAGATGACATCTTCCCGCCGGGTCGCGGCGCGCGACAGTTTAGCGGCGAGGCTCGGCGAGGGCAAATCAACGGTCCAAGTGGCCCGGTCGGTTTGACCGGAACGACTCGCCTCTCGATACTCGCAGCAGGAGTTCATCATGTGGACCGGAGTCGTCGCGCACCTCAATGAGCCGGAGCCGCCCGAGCCGGAGCGCGGCGGGGCGGTCAATCGATACCTCCTGGCCATCGTGGAGGTGGCGCTGGCGGGGCCATGCGGCGTGACCACGCGGACCAGACTTCGCTGTCGACGGCGGCCCGGGCGAAGGGCCTGCGAAGGGGCACTGCTCGTCCGGCGGCATGAGGTGCCCGCCGAGGTCCAGTGGGGCTGCCCGCTCTGCCGTGATCACGGGCGCATCAGGGGCTTCGTCCCCAAAGCGAAGCCTAAGGCGGCCGCCCTTATGGGAGGTTGAGCAGGAGGCTCAGGGCGTGCCCGAGCCGGTCATAGTCGGTCGGCGCGTTATAGAGCTGGGCTGAGACGCGGAAGAACCGGCGATTCGGGCCCGGCCAGTGGAGGACGGGCACCTCGATCTGGTGATCGTGGAAGAGCGCGTCCATGAGCGGCATGGCCGGCCCGTCCGGCAGCGAGAGGGTCGCCATGCTGCCCAGCAACGCCTCGGGGCAGGGCTCGCCGTCCAGGCCCAGGCGCGAGGACAGAACGCGGCGCGCCTCGCAGACCTTGTCGTGGTTACGCCGCCGCAGCTCGCCCCAGCCGCCGGGCAGCAAGCCGCCCATATAGGAGATCGCCTCGGGCACGCAGAGGTACGGCGTGGGATCGGCGGTGCCCGTCCAGTCAAACTCATGCCGAAAGCGGCTCTTGGTCCCGAGCGGCGCGTTGGCCCCATGGCTGATGGTGAGCGGGCGCACGCGCGAGAGGCGGTCCTCGGCGACGTGCAGGAAAGCCGCGCCTTTCGGGGCGCAGGTCCACTTATGCAGGTTGCCGGTGTAGTACCGGACGCCCGCCTCCTCGAGCGCCTTGAGGTCGAGGTCAATCATGCCGGGCGCGTGGGCTCCGTCGACCATCACGTCGACGCCCCGCTCCGTCAGCGCGATTGCGAGTCGCTCGACCGGGAGCACGAGCGCGGTCGGGCTGGTCACGTGATCGATGAGGGCGAAGCGGGTCCGCGGCGTACAGACGGCGAGCACTCTCTCGACGATCTCGTCGGCACCGGAGATGGGAAACGGCACCTCGGCAACGACCACGCGAGCCCCCGTGAGCTCCGCGACAAACTCGAGGGCGTTGCGGCAGGCGTTGTACTCATGGCTCGTCGTGAGCAGCTCATCACCCGGCGAGAGGTGCGGAGCGAGCGCGCGCGTAATCGTGTTCACGCCTGTCGTGGCATTGGGCACGAAGGCAAGCCGCTCCGGGTCGCCGCCGAGAAAGAGGGTCAAGGCCTTGCGGGCCTCAGACAGCGCCCCATCCAGGGTGCGGACCATGAACGCCACGGGCTCAGACTCGAGCTGCGTCCGGAGCTCGGACTGGCGAGCGAGGACGGCCCTGGGGCAAGCCCCGAAGGACCCGTGGTTGAGGAAGGTGATGGCAGGGTCAAGGAGCCAGAGCGGGCGGAACGTCAAAGCGTCGTCTTGCATGGCGCCACTGTAACCGGGCACGGTCGCCCTTGGTGAGTCCTCGGTCGAAGGGTCGAAATCCATGAGCGGTGTTCTTGTTACAGGCGCGTCAAGCGGCATCGGCCGGGAGGTCGTGCGGCTCCTTCATCGGCGGGGCGTTCGGGTCGCCGGTGTCGCCCGGGACGCCGCTCGGCTCGCGGCGCTCGCCCTTGAACTGCCGGGCTTTGTGCCCATCGTCGGGGACGTGACGGCCGAGGGGTTTCCTTCGAGGGCCGTCTCCGAGGCCGACGAGGTGCTCGGGGGCCTCGACGGGCTGGTCAACGCCGCGGGCATCCTTGAGGCCGGCACGCTCGAGACGACCTCCGACGCCGACTTTGATCGCACCCTCACGGTCAATCTGCGCGCGGTCTTCAGCTTGAGCCGCGAGGCCGTGCCCTTCCTTCGTCGTCAAGCCCCGAGGGCGGCCATCGTCAACGTCTCAAGCGTCGGTGGCCTTCGCCCCTTCCCCGGCGTGCTCGCCTACTGCGTCTCCAAGGCGGCCCTCGACCAGCTGACCCGATGTATGGCCATTGAGCTGGCACCGTCGGGCGTGCGGGTGAACGCGGTCAACCCGGGCGTGATCGTCACGGAGCTGCACCGGCGCGGAGGGATGTCTGAGGAGAGCTACGCCACCTTCCTGGAGCGCGGCAAGCAAACGCACCCGCTCGGCCGCGTCGGCACCGCCGAGGAGGTCGCCGTGACCATCGCTTACCTCCTCTCCGAAGAGGCTGCCTTTATCACCGGCGAGACGCTGGCGATCGACGGCGGCCGCCACCTGACCGCAGCGAGATGAACCATGCCAGACCGTGACCGTCTCTTGACCGCGACCCCTGACCCCCGCTTCTTCAGGACGGAGGAAGGCCAAATCGTCCGCCCTCCCGAGGGCTGGGTGCTCCTCCCGCCGGGCGATGCCGGGCTGACCCGTCGAGTGAAGGCCGCTGGGCCGACGTGGCTGGTGCAGGAGAAGGTCGGGCGCAAGCTCTTCTCTCGTGGCCTCTTCGCGCCGGCCCTTCGAGTCAAGACCCTGCGTGAGGGGCTCGAGGTCGAACGCGCAGATCCCGCCCACGAGCGCAAGCTCGCCGTGGCCGCCGCGCGCCGCGACCGGGACCAATCGACCTACGTCCAGGACTTTCGTGCCGAGGTCTTTCAGTTCCTGGCGTTCTCCGAGACCTTCGCCGACATCGCCAGGGGCATGGCCGATCGGGTGACGGCGCTCGCGACGCCGGTCGGCAGCGGCACGGTCGCACGCACGAAGCGCATCGAGGTGGACGAGCGGGCTGAGGCCGCGGTGATCGCTTGGCTGCGCCACCAGACGACCGCTTACGACGACATGAAGATCGAGCGCGTCAAGGGGGCCCGGCGGGACGTTCGGCGAGTCCTGGCGCAGCAGTCGCGCGCGCTCCTCTCCGCTCATCGTTCAAGCCAGCCGCACCGAGCCGAAGGCTGCGCCCTCTGCCGCGCCGCCACCGCGCCGTGAGCTCAGTGGAGGTCGCTGCGCCCCCTGGGGACGCGCTCGCTGCGCGAGTCGACGGCGCGCTCGCTACTTTCCGCGAGCTGACCGAGGTCTCCGTGACGGACGAGGTGCGCGCCCCACGGCTCCGGGACGAGGTGCTCGGGGTGCTCGCTGAGGCCTATGCCACGGATCTGCGAGGCGGCTCGATGGTCATCGACGCCGATCCGACGCTCCTGCCCGCGCACGCACGCGCCACATTCGCGGCCACCCGGACCTGCCTCGTCCTCCTCGGCTGCGGTCGCGGCCACCTCTCGGCCGACAGCCTGCGCGACGTGCTCAGGCTCGGCGAGTCCTTCAGTCACCTGTACCTACGCGTGCTCGACCGGCAGGACCAGACCCTCCGCGGTCCTGCGGCCAAGCAGGCCGTCTTCACCCTGAGAGCCACGCTCAACCTCGTGGCCGCCGAGACCCTCTCGGACCTCGTGCTCGCCCGTCGTGCACGCCAGCAGTTCTCTGATCTCGGCGATGCCGCCTCCGCCTTGGCCTGCGCGGATCTGATCTCGCGGATTGACTTGACCTCGCAGCTCGACCCGGTCTCGCGGCTGGGGGGACCCGGCGTCGCCTTGATGAAGACCCTCGCCGCGCCCCCCCCCCCGGTCCCCGAAGGGCGCGCGGACACCGAGGCTCAGCCGACCCCCTTCGACCGGCGCGGGATGGAGTTGGCCGACACGATAGCCGCGGGCCTGCCGGTCGTGACGGCGGCAACAGCTCTGGACCTGCCTCAGGTCCGGCGGATCGCCCCGCGCCCCGCCCCGCCATCGCCATCCACGGGCCGGCGCCTCACCTGGCCTCCCCCCCGAGATGAGCGCGCGGTCCGGATCACGACAGTATCTCTTCTACTCGTGCTCGCTTTTGCGTCGGTCCTCGGGCTCCGGTGGGCCAGGAGGGCGGTCGCCGAGCATCGCGCCGCGCAAGTGGTCGCCGAGCATCACGCCGCGCTGGAAACGAACGCCGACGCGCAGCCCTCAGCGGTCCCGGCGGCCCGGCTCACCGGGGCCGTGCCCCTGCCGCCGTCCGCGGTGCGGAGTACGGTCTCATTCACCATCGACGTCGAGCGCGGGACCTCGCGGCCGCTGACAACACCGACCGCGGCCCCGTCCGAGCCCGTGCCCATCGAGACCTCGTCGCCGGACGCCGCCGTGCCCACGAATACGCCGACCGAAGACCCACGCACCGCAGCCCGCCGGATCAACGCCGAGGGGTTCCGCGCCTATGAAGCCGGTCAGCTTGAAGAAGCGCGGAGCGCGTACGCCAAGGCCGCCCTCGCGGATCCGACGTTCGGCCTGCCTCAATACAACGTGGCGTGCATCCAGGCTCTGAAGGGCGACGCGGCGGCGAGCCTCGCCGCGCTGAAGCGGTACCACGCCCTCGAGCCCGAGACCGACCTGGAGGCTCGCATCACGTCCGACCGCGACTTCGCCCGCTTGCGTCTCGACCCCGAGTTCCGCGCCGCCGTCTTGGCGTTGATGGGCGGCGTCAGGCCTGAGATCCCCGAGGAGCCATCAGCTTCGCCGCGATGAACGAGGAGAGGCCCTCGGGATCATCGACGTGAACCCAGTGGCCCGCCTCGGGCAAGACATGGACCGAGACCCCCGGCGACAGCGCCTCCAGGCGACGGCGATCGTCCTCGCGGACGCGGTCGCTCTTGCCGCCCAGGATCATGTAAACGCGGCGGCCGTCTTCCGAAGACGCGAGGACGTCGAAGCTGTCCGTCGAGAAGTAGGACGCCAGCATCTGCTCGACCGCGTCCAAGTTGAACTTGAAGTCGAACCCCCCGCTCGGCAGGGGCCGGAGATTGGTCGTCATCCACCCCCCCATCGCCTCGGAGAAGCCGAGCGCGCGGAGGCCGTCTGTGAGCTCGACCCGACTGGCGATCGGTCGCGTGAAAGTACGAAGCGCGGACACGACCCCGATGACCTCGTGGGGATCGCCCATAACGTCAAGTGGATTGACGACTCCGGGGTTCGAGTCGAGCACGAAGGCGGTGTGGGTCGCCGCGGTCCCGTGACGTCGGAGATATTCGAGCACCACCTTGCCCCCGAAGGAGTGCCCGATGACCGCGTCGAAGTTCAGCCCCAGGTGCACGGAGAGGTGCTGCAGATCGTGGGCGCAGGCCGTGAGCGTATGCGGGGCTGAGACGTCGTGGGAGTCCCCGTGGTTCCGGAGGTCAACGAGCACATAACGCCAACCGGGCGTCCGCGCCGCGTGACGACGGATGAACGAGAGCCAGTTGCGCGCTGAGCCCAGGATGCCGTGCACGACGAGGGTGGTGCAGGTCGCGGTCGTTTCACCGACCAGGACGTGTGATAGCGGCGCACGTGTCTGCATGACGTGCGAGATCATGGCGTTTGGATCCTCATGCGCTCGACTGTGGACCGAAGGAGCCTGCGGTCTTTGGTGTAGTGATACTGCGTCTGGTCGTCGTCGTACCGATGCTCGGACCCGAGCGGGCAGGCGACGCGCAGGGCGATAAACTCTGCGGCCCGCTGCCTCAACTCGGCTTCGCTGGACAGGGCCTTTAGCCTTGAGAGCGCGGGGCGGCAGCGGGTGTCGCAGGCGCGGCACGGCGGCGCGGGTTGGCCGTCGTTTGGAGGGGGCGCATCGAAGACGACCCGCGCACGCAGCGCCACCCACGGGCCGAAGACTGGGTGGATGCCGAGCCCCGTAGGCGCCCGCCACAGCAGCCCCGCCGCGACCGCCGCGCCCACGAGATCGACGACGGGCTCCGTGTGATCGAAGTCTATGGCAAGCGTCTTAAACCCCTCGGCGGCCTGAGCGATCGCCAACGCCGAGTTGACCTTGGAGGCCACATAGTCGTTGAGCGGGTGGTCGAGCTCGAGTCGAGCGCGGTCCGCCGCGAGCCAGGCCAGGAACCTCGGCCACAAGGCGCGCGAATTGCCCAGGACCATGGCATATCGCGATGAAGATCCGAGACCCACGGCGAGCGGCGCGACGAGGTCCAAACCCGCGAACTGAAGGGCGGACCACGAGGCTGAACCTGGCGACAGGGGCTGCCTGGAGTCGGCGTTCACGGCCCGATCATCCGAGCGTGATGGGATCGGTGTTGGCCCCGGACAAGATGATCCCGACGGGCCCCGGATCGTGGTCCAGCATACCCCGCGCCAAGGCCGCAAACGGTGCGGCGGCCCCCGGCTCGACCGCGATCCGCAGCTGCGTCCACAGCCATCGGCGGGCCTCCATGATGGCATGATCGTCAACGAGCTCGACCCGGTCGAGGCCTTCGCGACACAAAGCGAACGTCGTGTCCCCGACCCGGCCCGCGCCGAGTGAATCGGCGGCGATCGACTCGATGTGATCGAGGGTCATGGGGCCGCCGGCTCGGAGCGCGGCGTGCATCGTCGGTGCGCCGAACGGCTCGACGCCCACGACCCGCCGCCCCCCCGCGCCGAGCACCGTGCCGGCCGCGAGCCCACCCCCGCCGATGGCGACGACCACGGTCTGCACATCCGGGGCGTCCTCGCAGAGCTCCAGCACACAGGTGCCCTGCCCCGCGATGACGTCCGCGTCGTCGTAAGCGTGGACATAAGGGATGCCCCGAGCGCGGGCGTGGGCGCGGGCCGAGAGCTCTGCGTCGGGGTAGTGGCCGGGCACCACCGTGACCGTCGCGTTGGCCGCCGCGAGCGCGTCTTGCTTGATGTCTGGGCAGCTCGACGGCACGTAGACGTGGCAAGGCACACCGAGGAGCAGGCCGGCCCACGCGACCCCGAGCCCGTGATTGCCCCCGCTGGCGGTGACGACGCCCCCACTCGCGGCGTCGCCGAGCAGCATGACCTTGTTCAAGGCCCCCCGCATCTTGAACGACCCTGATCGCTGGAGCCCTTCGAGCTTGACGACAATCTCCCGCGCGCCCGGTCCTTGAATCCGAATCGTGGGGGTCCGGCGCAGCCAGGGGGCCAAGCGGACCGCGGCCTCGTCAACGTCGCGTTTCGTGGGGATACGGATCGGCATCAGGGGCCAACGTACACGATTGGCCGAAGCTGGTGGTCCGCCAATCGACGGGCCAAGTCGGCGTCGTCGACGACCCAGAAGTCGAAGCGGGTCGCCTCATGGTCGGGCACCGTCTCGTCGAGCATGATGACTTGAGCCCGCCGCGCCTCGTCGACGGGCAGGATGAACGCCCGGTGATTGGTCCGGAGATCCTTGACGACCTGGCGCCCCTCGCCGAGGTCGAGAAAACCGTCGGCGGCCGGCAGGACGACGCCGTCGACCCTGGCGTCGTCGGAGAAAGCGAAGTCCGTGTCGAGGAGGCTCAAAGGCTCGTCGGAGAGCGCGGGGCGAAAGCCCAGGATCCCCGGCTGCCGGGGGAAGTTGAGCTGCAGGGGGGAGGGCGCGACGTCACAGGCGAAGGGGCGCTCCGGAGCACGCTCGAGGCACCGCTCCCTTGTGGCGACGGCCGCGGCGACCGGACCCAGCTGCACGGAGAGGTGCTTCAACGCGACCTCCGGGGCGGCCTCGAACCCGCGGACCTCCGTCCAGACGATCGACACCTCTCGACCTGCGGCCTGGGGCACCTCGACCTCGAAGACCGGCTCGATCACGGTCTGACGGACGTCCAGTGCCGGGGCGTCCAGGACGAGCTCATCGGTCCGCGTATCGAGGCGCATGGAGCCTGCGCCAAGCCCGTCCATAAAGACCCGAAGGGCGGCCTCGGCGGTGAGGCGCGCGTCCCGGCAGTGAGACAGGCCGTATTGGACCTCACCCCGCCACGGGTTGATCCCGCGGGCATCGGAGACCTGCCCGAGGAGGAGGTCGTTCCACGCGGACTCTCGGGCGGCGAGCAGCTGCGGGAGAACCATACCGTCCGGACGGTCTCGTAGCTCGATGCGCGAGACGCTGTCCAAAGCGAGCACCTGGTGGCGGGCGGCGACGCAGGTGGTCAAGACCTCGTTGTCGCGCTCGTGCCGACGAAAGAGGCCCCCGGCCCCCATCCAGCGCAGCGGTCCACGCGTGCTGCCGGGCTGCCACGTCCCGTCGAGCACGGGCGGCAGAGCCGTCGGCAGATAACCCGTAGCCAGGACCGCGTCCGCATAGTCGGCGATGCGACCTATCCGAACGCCCGCCTCGACCTCGCAGCGGAGGTCGTGCTCATAACGCATCACGGCCGAAGGCTGGTGCGAGAAGTAGGTCCCGAAGTAGGGGTCGAGATCACCCGTCGCCAGCAGCTCGCCGTCGTTGAAGAAGCTGAACGATCGATCGACGACCTCGGAGTGGAGGCTGCGGGGCAGGACGGCGAGCGTGCCGCCGTCCATGAAGAGCGGCGCGTCCAGCTGATCGAGGTCGCGGTGATAGAAGCCGACCAGATTTCGGGGCACCACGACTACGGCCCCGGGGCGAACCTCCGAGAGCCAGGCGGCGAACCCCGGTCCGTACTGGCCCTCCTGGGTGAAGATCGCCCGCGACAACCCAAGCTCGGCCCGCTCGAAGGCGAGGCGCGTGCGTCGCTCGCTCTCGTCCATATCCTCGCGGCCGAACGCCAGGAAGAACTGGTCGCTGTAGTGGATCGAGGCGATCTCCAACTGCCCCTGATCAACCAGGCGGCGCATCCGCAGGAGGGTCTCGGCGTGGCGCTCACGAATGACGTCGACCATCAACCCCTGCATCTCGAACGTCAGCGCGAAGTCCGGGTTGCGCTCGAGCAGAGCGAGCAGCGGCACGAGACTCTCGGTGATGATCCGGTCTTCGATCTCGATCTGGGTCAGGTCGATCATCGCGTTGCCCATGGGATTATTGAACGCCACGTCCGTGAAGCCCGTCATGCCGCCGGCGACGTATTGGATATTGAAGTGGAAGAGGGACAGCGACCACCGGCCGGCCGGGGGCATGGGGCCGTCACTTGGGCCCGGACATGGCGGGAGGCCCATGTCGGGTGGGGGGAGCGCTGGCCCGTCAGGGGCGGCGTCAGGGGCGGCGTCAGGGGCGGCGTCGGGGGCGGCGTCCGAGATTGGGACCCGCGCATCGGGGCGCGCGTCGTCGAGCGGGCTCGAGTCAAGCTCGACTAAACCGTCCGGACGGTTTGTTTTCAAATCGGCACCGCTGTCCGGCCTGCCCCCATCCGACTTTCCCCCGCCCTCACAGCCCCAGAGGCCGACGACAAGAAGGCTGGTGATTACACGTCTCAGGACTCGTCTCAGGGCCGGTTTCATTCGCACCTCCACGCCGACGGCACGAGCACGCCGATGGCCTCCAAAGCGGCAATCTCGCCTCGACTCAGACCCATCGTCGACGGATCCACGCTCGCGTCGCCCATCGCCAAGAGCGCGTGGGCGGTCAACGCGGTGACGTCCGAGATGACCAACTCGCCGTGCGCCGGACGACCGATGAGCAGGTGGCTCGGGGTCGAGAGCGCGGCCTCCGCCGCCTCGCCGCCCAGCTCGCCGGCATCATCCAACGCCGAGGCAAGCGCGACGACATCGCAGGTAAAGTGAAGAACCTCGAAAGCAGTCGAGCGCCTCCGATGACCGCCGAGCGCGTGCCTTATGCCGAGCGTGTCCGACTCGGGGTCCGGGGGCGGAGGATGCGCGAGCGCGGCCTCGTAGCGCGCGAGATCGGCGACCGGCCCTGGGCGTGTCTCGGTCAGGTACGTCGCGAAGCGGCGCGCGAGGGGGCGTCGCAGCGTCGGGTCCACCTCGAGGAAGGCCTCGACGGTCTCCGCGGCCTCGTCGGCGATGAGCGAGAGCGTGCTCGGAAGGACGGACTCCAGCCCCTCGAGGATCTGCCTGACCGACCGGCCCGCCACGCCCGGGATCGCGTAGCCCACGGCAAAGACGTCCTCGGCAGAGGGCAAGATGAAGTCCCGATGAAGGGCCTGGTAGGCCTCAAAGGCCGCCGCGGGCAAGCCACCTTCAGCGAGGTCGTCGACGATGGCCCGGAGACCCTCGTTCGCCTCCTCATCGGACTCCGAAGCGACGCTGCACAGCCGCCACGCGAGGTCCTGAGCCACGTAGTCTTCTTGGCGGGTCAGCCAGGGCGCGAGCGGCGCTTCGTCGAGCAGCGCGGCCTGCACGTCCAGGACGCGCTGACAGAGATCGTCGAGGGACTCGACCCGGCCCGTGCCACTCGTGCCCTCGAAGAACCGCTCGATGAAGCCGCGAAACTCCGGGCTCTCCAAACGGACGCGCTGAGCGGCGGCATACGCCAGCCCATCACTGGCCAGATCCAACGTCGCGTAGGCGTGGGGCAGACATCGGCCGAGGGTGCGCGAGCGGGTGATCGCCTCGAGCTCCCGCGCGACAAAGGCCCGACCCTCGACGAGCCGCCGCTGCGCCGTCGGGTCCTCGAGCCAGGGCCCCGCAAGCGCGACCTCCTCGCAGGCCTGACAGTGCACGGAGAACGTCGGCCCGCGACCGGCGTGGGCCACGCACCGTCGAAGGTGGGCCTCGTCGAAGAAGTACCAGGTCGCCGTCGGTAGCACCTCGGCGACCCGAGCCGCGAGCGCGTGATACAGCGGGCTGGACCCCGGCCGAAAGGCGAAGCCTACGAGGCGATGACAGAGCTCATGGGTCGTCCAGGCGGCGCGATGTCCGGGGTGGAAGCTGCCGACCATCGAGTCGAGCCGGAAGTGGTGATACTTGCTCTCGGGCAGCACGCCAGCTTGCCAGGGCAACATGCCGCCGAGATCCGGTCGGTCGGGCGGCAGCCATTGGTCGGGCACGGCGAGGTGCACGCGATGCTCGAAGTGCGAGAGGAAGAGCTCCGAGGCCATGGAGAGTTCGCCGACCCGCTGCGACACGGGGGTCCGCCCCAGCTCCTTGGACGAGACGTTGGCCCTGAGACGCGACAATAGAACCTCCCCTTCGGCAAGCCACGACCTTCTCGCCTCTACGATGGACGCCCGTCAATGGCGTCGCGCGCCGATGCTCGGCTAAAGTGCGGCGAGCCGAGCTCTCGGCGGTCTCGGCAAAGGGTGAAACGCTTGACTCTACGACTCTCGGCGCTCGGCCTCCTGGGGGCCGCCGTGGCCTTCCCGGCCCACGCCCAATTCGACGCGCCCATCTGCACTCAGGACGCCTACCGTGGGGACGCGCTCTCGATGGCCGTCGACGCGGCGGGCCTGACCCACCTGCTCCGGGTCGACCGCTTCGGCGGCGGTCTGATTCATACGGTGATCGCGCGCACAGGCCCCCGCCAAGGCGAGTTCGTCGATACGAACATCGCGCCGCGGATCTCCCGCTTCGACGTCATCGGCGGCTCGGTCGAGGACATGGGCCTCGTGCTCACGGACAACGGCGAGCCCCGAGCCTGCTTCTACGACGCCAGCCTGGGGGCGATTCGTGCGGGCTTCGTCGAAGCTGGCGCGTGGCGCTTCGAGACGGTGCTGGCCGTCGTGGAGCCCGTCTCGAGCTGCGACATCGCGCTGGATGCCCAAGGCCGGGAGCTCATCGCGTTTCACCACACCGGTCGCCTCAAGTTGGCCACCCGGACGGCGGTGAATACGTGGGGTCTGATCACGGTCGACGAGGCCGCGATGGTCAACCGCGGGGCCGATCCGGATCTCGAGGTTCGACCCGACGGCACGCTCGTGATCGCCGCGTTCGACCGGACCCGCGAGCGCACCCGACTGAGCGTGCGGGGGCCCGGACAGGCCAACTTCGTCAACATCGACGTCGCTGTGCCGGGGACTCGCTTCGGCATCTCTCCGCGCATGGCCTTCAGCGCGAACGGCGACCTTCGGCTCTTTCAGGGCGTGATCCCCGAGCGCCTCGGCGTCTCGTCCGACTCGGGCCTGCTCCTGACGACCGGCCGGCTCGGCGGTCTACTCGCGACCCAACTGATGATGGGCGAGAACCTCGGAGGCGCCCAAGCCGTCGCGGCCTACGGCGATGAGCTCTTCCTGCTCGCCCGCGAGCGCCGCCGCAGCGCGTTGGTCAACCGGTACGACGGCCTGCGGTTCTACGGCGGTCTGCCGACCACCGCCGACCACGACGTGCTCGAGGGCTTCGACTCGGCGCAGGCCGAGCACGCTTACCTCTACCTCGACCTGGACATTGGGCCGCTGGGTCTGCCGCACATGGCGTGGTTCGTCGACATCGCGCAGTACCTCGGCGCGCCCCCCGCGGCGATCGTCTGCCTCAGGCGACCCACGGACGCAGACGGGGACCTCTTGCCGGACGCCCGCGAAGGAGAGCTCGGGCTGCGGAGTGATCGTCGGGACACGGACGGCGACGGTCGCTCGGACGGCGAGGAGCTGCTCATCGACCACACGGATCCGCTCGGGGAAGGCCCACTTGAGCCCGACGCCGCGCAGGTGCCGCCGGATCTCTCGGTAGACATTCTGCCGGCCGTGGATGCGGCGATCGTTGCGGTTGATTTCGCGTCTGATGGACCGATTGACGGGAGCATTGCCGAGCCGGACATCAGCGAGAGCACCCCGGATTCAAGCCAAGCCGACGCGAGCGAGCCCACCGAAGACGTCGGCCAGCCCACCGAAGACGCCCGCACGCCCGGCGCGGATTCAAGCCAAGCCGACGCCCCCGAGACCATCGCGGACTCAAGCCAGGCCGACGCCCGCGAGACCACCCACGACGCGGCCGGAGCTGACGCCACCTCGGACGGCGGACCCGATGTCGGCATGGCCTACATCCAGCCGGGCAGCGACTGCCAATGCCAGCTTCAGCCGGCCCGCTCAGCGGCGTTCTGGCCCTTGCTCGTCCTCGTGGTTTCGAGGGGCCTGCGGCGGTCGCGGCGATCCGCCTGACGTCTCATAGAGCACTACGCCGACTCGGCGGATGTGGTCGAGCAGCGCCGGATGCGTCAAAGAGGACAGCAGGAGGTCGTCAAGTTTATTGACGATTCGCATCAGAAGGGTGTGGTTCAGCTCACCGCCGCAGAGCGTCAAGTCGATGTCTGAGCTCGGGCGATACGTTCCCTTGGCCCGCGAGCCATACAGCACCGCCTTCTCCACCTCCGCTTCGTTCATGGCCTTTTCAAGGCGTAGCGCCGGGTCTTCTTGCCGCCGATTTTGTCCACCAGTCCGGCATCCAACAACGGTCGCAGCATATCCATCGCCCCCTGGCGGGAGACGCCCAGTGCTTCCCGGATGCCCGCCGGGGACATGCTGCCATGGTCGCGGCGCCAGCGCGCGGCCCGTCCGCCCGTTGCCCTCGGCGAAGGGATGGATGTCCTCGAACCGGTAATGCAGGATCGCCGAGCTGAGCACCGGGGACAGCTCCACCGACCGCTTGTTCCACCACTCCAGCAGTTCGAACATCAGCCCGGAGACA
>SHZC01000084.1 GCA_009692505.1 Myxococcales bacterium
GCGGTAAGCGTAGAAGTTTCCGCCGGGCGCGCGCCCGATGATGGAGGCCATGACCCTGTCGATGCGCGCCTGGTCAGCGGGCGTCGAGTTCATGTAGCCCACGGCGTCGGCGCGGAGGTCGGCGCTCACCCGCTTCTCGAGGATCGCCAAGGCCACAAGCCCCGCAGCCTCACCCGCCGAGCTGGGGTTACTAAACGCCCCGCGAGCGTCGAGCCAGCTCAAGCCGCGATCGATGGCCGTGGCCACGTCCGTGCTAAAGTTCGTGACCTGAGCAGAGGCACTGATTGGCAGCACGAGGACTGCGATCACGAGGACTGAGACGCCAAAAACCCGCATGCTGGCTCCACCTCATAGGTCGAGAAAGGGTACGGGAACCGCCACGGACGCGCAAGCCGACCCTCGGCCTCACCCGAATGTTCGTGGGCCGTTGGCGCACGTTTCACGGGATTGACCGGTGGTCGCCACGCCGCCAAGATGTACATCGAAGTGTTCATTTCGAGGTAGCGCATGTCCAAGTCCATTTCTGTCGCACAAGCCCGCGCCGAGCTCCCAAACCTGCTGCGTGATGTCGAGCGAGGGGAGACCGTCGAGATTACGCGTCGCGGAAGGCCGGTCGCCATTGTACTGTCCGTTGGCGACTACGAGCGGCTGACCGCGGGGCGACGCGCCTTCGCCGACGCCTATCGCGCCTGGCGGGCTTCGGTGGCCGACGAGGACCTCGTACTTCCCCAAGACTACTTTCGCCAACTGCGCGATCGGTCGCCGGGCCGCGATACTGCACCATGACGCTGCGGTTCTTGCTCGACACAAACACCGTCTCCGCGCTGCATTGGCCATCTGTCCCACCGCAGCTCCCCGCGAAGATCGAGGCTCACGACGGCGAGTTCGCGATAGCCTCCGTCGTCTGGCATGAGCTCCGGTACGGGTGCGACTTGCTGCCCCCTTCGCGACGCCGCAGCGCGCTCGAGGCGTTCTTGCACGATGTCGTGCGGCCGAGCTTCGAGATGCTCGACTACGACGACCGAGCCGCCGATTGGCATGCAACCGAGCGGGCACGCTTGGTCCGGGCTGGACTGACGCCGGCATTCGTTGATGGCCAGATCGCTGCGGTTGCGCGCGTGAATGGCCTGACGCTCATCACGGACAACATCAACGACTTCTCGAATTTCGCTGAGCTTCGAGTCGAGAACTGGCTCGCGCCGCAGCGACGGCCGAGCGCCAGGCGGCGTCGCGCGTGACGCCCAGTTCTGGCGTGTTGAGGTCCAGCCTCGGCCTCACCGCTGGAACTTCGCCTTCCACTCGGCGTAGGGCATCCCATAGATTCGCGCCCTCGCGTCGTCGTCTGTCAGCTCGATCCCCCGGTCGACGGCGGCGGCCCGATACCACTTCGACAGGCAGTTGCGGCAGAAGCCCGCGAGGTCCATGAGCTCCTTGTTCTGAACGTCGGGGCGCGTTCGGAGGTGCTCAACGAGGGCGCGAAACGCGGCGGCCTCTAACTCGGTTTTGGATGCGTCGCCTTCCATGACCTCGTATCCTGCGCTCGAACGACCCTGAGATGCGCGCCTGATGTCGCTGTTGTCCAAAAAAAGCCCCCCGCCTCTGACCGCCGAAGATGAGGCCCGCCTCGTCGTGCTGCTCGAGGAGGAGCATCGCTTCCCGGGGGAGTTCACCTTCAAGGCCATCTGCCAATCGCCCCTCGCCGCCTCAAGAGTGGCCGGCTGCGTGAGCGCGGACACGGGGCTGCAAGTCATCGGAACGCCGACGCAGCGCGACAGCTCGGGGGGCACCTATAGCGCGGTCACCTTCATGCTTCTGACGCATTCGGCCCACGACGTCCTTCGGGTGTACGCCTGCCTGCGGACCGTCGAGGGCGTGATGTCGTTCTTCTGAGATGGTTCACCGCCTTTACCACTTGGCCATCGCACTCGGCCTGTTCGGAGCCCCTCTGGCGTGTGGCCCCCAGATCACGGCTGAGCTGGCGTCGGAGGCTTCGAGCGCCCTGTTCTGGGTCGGGGACTGGACCGTCGACGGACTCGCCTTGGACGCCGATCCGGCCTTCGCCGCGCTTTCTCCCGAGGCCCGGTCGACCGTGCGATTGCTCATTGACGGACAGGGCCTGCGCCTCGCGGTGGACTCCCGCAGCGTCCACCTCGGCAGCGGCCCGCGGTCGGCGATCGTCTCAGCGACCGAAGAGCCCGAGCGGGTCAGGCTCATTCTCAAAGACGGCACTCAGCTGACGCTCGAACGTCGACTGGGGTCGGGACTCTTTTGGGTCGAGCGCGCCTTGCCGCTCAAGCGGATTCCCTGACGAGAAGTGGGCCTGAAGTTCGGCGGCGCTCGCACGGACCCCGAACGTGGGGCAGACTGCGCGCCATGTCCGCAACCCCAACCCCACCGCCGCCCCCGCCCCGGCCCATTCCTTCACTCACGTTCGTGGCTCGGGAGGCCGGGCGGCTCGACGCGACGCTCAAGCGCGAGACGGGTTTACCCGGCAGCCGGGTCAAGATGGCCATCGAGTCGGGCAAGGTGTCGGTCCGCGGTGAGCGCGTGACCGACTGCGCGCACAAGATCGAGCCCGGCGCGGCCATCCAGCTTCGCCCAAATGCCCCGAACCCGACCCGGACCGAGCCGAGCGGCCTGCGCCTTGTGTATCGCGACGAACACCTGCTCGTGGTCGACAAGCCGTCCGGCCTGGTCTCAGCACCCATCCCCGACGAGGAGGGGCCGACGGCTCTACACGCCGCCTACCAGCTCACTCGAGGCGGGCAGCGGCCCAAGAACGTGCATCGCCTCGACAAGGAGACCTCGGGCCTCCTGATCTTCGGTCGGACGACCGCGGCGGTGCGGATCCTGAGGGCCATGCTCGACGCACATGACATTCGGCGGCTCTACCGGTGCGTCGTCACGCCCGCTCCCCAACCCGGATCGGGCGTCATCTCCAGCATGATGGTCCGTGAGACGAGCGAGGGCCGACGAGGCTCGCGCCCGGCGACGTTCCGCGTTCGAGGCCTCCGCACGCCGGACCCGGGCCCGATGCCGGGCTACGGCAAGCTGGCGATCACCCGCTTCCAGACCGTGGCCGTCGAAGGCGAGAACGCCGCCGTCGAGGTCTGGCTGTCCACGGGCCGCACGCACCAGATTCGCATCCACTTGGCCGAGCTCGGCTCACCGGTGCTCGGCGAGCGCGTCTATGCACGCGTGCCCGGCTCGCCGAGGCAGGCACTCCACGCTGCGCGCTTGACGTTTCGCCACCCGATCACCGACGCGCCGATGGACTTCACCAGCCCATGGCCGCTCGACCTCTGCGACCTTCGACCCCTCGGTCGCGACTGGGAGAAGCCCCGATGAAGACCTCCGCGCTGTTCGTTCTCCTCACCGCCGTGACTGGGTTCAACGTCGCACAGGCGGCCTGTCCCAAGGTGCCGGAGGTTTCGCAGTCGAGCGTCGTGGGCCGCATCGGCAAGTCGGCGATCACGCTCAAAGAGGTCGACGCCCTGATCGAGGCGCGGCTGTGTAGTGCTCGGATGACCATGGCCGAACAGCAGGCGACCCTGCGCGCCGAGGCCCTGTCGAATCTCATCGACGAGCGGCTCCTCGAGGCCGAGGCGAAGAAGCGGGGTCTGGCGAGCCGCGGCGCGCTCATCGAGGCCCTCGGCAAGACAGCCCCCAAGCCCAATGAAGCCCAGGCTCGAGACTTCTTCGAGAAGAACCGGCAGCAAATCGGGGACCAGCCGTTTGAAGCCGTGCGGGACCGGATCGTCGGGGTGCTCGTCAGCCAGGTCCAAACGGAGGTCGTCTCGAAGCTCGTCGCGACCCTGCGCGCGGCGAACGGCGTCAAGGTGGAGCTGCCCGTCTTCCGATTCCCGGTCGAGGCCATCGGACCGTCCCGTGGTCCAGCCGGCGCGCCCGTCACGATCGTGGTCTTCGCGGACTTCGAGTGCCCCTATTGCAGCAAGGGCGCGACCGCCCTGGAACAGGTTCGGCAGAGACATCCGAAGGAGGTGCGCGTCGTCTATCGCGACTACCCGCTCCCCTTTCACCAGAACGCAGTCCCCGCTGCGGTGGCTGCCCGATGCAGCGGCGAGCAGGGCAAGTACTGGGAGATGCACGACGCGCTCTACACGGAGTCTCAGGGCCTCTCGGACGCCCTGTATACGCGGGTAGCGACGGGGCTCAAGCTCAACGGCGCGCGCTTCGCCAAGTGCATGAATGATCCCAAGCAGCGGGCGGCCGTTCAAGCAGACATGAAGGCCGGGAGTGCTGCGGGCGTCGATGGGACCCCCGCGTTTTTTGTGAACGGCATCAAGCTCACCGGAGCCCAGCCGCCCGAGGCCTTCGAGAAGGTCATCGCCGAGGAGCTGTCCCGAGGCCCCGCGCGCCGCTGACAGTTCCCGCCTCCCTGTTTTCGGATCGGGAAGAGAGGCGTTAGGCTGCGTCCCATGCGAATCGCCACGTTTCTAATCTGCGGAGTCTTGGGTGCCGCCTGCTCCGGTTCGAGCGGCGTCGGGTCGACCTGTGAGCGGCACAGCGACTGCGCCCCGCCCGAGATCTGCGATCTTGAGCGGAACGTTTGCTACGTCCAGTGCCGTCGGAACATCGACTGCGAGGGCGGAGCCGTCTGTGTGGAGAACATCTGCCAGTCGCCGGACGACTGTCGGGTCGACGCCGACTGCTCCCCTTTTGGCTTGACCTGCGACGAGAACCTCCGGCGTTGCGTGCCGCTCGGGGTGATCGCGTGCAATGCCCTGACGACGCCGTGCCCCGCCGGGCAGATGTGCACCTCGCAGGGGCTGTGCCGCGCCTCGGAGGACGGCGGCGGCATCCCCATCGAAGGCGATCCCGAGCTGCGTATCCTCGACGCCCAGGCCCCACCGGTCGATGGTGGCCAGCCAACTCCGGACCGCCGCGAGCCGCCCGATCCCTTCGACATGCCCGCCGGTCCCTTGCCGGATGTCCAAGGCGACCCTCCGGACATGGGCCGACCGCTCGGGAACCTCGTCTATGGCGAGGCCTGTGGCTGCGCGTCCGACTGCGCGAGCGGCTTCTGCGTCGAGAACAAGCTGCGCGGGTCCCGCACCTGCACGGAGCGCTGTGATCGCGACCTCGACTGCCCCGGCATCGACACCTGCTTGCAGGCCGCAGTCCGCGAAGGGGGCAGCGCCGAGTGCCCTCCGGTCGATCTCGGCCTCGAAAACGGACAGATCGTCGGGGTCTGTGGACCGAACGAGACGAGCTTCCCCTGCGCCGATCCGTCCCAGTGCACCTCGGGCGTCTGCTTGACCCCCCCGGCGCCCGCTGCGTGGGTCGCCCCCCAGAGCGTCTGCACGATGAGGTGCAGCGATGATCGCAAATGCCCGAGCGGCTACCGCTGCGATGTGGCCCCCGGCTCCAACGACCGCCTCTGCGTGCCTGACCTCGGGCCCATCTACGGATGCACGTCGTTTGACCAGTGTGGCGGCGTCTGTCGCGATGTGCCCGGCCGCGACCCGGCAGACCTCGTGCGTTGCCTGGCACTAGAGGACGGCGGTCCGGGCTTCTGCTCGTGCAGTTGTACTACGGCGGCCGACTGTCCTGCCGGCTTCGCCTGCCACCACGGGCTGAACTCCAGCGACCCGGCGCGCCCAGCCACCTGCGTGCCGATGGCCGGCTACACCTGCCCGCAAGAGGCCATCGCCATCCCACCGAACCCACCGTTCGAGTGCGCCTCGTTCATGTGCATCGGCGGGGACGAGGAGGCGCCACACTTCTCCCGCTGCACGGTTCAATGTCTCAACGACGCCGACTGCCCGCGCAACCACGACTGCGCCGCCATCGATGATGGCCAGCCAGGGCCCGATCCGCAGGTCTGCCTCCCCCTTTGAAGATGGGGCAGCGCCACCCGTTCATAGAGGCACTTGGGGGGCCCGGGGAGATCGACGCGACGCTGCACATCAGCCATCGGGGGGGCGCGGCTCTGGCGCCGGAGAACACCCTCGTGGCGTTCGACAACGCCGTCGACGTCTATGGGACCGACATGCTCGAGCTCGATACGCAGGCGAGCGCGGATGGCGTGCTCGTCGTCGCGCATGATGCTTCGGTGGACCGCTGTACGAACGGCACCGGCCTTGTCAGCGAGTTGAATTGGTCGGAGCTCTGCGGACTCGACGCGGCTTATGCCTTCGGGGCTGAACAGGGCTTCCCCTATCGCGGCCGAGGCGTGCGCTTGCCCCGCCTGGAGCACGTGCTCGAGCGGTTCCCCCACACACGTCTGAACATCGAGCTGAAAACCGGAGATGCCTCCGTTGCGCGGCAGCTCGTGGAGACGCTTCGGCGCTTCGACGCGCTCAAACGCTCCTGCATCGGCAGCGAGGACGACGCCTTGGCCACGTTGATCTACGAGGCCGCCCCAGAAGCCTGCCACTTCTATCCCGCAGGCGCGCTGGCCGCCCTGGTCGTGGCCCTGAAGACCGGACAGACGCCGCCCCCGGAGGACCGCTTCTCCGTGCTCGATATGCCGTTTCTCTGGCAAGGCCAACGATTGATTGACCAAGACCTGCTCCAGCGGGTCGCCGAGCGCGGACAGTGGGTCAACGCGTGGACCGTAGACGACGAGGCCGAAATGCGTTACCTCGTGGAGGCCGGCGTCGGTGGCGTCATGACTGATCGCCCCGATCGCCTCCGCGTCGTCCTCTCGTCGGCGAGAAAGTGATCATGGCCCAGCCAGGTGACTCGATGGTCCCGCGCCGCGGCCCTCTTGTGCCGGGCACTGTCATTGACGGCCGCTATCGGATCACCGGGCTGATCGGCAACTGGCACATCGGGACAGCCTATCGAGCGAGCGGGGGTCAGGGGCCATGCACCCTGGTCATCTGCGACGTGGTCAAGGGGCGCGCGGCCACGTTCCGGGACTGGGCACGCGAGGAGGTCGAGCGAAGTCGGGCGAGCTGTGGCCCGACGCTCGTCACCCTCAGAGACGCGGGTCTTCACGGCGAATCGACGCTCTTCCTCGCCCTTAGGCCGTGGGAGGGCCGCTCGCTCCTCGGAGAGATCAAGGAAAACGGCGCGATGAGCAATGAGCGCGCTTGCCGCATCGGGGAGGCGCTGTCGAAGATCGTCGCTCGCGCCCACTCGAACCGCCTCACGCTCGCCGGTCTTCGTCCGTCCACGGTTCTTTTGGCCCCGACCACCGAGGCGGTGATCGTGCTCGATCTGGGCATGGGCCGGGGCCTCGCCGACTACCTCGAGCACGCTCCGAGCATGGCGGCGGCCTACGCCTCGCCCGAGCGACTCCTGAGCCTCCCGATCGGACCTGCCGACGACATCTACGCGACTGGCGCCCTGATCTACTACCTGCTGACCGGCCAAGCTCCTGCTGCTGGTCGACCGGGCGAAGCCAAGCTGGTCACCCCGCCGTCTTGGACGCGCAAGGACGAAGGTATCGCCCGGTATATCGATTCGGTGGTGCTCAAGGCGATGGCCCGACTTCCTTCGGACCGCCACACGGCCAACGAGCTCGTCTTGGCGATGGGCGCGCTGCGTGAGGTATTCCAGATCTCGTCCGCGGCTCGGGAGGTCTTAGGCCTGCCCAACGACGGGACCCCGTTCCGGCATGAGCCGACGAGCCCGTTTTTCCTCCACGACCTCCTCGGCATCGATACGACGGACGCGGTCGCGCCTCGAAAGAGCCCGAAAGACTGACCCGCGGGGCAACTGCGCCCGCGTTGCAAAATAGGGGGCAACTGCGCCCGCGTTGCAAAATAGGCAGCTACGGCGCCCGCGTGACCAGCACCGGGCAAGTGACGCGAGGCAAGACGCGCTCCGTCACGCTGCCGAGGAAGAAGTGCGCGAGGCCCGTTCGCCCGTGCGTGCCCATGACGAGCAGATCGATGTCCTCTTCGGCGGCGATATGCACGATGCAGTCGGCAGGCGACCCGCGCGTGACGTGAAGCTTCGCCGGCTTCGGCACGAGCGTCTCGGCGAACGCCCGAAGGTTCGCCTCGGCGCTCTCATGCAGATAGTGGCCGAGGGTCACGCCGCCGGCCCGAGGCACGATGACGTCTCCGGCATAGGCGGGCGTCGCGACCACATGCAGGAGGTGCAGCTCGAAGGGCGTCGGCCCCTCGAACTCAAGCGCCAGCCTCGCGGGGCTCGAGGCGTCCGTGCCAAAGTCGATGGGCACGAGGACCTTCGTCGGCCGCGCGACGGTCGTGGCTCGCTGCGGAAGGTCACGCTCGTGGATCACGAGGACCGGGCACGGAGACCGGCGGATCACGCGCTCCGCCACGCTCCCGAGCAGAAGATGGGACAGCCCCTTGCGCCCGTGCGTGCCCATGATGATGAGCGTGGACTCCCGGACCGTCGCCGCCCGACAAATCTCGTCGTCTGCGATGCCCCCGACGAGCTGAAAGGTGAGCTCGGGGCGCCGCTCGGCGCGGCTTTCAAGCCACTCGGGCGTCTCCTCCAGGAAGCGCGACATCCTCATCGCGGCGTCCCGATCGGCGTACTCCTGGAGCGGCATCGGGGGTTGACCCGGCAACGTGATGAGAGCCTCGGGGGCGTAGTAGGGCGGCTCGTACGCGTGGAGGACGTGGACCCTGCCTCCGCGGGCTTTGGTCCGTGACAAGGCGTAAACGAGCTCGGCACGTGAGCAGGGGCCGAAGTCAATGGCCACGAGGATGTTGTCGGCGCTTTTCGTTTCCATCTGAGCGTCTCCGGGGGTGGTCCGAACAGTGTATTGGCCTTTGCTCGCAATCGGCGTGCCCGCGAACTGCCCCGCTGCCGAGGCCGAATACTCAAGGATACCGTTACCAATGTGTGACTCATCGCCGAACAGTGTTACGGCTTCGGAGCACGCAGCCCAAGAGGCCGGGGCTCATTCCCCACTTCTGCCCGATTCAGGCGTCGGCGCGGCGAGTGCATATCGTAGGCCGCGAACCGGAGCGCCCATTGACTCAATATCACGACACCGGACCTTACTTTGACGGCCGTGACCGGATCTTCGCGGCGCTGAGGCCCATCGCCCTGCTCGCCGGGCTGTAATGCGCGATCCTGGCGATGCCGGACATGGGGATGAGAGACGAGATCATCGTCGTCCACAGTGTCTTTGTAGGCTACAGCCTGCTCGCCGACCTCATCGGCTGGCCCCTCGCGAGAGTCGGTCATAAACGCCAATTTTACCTCGGCCTCTCCGCCGCCGATCTCGTCTTCGTCGTCTCGCTCATCGACCTCACCGGCGGCAGCTCGAGCCCGTTCTTGCGGGCACTGTATGTCTGGGTCGCGGTGCTCGCGTTCTACTTCGGGCTTCGGGGGGGTATCGTCGCCTCGACCGTCGCGCTCCTCGTATACACCGCCTTTCACCTCGTCTCGGACGTGCCCGTGGACGTCTGGCTGACCGCCGTCCAGGCCGGGGGATCATCACGCACGGCCCGCTGATCGGCAGCCTCATGGACCACGAACGCGAGCACGCGGCGGCCCTGGCACGAGCGAACATCGAAGTTGCCCAGACCCACGCCCGGCTCCTGGAGGAGCAAGCGCACCTTGCCCAAGCCGAGAAGCTGTCGTCCATCGGCCTCCTCGCTGGGGGCGTAGCCCATGAGGTCAACAACCCTCTCTCCGGCGTCATCGCCTGCGTCAAGAGCCTTCGGGATGAGTCGATCCTCGAGGACCGACGAGACGCCTGCTTCGAGACCGTGCTCGAGGGCCTCGAGCGAATTCGCCTCACGGTGCGAGGCCTGCTCGACTTCTCGCGGAAGCCGCCAGACAGCACGGTGGACCTCGATGTCTTCGAGGCCGCTGAAGCAGCGATGCGGCTCGTCCAGTCGGCGGCGCTTGAGCGCGGGGTGACGTTGGAGTTGGAGGCGAACCTCAACGGCACCCGCTGCCAAGGCAGTCGAGGTCAGATCATTCAGGTGCTCGTCAACCTCATCCTCAACGCCGTCGAGGCCTCTCCGAAGGGCGCGACGGTGCGGGTCTCGGGCTCCTCCCAGGTGAAAGGCACGACGCTGACCGTGTCCGACCGGGGCGCGGGCATCGCCAGCGAGGTCTTGGGTCGAGTCTTCGGTCCGTTCTTCACGACCAAGCCCGATGGTCAAGGCACAGGCCTCGGCCTCAGCGTCTCTTTGGGCATCGCTCGGGCGCAGGGCGGTGACCTGAAGATCGTCTCGACGCAGGGTGAGGGCACGGTGGTCCAGTTTTTGGTGCCGAGGGAGGGGAACAATGGTCGATCTGCTGTTCGTTGACGACGAGCCTTCGATACGTCTGGTGGTCGGTGATGTGCTGCGCGCGGCGGGTCATCATGTGGTGACCGTCGAGGATGGTGCCGCGGCGCTCGCGTGCCTGGCCGAGCGCGGCTTCGATCTCGTTGTGACCGACATTCGGATGCCGCGGGTCGACGGGCTCACCGTCTTTCGGCACATCCGGCAGGACTACCCGGCTACGGATGTCATCCTCATCACGGCCTATGGCGCGGTCGATGATGCCGTGCGCGCGCTCAAATAAGGCGCCCTCGACTACCTGACGAAGCCCTTCGATCCCGAGGAGCTCGTCGTGCGGGTGGCGCGCGCCGCCGAACGACACGCGCTTCGGCACCAGCTCGCCGAAGCGCGGGCGGCCCTGGCCTCCGGGAGCTCGGGCGAAGACGATCTCATTGGACGCAGCCCACCCATGGCGCGAGTCATGGATCTGGTCTCGACTCTCGCGGGCAGTGACGCACCCGTGCTCGTCACCGGGGAGAGCGGCACGGGCAAGGAGCTCATCGCCCGACGTCTGCACGCGCTGAGCCCCCGGCGGGCGGACCCCTTCATCGCGATCAACTGCGCCGCGTTCCCGGAGACGCTGCTCGAAGGTGAGCTCTTCGGCCATGACAAGGGGGCGTTCACCGGTGCTATCGAGAAGCGTGACGGTCGCTTCAAGGCGGCCAATGGAGGCACGTTGTTTCTCGACGAGATCGCCGAGATCCCCTCGATGGCGCAGGCCAAGCTGCTGCGCGTGCTGCAGTCCGGCACGTTCGAGCCGCTCGGCACCAACATCTCGGTCCGCGTAGACGTGCGTCTGGTCTCGGCGACCCATCGCAACCTCCGCACGTTCATCGCCGAGGGTCGCTTTCGCGAGGACTTGTACTACCGGCTCAACGTGCTCGGCGTGGCCATCCCGGCCCTGCGGGACCGACGCGCCGATCTACCTCTCCTGGTCGAGCACTTCCTCTCGAAGTACACCCCGCCCGGCGTGCGGAGGCCGTCGGTCTCACCGACCGCCTGGGCGATCCTCGCGGCCCACGCCTACCCCGGCAACATCCGGGAGGTGCAGCACGCGATCCATCATGCGGTCGTCCTGGCCAGGGGCATCGACGTCGACGGCAACATGCCGCCCTTGGCGAACGCCATGAAGGCCTTTGAAAATGAGTACCTGGTTCGAGCCCTGCGAGCGACCCGCGGCAAGCGGCAGCTCGCCGCGGACCTCTTGGGCATCTCGCGCAAGAACCTCTGGGAGAAGCTGCGCGCCAACCCGACCGCCGAGACCGAGGCTTGGTCGGAGGCCGACGAGTGAGAGTTTCAAACCCTTGATGACCCACGTAGATTGGGGGCGGCTCACCGCCGTGGAGGTCATCTTTGGACATCATCGTCGACTCGAAAATTCCGTATCCCCGCGAGCGCGTCTACTCGGCACTCCGGGACCACATGCCGGACCTGGCGCAGTTCCTGCCCAATGTGGAGAGCATCACCGTCAAGGAGCGGAACGAGCCCGCGCCTGGCATCGTTGATCTCGTCAACCTCTGGAAGGCCGCGCGCACCGAGATCCCAGCGGTCGCTCGTCCGTTCATCGATCAGTCGAAGCTCAACTGGCTGGACCGCGCGCACTGGACGGCCTCCGACTGGACTTGCGCCTGGTCGTTGGAGGTCGGCTTCATGCCCGAGCGGGTGAAGTGCAGCGGCAAGACCACCTACGAGGAGGACGGCCCCCTGTCGACCCGTATGCGCCTGCGGGGCACGCTCGTCCTGGACCTCAAGGGGCTGCTCCCAGGCTTGATCGCCCGAACGGCGACCCCCTCGGTCGAGGCCTTCATCGTCAAGCTCGTGCAGCCCAACTTCGCCAAGACCGTCGACGCCGTCAACCGATACCTGGCTCAGCAAGGCCCGTGAGGCGCGCGCCTTTGCCCAACACGGCCTCGGCGCAAGCCTGGCTGGGGCTCGCCGTCACGCTCTGCACCTTTTCCTGTGATGGGCTGAGGTTTGGCCCGCCGCCAATGGAGGGCTTGGGAGATGACGGGGGTCAAGCGGCGCTCTCGAATGCGGCGGTCGCGGTGCCTCGTTGCCGGGGGGCCGGGGGGAACGAGGAGCTCTCCGGGGCCTTTGTTTTTCTCCTGGAGTCGGTCTCAGAGGTGGGCGGCTCGCTGCCGGGGACCCAGTCGGAGACCGTCTCACGAATCGGCATCCTCTCCCTGTGTCAAGAGGGGGCCGACGTGGTCGGTGTCGGCCGCGTCTGCAACTTGGCGATGACGCGACTGCGGGATGAGAGCGGAGACTGCGCCGCCTTGCAGCCGAGCATCGCGGTCCTCGCCACGCTGCCGGGCTTCGAGGTGCGGGGTCAGGTGATCGTGGACGACGACGGCACCTCGGCCGTTGAGCTCGCGGGCTTCGTGGAGCTCTGGGGTCTGTCGGGGGGGAACGCGCTGCCCGCCGAGACCGTGACGGCCGATCCCGACGAGGCCGCTCCGCCGGGGGTCTTCGACCAAGACCTGGACGACGCTCCGGGCGTCACGCTGACAGGCAACGGCGAGGTGCCGACCCATGTCTGGGCCGTGCGTGCGACGGCGCTCTCGGCGAGGCTGGGCGTCGATGATCCGCGGGCCTTTGAGGGTCGGACGGCCTCGCAGACCGAGGAGCGAATCATCGGTGGACCGGCGGCCCGCGCCGTCGTCGGGCGGACCCGTCAGGGCCGGCCAGGTCGCGCCGCGGTGCACCGCGCGGACGCCCGGTTCGGTAGCCGAGCCGCCGATGCCAATGGCGACGGGATCATCACCTGCGGCGAAGCTACGGTCGCGCTTGGTGGACTCCCGCCGCCTTCCAGGGACGTCTGTGAAGGCGGCTGAGTCCGTCTCAGAAGGGCAGAATCCGCCCGATGTAGCGACGGCGAATATCGGGCAGGAGCAGGCAGACGAGGCAAGCCGCCGAGGCTAAGGCCGAGAGGGTCAGGACGGAGGCGGGGATCCACGGGGGCGGGGCGTCCGCCGCGAACATGAGCAGGAAAACGGCGTTCGCGCCGAAGACTGGGAGGGCAAGACGGTAGCCGAGCGGCCGATCACCCGAGAGGCCGATGCCCGAGGCGATGCCGAGGAGGCCTAAGACCACGAAAACGGTGCCGAGCTTCACGCCGATGATCAGCTCCGCGAGGCCCCCGAGCGTCGCGGCACCGGCCACGATAGGCACGAAGAACGGTGGAGGCGGCAGGGTCATCGGGAGATCCATAGAGCTGCCCGAGTCGAGCCCCGTCAGGGTCAGGGGGCTGAGCGCGTGCGTGGGGCCGAAGCGGGGCGCGATCATTGGAGCGTTTTGTGGGGTGCTTCGTCGCGCAGCCTCTCGGAGTGCTCGCCACTCGGCCTCTTCGTCGGCCTCGGATATCGGCGCGGCGAGCGCGACGGGCGCGATGGCAACGACGGGCGCGACGGGGTCTGGCTTGCGGTTGGAGGACTCGGCGGTGGCCCGGAGGCGAGCCCACTCCCACTCCTCGGACTCCTCGTCGGCGGTCCCCTGCGGAGCCGGCTCTACAACGGATACCAGAGGCACCGGCGTCGGTGCCTTCGGCACGGGCACGGCCACGGCCACGGCCACGGGCACGGGCACGGCCACGGCCACGGGCACGGATGAATCGGCGACCGGGGGAAAGGTCAAGCGGGCTCGTCCGGGCACAGCCAGGCCAGTCAACGTGCGAGGTCGACGAGCGGGCGTCGCGAGAGGTGCCGCCTCGGCGTCCTTCTGCCCGGCGCGCAGAGACCCTTCCAGCACCTCGGTAAAGCTGTCGGCATACATCCGCGCGAAGTTCTCGATGACCGCCCCGCCCGCCTCGTCTCCGGCGTCTTCGACGAGCTGAGCGAGCTGGGACAGCATCGACTCGTACTCCTCGAAGGTCCCGTCGAAGTCGAAGGCCTCGCCCATCCGAATCGTGCGGAGCGCCGCGAGGGCGTAGTGCTCCTCAACCTCCGGCAGGCCCTTCCCTGCCCGAATGTTGTCCCGGGAGCGTTCGCACAAGACACGCAGCGGGTCTTCGCCTTCGTGCAGGCGCAGGTACGCCGCCGCCGAGATGCCGTGCACGAGGTCCGTCAGCGCGTCGGACGAGTCCTGCGCTCTCCGCAGATGCAAGGCGAGGAACAGCCGCGCCGAGTCTCGCAGGTGCGCGTCCTTGCGATGGTCAGGCTCGGCGAGTCGCCGGAGCGCGTCGCCCGCGGCCTCGACGTGATTCAGGGACTTCATGAAGCCGGCGAAGTCCTCGCGGGGGTCCGGCGCTGCGACGGCTGCGGGTGTTGCGACCGCAACGGGTGCGCTTGAGGTCCGCATGGCGACGAGCGGCGCGCTGACGATGTCCACCGATCCCAAATCGATGGAAATATCGAGGTCGAGATCGACGGAGGCGCGGGGCAGGTCGCGCGAGGTGGGGTGCGAGTCCTGACTCGACGGCGGGCGGACCATCGACTGCGCGGGCGCGGTCTCGAACAGCGCCCGAGGTCCGGCGTCGACTGCGGTTGAGAGGGCCGGCTCGCGGTAGTCCGGCGTCGTTTCGGGCGGACCGTGGGAGAGCCTGACCTTCCGCAGATCGCTGACCTGGGTGTCCCGGTTGTCCTCCGAGAGGCCGGACCTCGCGCTTACGCCCCCCACGTCAGGTGGGCTCGAGCCGGCATCTGGCAGGGCCTCGACGAGTGCTCGGGCCCTGAGCGTCCCGGGCAACGGCCGACCGTGAAGGACCGATATGCCCGGCCCTAAGTGCAAGACGTCTCGGACCTCTTGGGTCTCAAGGTCCACCGAACGCAGGAACGCCCCATCCGAGGTCGTCGTGCAGAACCATAAGCAGCCGGCGTCAAGGTCGAAGAAGAGGCCGCGATGGCTCATCGTCGGGTCGCCGGGCACGAGGACGATGCAGTCGCACGTCTCGACATCAGCGAGGTAGACCTGCCCATCGGCGGCATAGCTACAGAGGTCACCTTCAGGCGCGACACAGATCTCCTCGACCCGGAGATGCTCGCGCCCGAGATCGACGAAGCCCCCCCCATCGACGGGTGTCCATCGGAGGCGCTGACGGGTCTTGCCACGCGTCTGAGCCACGAAGAAGACGCGCCCCCGATCCGCGCAATAGGAGAGCCCGACGTCGGGGACAGCTGAGGCCCCCTCCGTGAGCTGAAGTGACAGGACCGACGGTGCCCGCCCGTCGAGCGTGAGCGCCGACTCGCCGGGCTTTTCGAGGTCGAGCAGACAGACCTCCCAGGCGCCCTCGGGTCGAAGGTTCTGGAGGTAGACCAGCCGTCGTCCCCCAGGCAGGAAACAAGGCGCGCCCACCCCGAGGCCGAGGCGATTGCCCGCGCCGGCGATCAGGGTCTCCCGAACTGAGTTCCCCGCAAAATCGACATCGACTACGTAGAGGTCCGTGACCGGAGCCCCGCTGAACGCGCCCTCGAAGCAAAGCCGCTTGCCCGAGTCATCGAAGACCGCGCCCCCGATACGCCACTTCGGGTCGAGCGACTGCTTCAACCAGCCGACGCCCCCCGTCTCGAGGTTCACGAGGCCACTGCGGGCGCGGTATTCGCCTCTGAGGACGTTCCGAGAGACGGCGTCGATCGCGACCCGCGTGCCATCCGGGTGGAGCGAGGGGCGCAGCGGAAACGGGTGCTCGGAGCGATAGAGGACTCGCCGATCGCCGGTTGACGGACGCAGCGCGACGACGCGAGCCGTCCCCTCGTCCACCTCTTCCAGGATGATCCACTCCACCATTCATGACCCCCTCTCGACTGTGCGCCCTCCGGTCGTCGACTGTGCGCCCTCCGGTCGCGGCGAGGGGGCGTATCTTGCCCAATCCACCTCGCGTTCAAAAGGTCGAGTTGTGGAGAATCTCAGTTGCTCGCCCCCTGTGCCGACCCTCTCGCGCACTCAACGTCCGTCAGCGCGAAGTCTCCGCCCTTGAAGAGCAGGGCCACACCGCGCCGCCGTGACAGCGCGTAGGAGGAGCAGTCCCCGAATTTCCACTGTGCGCCGTGTCCCGAGCCGCGTCCGCAGACGGCGTAGGCGTCGCGGGCGATCCTGATCTGGTCAATGGTCATCGCTTCGACCGAGATCCCCGCCTTCTCGATGAAGCCGTCGAGCCAAGTGTCCGCGTCAGCTCGGGCGACCAGCTCCTTGGCACCGAGGACGATTGAGGTCTCCAGGAGGGTCGCCGCGGAGATCATGGGGTCGTCGTCAGCCTCGATGGCCACCGCGAACTCGGCGGCATCGTCTTCCCGCAGGAAGATCGAAAGGATTGCCGAGGTGTCGATGTCGATGACGATCACGTCGGCAGGCCGTTCTCGTCATAACCCAGGATCTCGTCGGCGGTCCTCGGATCCCGGTCGGGGAGCGCGGCGTACTGCGCCGAGAGCGTAAGCAAGGCCGCGGCGACACCGAACCGCTCGCGACGCCGACGCTCGCGTTCGAGTCACTCCCGAAGGGCCACCGTGACGGCCCCGGAGAGGCTCTCTCCGGTCAAGCGCGCCAACTCCGCAGCCAGTCGATGGGCTTCGCCGTTCTTGATGTTCAAGTGCATGGGTGACTCCGACGGTTGGGCTTCGGAGAATCTCAGCCGCAGGCGTCCAGGAGCTTGACCCGCTGCTCCAGCGCGATGAGCAGCCAGTCCTCGCCGCCCAGGGCGATGCGGGCGGAGAGGGCGTCCCGCGCGGGCAGGCCTTGGGCTTCGAGCAGGATGAGCAGGATGCCGCGAAGGGGCGGGTGGCGGTCGACGAGTCCGATGAGCAGCGGGATGTCATCGACGGTGGCATAGGCCGAGAGGTAGGTGAGCGCGGCGGTCAGGAGGCCTCGGCCGGGGTGCTCGAGCGCGGCGCGGATCGCGTGAACGACCTCGAGATCGCCCATCGACAAGGTCGCGCAGAGGTCTCGCTCGAGGAGCGTACCCCGCGAGGCATCGAGCGCGCGCAGCAGCGAGGGAACCCCCTGACCGAAGGGGACGGCTCGCAGAATCGACAGCAGGTGGGCCGAGCGTTGACCACCGTCCCCGTGCACCCTTCGAGCGAGCGGTGCCACGGACGCCGCCCCGAGCCGCAGGGCAGCGCACCGGAGACGCCGACTGGCAAACGGCGTGGTCTCGTCCCTCATGCTCTTCACGAGGAGCTCAATCGCCGTGGGCGCCTCGGCCTTCGCCAAACCCAGGACCGCGAGGGCCGCCACCTCTACGTCTCGATCCTCTGCCGCGCGAATGAGCCGCTCCTTAGACCTCGGTCCCAAGGGTAAGAGGCGCCCCAGGAGTGCTGCGGCCCTCAAGCGTGATTCACCCTGCGTAGTGTCCAGAACCTCGATCAGCGGCTCGGCATCGCCGGAGAGGACCGCGACGGCCATCGATCGCATCGGCTCGCCGAGATGGTCAGGCAGCTTGTCGAACTCAGCACCCCGGAGGAGGAGCGCAAAGACCGCGGCCCCGACGAGCGCGCCGTCAGTCTCGGCAGCGACGCCGCTGAGGGCCTCAGCCACCGCATCGCTGCCCCCCTCGCTGCCCAGGCCGACCGCGCGAAATGCCCAGGCCTCGCAGGCCGCGAGGCGAACGGAGACAGACGGATCGGCGCGGAGCCGCTCGAGCAGGAGGTCGTCGAGGTCCGAGCCCGGAGACAGGCTCGCGACCTCGACGGCGGCGACTCGGACCGCCGCGTCTTCGTCGGTCAGTGCCAAAGACAGGAGCGGCACGGTCGCCAAGGGCATCCAGTCGGCGACAAAATGCAGATATTCGAGCCGAAGCGGCACGCTCCATCGCTCAAAGACCACGAGCACGGCGCCGGGGTGAGCGAAGATCAGCGCGTTCGTGGCCTCGAACCGGGCCCGGCCATCCTTGCGGGTGTCTCGGAGGACGCGGCGGACGAGCGCGTCGGGCTCGGCAATAAACGCCGCGGATCGCAGCCTCGGGACGTAGGGCGACAAGGGCGCGCTGTGGGCGGCTGCGTCGATGATTTGGACCCCGGCAGGCGCGCCGAGCTTGCGAATGATTCGCATCAAGCTCGTGGCCAGGGGAGACGACGGCGAGATCATCGACAGCGTCGACACGAGCGTCGGCATGGCCGCGAGGCCGTTGTCGGCGATCACCTCCTCGATCCGGGCGATGACGGTCGGCTCGAAGGCGGATGGGCTCTTCAGCAGCTCTCGAAGCTCGACGACGATCTGAGGCACGGCCGACGACCCGAGGGCGAGGATCTGGTTCTGGATCGCCCGGTCCCTTCGGCTGTCCCCACTCAGGGTGCCGACGAGCTGAGAGACGCGATCGCCGAGGGTCCGCACGTCGTCGGCGGGCTCCTCGGCCTCAAGGGTCGGCCTCGCGGCCACGCGCTGAAGGACGAGCCGAACCAGCAGGCCCATCACCACGGCGAGCAGCAGGAGTCCGCCCCAGTCCATGCTTGCCGACGCGGACCTAGTTGAGCTCCCGCGCGAGCGCGGATAGCCGAATCTCACCCTTGGCCGAGTACCCCCGAATCAGGGTCTGGTCCTCGCTCAGCGGGGCGAGCAAGGCGCGGGCTTCAGACCGGTACAGTCGGCGGATGCAGGTCGCCGCGAAGAGACGGGCCACGGAGTTCCTGCTGGACAACGCGGCGACAAGCGGCGCCTTCGCCTTCTTGCTTCGGCTCGCGATGTTCGTGTCGCAGAACCGCTCGATCTCGTCTTTGAAGGCCGTGCCCTCATCGGGCCACCCGGACCCGATGGGCAGCGCTTCGAGCGTCTCGACGAGCCCGCGGGTCTTGTTCAGCTTGAAGAGCGCGTCGAGCACGACGAAACGAAGCGAGTTGCCCTTCGTCGGATCCTCGGCGAGCAGCGCGGCTTCAAGACCCGGAACGGCCTCTTTACCAAGGACCTCGACGGCGGCCTCGATGCTCAGCGTCCGCAGTGGGACCGGGATCTCGGGATCACGGGCCGCATCCAGGACGAACCGCATGAGGGTCGGGTTCCCGTTGGACTTCATGGCCAGGACGTGCTCTTCCGTCAGCTTCGGGTAGATCTGCCGGGTCCGGTAGAGGAGGACATCGGCCACCTCGACCTTGACCTTGGGGGTGCCAAAGGCGGACGTGAGCGCGACGAGGGCCAAGATGCGCTTCGGGTCTTCGAGAAAACGCAGCTCGGTCTTGATCGGCATGGCGATGCGCCCCGGGTGGAGCAGGCCAGCGGCGGTGATGACCAAGCCGACGGACCGACCCGGCGGTGCCGCAGGCGCGCCGACGAAGGGCTGTGCCCAGGCCATGAACTTGCCGAGCACCGCGTCGAGGACGACGCCGTCGACCTTCTTGGTATGAGGGAGTAGCGCGTAGAGAAGATCCTTGGCTTGGGTCGCCTCGTTGGGCTGGCTGGCGGTGAAGCGGGAGGCGAGCCCCACGAGGATGGGCCCAAGGACGGTCCTGCGATCGACCTCGTCCAAGGGGGCCAGGGTCGCGGCGATGTGTCCCGCTTTGCCCATGTCGAAGAGGTGGCGGGCCGCTTGGGCTCGCAGCTCGACGGGCCGCTCCGGCGATGCGAGGTAGCCGGCGAGGCGAGCTTCACCCTCGCGGAGCGACTTCCACTTCTCGAGGTCCTCTTCGTTGACGGCGCACGAGACGAGGCAGACCAAAAGGAAGCCGCTCAGAAGAAGCATCCGCGAGCGCGCCAGACGAGACAATGGGCCCACAGAACCTCAGAATCGCTACGTTTTTCGGCTGCCGAGAGTAGGCACGGCCCCCAAGTACGGTCAAGTTCGGTGCCGGTCGCCGCGTCCTCACGCTTCGAGTTTGCCGCATCTGACGCCGAAGATTAGGCTGCGGCCGCATGGCCAGCGCCGACGATGATCGTTTGATTACCGACCTCGAACAGAGGACGGCCAAGATGCGGATCGCCTTCGACCTGTACTTCATGGGGATTGAGAAGGCCCCCCCGCTCATCGAGAGGGACGGTCTCCAGCGGGACATTCGCGCCTTCGACCCGTCTCGGCGGGAGCCCGTGGTGCGGTTCCGATTTCTGAACCTCCTCGCCCGGTTTCAGACGTTTGACACCCATTGGCAGCGAACCTTGAAGGCCATCTCTGAGGGGACGTACAGCCGCGATCGATTCAAGGCCGACCTCCACGAGAAGCAGCGCGCGGTCGAGGCTCGGGGTCGGGTGGAGGCCCGAACGGAGTCCAAGCCCGGCGCGAGCTCAAAGATCGGGGACGCGGCGGATGCCTTCCTCGTCTCTCTGGGTCGGGCGCCCACGCGATCCCCCCCGGTAGGCCTGCGTGGGGCCCCCATAGAGGGTTCAGGCACGCCGCCGCTGGCCATGCGGGGGCGGTCCATCGTCGAGACGCCGGGGGCCGCGCCGCGCTCGGCCTCCGTGGCCGCACCCG
>SHZC01000085.1 GCA_009692505.1 Myxococcales bacterium
GGCGCGGCGATCCTGCTCGACGGCGCCGACGTCCCCATCTTCCACCTCGTCGGCGGGGTTCCACCGACGGAGGTCCGCATGGGCCAACGTGTGCGCGCCCGGTGGGGCCCAATCCCGATCCCGAGCCTGGAGTACGTCCTCTACTTCGAGCCGACGTTCGAGCCGGACGTGCCCTACGAGTCCATCGCGGAGCACCTTTGAACCGCCCGGTCGCCATCGTCTCCTTCGCCCAGCGGCCCGCCGTGCGGCGTGAGTCTCGGTTCGATGAGACGGAGATGGTCCAGGACGTCGTCTCACGCGCGCTCGATGCCGCCCACGCGACGATCGCCGACGTGGGCTTCGTCTGCTCGGGGAGCAGCGACTTCCTCGTCGGTCGCCCGTTTAGCTTCGTCACCGTCATCGACGCCCTCGGCGCGTGGCCGCCGGTGTCCGAGTCCCACGTGGAGATGGACGGCGCGTTTGCCCTCTATGAGGCCTGGGTTCGGCTCCAGCACGGCGACGTGGACGTGGCCTTGGTCTACGCCTTTGGGCGCTCGTCGATGGGGGATCTTCGGTCCGTCTCGACGGCTCAGCTCGATCCCTATCTCGTCGCGGGGCTGGGTCTCGACTCGATCAGTCTGGCCGCGCTGCAGGCTCGCGCGCTGCTCGAAGCGGGCACGGACACGGAGGCGAATTGGGCAAAGATCGCCATGGACCGACGCCGGGCCGCCGCGGAGAATGCCAACGCCCAACTCCGCACGAGCCCTGACGTCGAGACCCTGCTCCGCGAGCCCTACCTGACCTCGCCGCTTCGGAAACACGACTGCCCACCCATCTCGGACGGCGCGGCGGCGATGGTGCTCGTGGGGGGTGATCGCGCGTTCGACTATACCGTCCGGCCGGTCTGGATTCGGGGGATTGACCACCGCGCCGAACCCCACACCTTGGGCCTCCGCACGCTGACCGACTCGACCTCGACGCGGCTCGCCGCCGAACGCGCAGGCGCCTACAACGGACCCCCACCAGACGTGCTGGAGTTTCACGCGCCCTTCACCTCTCAGGACGCCCTGCTTCAGCGGGTCTTGCCCATCGGCCCAAACACGGCGGTCAATCCGAGCGGTGGGGCGCTCGCGGCGCATCCGCTCATGGTCGCGGGCCTGACGCGGGTAGGCGAGGCCGCCAGCCGATTGGTCCGCGGAGACGGGCTGCGGGCCGTCGCCCACGCCACCTCCGGCCCGCTCTTGCAGCAGAACCTCGTCGCCGTCCTGGAGGTGGATCCATGAGCGCGCGGGTCGCCGTCATCGGCGTGGGGCAGACCCGCCACGCGGCGCGGCGTAAGGACGTCTCGGTGTCGGGGCTCGTGCGCGAGGCCGTGGACCGCGCGCTCGCCGACGCCGAGCTGAAGCTCTCGGACATCGACGCCATCGTGCTCGGCAAGGCCCCGGATATGTTCGAGGGCATCAATCGACCGGAGGCCTACTTGGTCGACGCGCTCGGCGCTGCGGGCAAGCCCATCATGCGGGTGCACACGGCCGGCAGCGTCGGGGGATCGACCGGCATCGTGGCGAGCCACCTCATCAGCGCCTCGCAGCACCGCCGCGTCCTGGCGGTGGCTTATGAGAAGCAGTCCGAGAGTGACGCCATGTGGGCGCTGTCCCCCAAGTACCCCTTCCAGCCACCCATGGCCGCGGGCGCGGGTGGCTACTTCGCGCCGCTCATCCGCGCATACATTCGGCGAAGCGGCGCGCCTCCGCACATCGGCACCCTCGTCGCGGTGAAGGATCGGCAGAACGGCGTCCGGAACCCCTACGCGCACCTCAAGCTTGAAGGCATCGATCGCGCGATGGTCGAGGCCTCACCCATGCTGTGGGACCCCATCCGGTATCTGGAGACCTGCCCGTCGTCCGATGGGGCCTGCGCGGTCATCCTCGCCGACGAGGCCGCAGCGGCGCTCTCCCCGCGGCGACCCGCGTGGGTTCACGGCACGGCCATGCGGACCGAGCCGATGCTCTTCGCCGGGCGTGACCAGGTCAGCCCACGCGCAGGCCGCGACGCCGCGAAGGCCCTCTACGCCGAGGCGCGCATCACCGATCCCGTGCGTGAGCTGCAGGTCGCCGAGCTCTATGTCCCGTTCTCGTGGTTCGAGCCCATGTGGCTGGAGAACCTCGGCTTCTGCGCGCCAAATGAGGGCTGGAAGATGACCGAGTCGGGGCAGACCGCCCGCACCGGAACCATGCCGATCAACCCATCGGGCGGCGTGATGTGCAGCAACCCCATCGGGGCCTCGGGGCTCCTGCGCTTCGCCGAGGCCGCCCAGCAGGTCCGCGGGCTCGCGGGGGATCTTCAGATTGACGGCGTTCGCAAGGCGCTTGGCCACGCATACGGTGGCGGATCGCAGTTCTTTGCGATGTGGATCGTGGGCGCGGAGAAACCCTGATGCAGTTCAACCTCGCGGATCTTTTCGAGAGCCTCGTTGACGTGATCGGCGAGCGGGACGCGCTGGTCACTTCTCGAGAGCGGTTGACCTTTCGGGAGCTCGACGAGCGGGCAAATCGGCTCGCCTCTTTCCTGCGCGCCCAAGGCGTCGGGCCGCGAGCGCATGTGGGCCTGCACCTCTACAATGGCGTCGAGTTCGTGGTCTCCCTGCTGGCCACGCTCAAGCTGCGGGCGGTGCCCATCAACGTGAACTACCGGTACGTCTCCCATGAGCTGCGGTATCTCTTCGACAACGCCGATCTCGTCGCGCTTGTGACCGAAGCGGAGCTCCTGCCCATGGCGCAAGCGGCCGCCGTGGACTTGCCGGCCTTGAAGACCAGACTCGTCGTTGGGCAAGGCCGGCACACCGAAGAAGGCTTCGACTTCGAGACGGCGGTCGCGTCCGGATCGCCCGTGCGCGACTTCCCCGAGCGGAGCGGTGACGACCTCTACATCATCTATACGGGCGGCACGACCGGGATGCCCAAGGGCGTCATGTGGCGGCAGGAGGACATGTTCTTCGCGGGTCTCCAAGGCGGCGCGCCGGGGGGCGACCCCATCACGAGGCCCGAGGAGCTCGCCGAGAACGTGCTCGCCGAGTGCTTCACGATGCACATGCTGACGGCCGCCCCGTTCATTCACGGCGCGGCTCAGTGGGGCGGCTTTATTGGCCTCTTCACCGGCGGCAAGCTCGTCCTTCAGGCGGGCAAGAGCTTCGACCCCGACGAGATCTGGCGGCTCATCGAGCGCGAGGGCGTGACGACCATCACGCTCGTCGGCGACGCCATGGCCCGCCCGCTCGCCGACGCGCTTGAGACGGGCGGCTACCAGCCATCGAGCCTCGCGGTCATCGCCTCGGCGGGGGCCCTCCTCTCGCCATCGGTCCGCGACCAGCTCCGCGCTCTGCTGCCCGATACGCTCGTGCTCAATAACTTCGGCGCGACAGAGACGGGGCATCAAGGCTCGGCGATCCCCGGCATGGAGACCGGCCGGGAGGGGCGACCGACGTTCTTCATGGACGAGTCGAACTGCGTGCTCGACGACGACCTCAGACCCGCCCCGCCCGGCGTGCTCGGCAAGCTGGCCCGAGGCGGCCGCATCCCGCTGGGCTACTACAACGACCCCGAGGGCACCGCGGCCCGGTTCACGACCATCGACGGCAAGCGCTGGGTGGTGCCCGGCGACTTCGCGCTCCTGGACGAGGAGGGCACGATCACGGTCTATGGTCGAGGCGCGGTCTGCATCAATACGGGCGGCGAGAAGGTCTTCCCCGAGGAGGTCGAGGAGGCGCTCAAAGCCCACGCCGATGTCTTCGACGCCCTCGTCGTCGGCCTGCCCGATGCCCGCTGGGGCGAGCGAGTCGCCGCCGTGGTCGCACCCCGGGCTGGCAGAAACGTCACGCTCGAAGACCTCGAAGCGCACTGCCGAAACTTCGTCGCCGGCTACAAAGTGCCGCGCTCGATCCTCGTCGTGCCCCACATCGAACGACAGCCGAGCGGCAAGCCCGATTATAAGTGGGCCCGCGAGCTCGCGCTGAAGAACCTGGGAGTCTAGGAGTTACGCCTCGATGATCACGCCCCTGGCCAAGAAACTCGGCCTGACCATGCCCGTCTTCGCCTTCAGCAAGGCCCCCGCCGTCGTCGCCGCCGTCAGCCGCGCCGGGGGCATGGGCGTGCTCGGCGCGGTGGCCTATACGCCCGACCAGCTCCGCGAGGCGCTCGACTACATCGAGGCCCACTGCGACGGCAAACCCTACGGCGTCGACGTCGTGATGCCCGAGGTCTACGTCAAGCCCGGCGATAACGTCGAGGCCCACATCCCCCCGGAACATCGCGCCTTCGTCGACCGACTCCTCCGGGAGTTCGGCGTGCCCGAGCTGCCCGCGGGAGAGGCCGCCTGGCACAGCCTCCTGGGATGGACCGAGGAGACGGTTCGCCCCCAGCTCGAGATCATCTTCCAGTACCCCATCAAGCTCCTGGCGAACGCGCTGGGCACGCCCCCGAAGGACATCATCGATCGAGCCCATGACAACGGCATCCTCGTCGCCGCGCTGGCCGGCAGCGTGCGCCACGCCCAGCGCCAAATCGCGCAAGGGATCGACGTCGTCGTGGCCCAGGGCACGGAGGCCGGCGGCCACTGCGGAGAGATCGCCACCATGGTGCTCGTGCCTGACGTGGTCGACGCGGTGGGCCAGATCGACGGCCGGCCCGTGAAAGAAGTCGCGGTCCTCGCCGCCGGGGGCATTGGGACCGGACGACAGATGGCCGCAGCGTTGGCTCTTGGGGCACAGGGCGTCTGGCTCGGCTCGCTGTGGCTGACCTGCGCCGAGAGCGATGTAAACGCAGAAGTTCTGGACAAGCTCCTCTCTGCGGGCTCGGGCGACACGGTCCGCTCCAAGGCCCTCTCCGGCAAGCCCGCCCGTCAGCTCAAGACGGCGTGGTCGGACGCCTGGGACAACCCGAAGAACCCCGCGCCTCTGCTCGTGCCGCTGCAGTTCGTGCTCACCGCCGAGGCGACGACCCGGATTCATCGCTTCGCCTCTGACTCCACGACCCGCACCAAGGAGCTGTTGACCTCACCGGTCGGCCAGATCGTCGGGCGTATGAATCAGGTCGAGCCGGTCGCCGTGATCATGGACCGCCTCCGGGCCGAGTACGAGACCGCGCTGAGTCGGGTCAACGGCTACGGTCAGTTTTGAACTTCGACGCCTCCTTCGACTGGGTCTGCGCGGGCTCCGGCCTCGCCTCGGTCACCGCCGCGCTCGCCGCGCACGACGAAGGCTTGTCGGTGCTCATCGCCGAGAAGGCTCCGAAGCTCGGCGGCGTCTGCGCATACTCGGGTGGCGAGGTCTTTGTCCCGTGCAACCATAAAGCGCCGGACGATCCAGAAGCGGCGAAGGCCTATCTCGACTTCCTCGCCGGGGGCTACGCCGATCCCGAGCTCGCGCGGCTGCTCTTTGAGACTGGGCCGGTGGCGGCGCGTTATCTCGAAGAGTCCTGCGGCGTGAAGTGGAAGACCATCAAGGACTTCCCCGACTACCACTATCCGCACGCGCCGGGCACGGTCGCCTCGGGGCGTTACCTGGAGGTCGAGCTCTTCGAGGGCAAGTCGCTGCTCGAGTGGCAGCACAAGACCTACCTCACGCCGCACATGCCGCTGGGCCTGACCCACGACGAGCTCTTCAACTTCGGCGGCTTATGTGGGCTGCTCAACTGGGACTTCCGCCTCATGGGGCGAAGGATCCGTGAGGATCTCCGCGGCTTCGGGCCCGGCATGATGGGCTACCTCCTGCGGGCCGCGCTGGTGGATCGCAAGATCGAGGCGCGGCTGAAGACCGCGGTCACTCAGCTCCTCGTGGAGGACGGTCGGGTCGTGGGGGCTGTGCTCACGTCCGACGGCCGCGAGACCCGAGTTCAAGCCAGACGTGGGGTCATGCTCGGCGTCGGCGGATACGACTGGCGGCCAGATCTGGCGCGGTACTACGAGGGCCTGCCCGAATGGAACTCGGCCGTTCAGCCTTCGGTCACGGGCGACAACCATGTGCTCGGCGGGGAGATTGGGGCGCAGCTCGCCGGTGTCCCTCCGCACAACCTCGGGATGTTTATGGGGTACGCGGTGCCCGGCGAGTCCCATGACGGCGCGCCGATGTTCCGAGCCTCCTGGGAGGGGGGTTATCCCCACGCGCTCTGGGTCAACCGGGCCGGAGAGCGGTTCTGCGATGAGTCGTTTTATCGCGAGTACCTCCCGAAGGTTCATGCCTGGGACGGCGTGCGGCAGACTCACCCCAACTTCCCGGTCTACGTCATCTTCGACGCCTCGTTCCGCGCGAAGTACGGCTTCGGCACGTTCTTGCCCGGGATGCCGCTGCCTGAGCCCCTCTTCCAGCAGGCCGAGACCCCCCAGGCACTCGGCGAAAAGCTGGGCATCGACGGAGAAGCCCTCGCCCTGACGCTGGAACGATTTAACGGCCTCGCCGAGCAGGGCGTCGACTCCGACTTCGGCCGCGGGACGTACCCCTGGGCGGCGATGATGTGCGGGGACAAGAGCCGACCCAACCCGAACCTCGGGCCGGTGAATACGCCGCCCTACTTCGGCGCGCGGCTCGTCCCGGTCGGCGTCGGCATCAACGCGGTGGGGCTGAAGACCAATGCCCACGCTCAGGTCATGCACGTCCGCGGGCACGCCATCGAGGGGCTCTACGCCGCCGGGAACGCCGCTGCGGCCCTCGACACCGGCGCGGGTTATCAGAGCGGCTTGTCCAACCTTCGGGGCATGACTTGGGGTTTTATCGCCGGGCGACACGCCGCGGCTTCGCGCTGACGGCGAAGAAAGCAGGAGCGAGAGATGTTCGGATTCGGCAAGGCCCGCAAGTTCACGCATACCACCGATGTCGTGGTCCTCGGGTCAGGGGGGGCGGGCTTGACCTCGGCCATCGCGGCCCATGACGGCGGCGCGCAGGTCATGCTGCTCGAGAAGTCCAACCGGATTGGCGGCACCACGGCTGTGTCCGGAGGCGTCGTCTGGATCCCCTGCAATTCGCACATGGCCGAGGTCGGCTGCGAGGACTCGCGCGCGGACGCCATGACCTACCTTCGGCGCATCACCGAGGGGCGGACTGACGAGGTCCTGCTTGAGCGTTTCCTCGACGCGGGTCCGGAGATGCTGCGCTTCCTCGAAGCCAAGACCTCGCTGCGCTTCGCCCCATTAGTCAAGTACCCTGACTATCATCCCGAACTTCCGGGCGGCAAAATGGGCGGCCGCTCCCTCGAGCCCGGCCTCTTCGACACAAACGAGCTCGGCACCTGGAAGGACAAGCTCCGCCGCAGCCCGGTCTTCGGCGGCACCCCCATGACGGTGACCGAGGCCACCTCCTGGGGGGTCTTCAGCGATCCCCTGAAGCTGCCTTATGCTGAGCTGGGCAAGCGTTATAAGCAGGGCCTGGTCTGCTACGGCGGCTCCCTCGTTGGGCGACTCCTGAAGGCCCTGCTCGACCGCAAGCTCGAGCCCCTGCTCGAGACGGCCGCGCGCGAGTTGATCGTGGAGGACGGGCGCGTCGTCGGCGTTCGGGCGGAGCGGGCTGGGACCGAGCTGAACATTCGCGCGCTTCGCGGCGTGGTGCTCGCATCCGGCGGCTTCGAGTGGAACGCCGAGCTCGTCAAGCAGTTCCTCGGCGACCGCGTCACGCACCCCAACAGCCCACCCATCTCCGACGGCGATGGCTTGAAGATGGCCATGAGCGTCGGCGCCGATCTGGGGAACATGGGCGAGGCCTGGTGGTGCCCGACGGTCAACGTACCGGGCGAGACCTACGACGGGCAGCCGCTCAACCGCGGGGACTTCTCGATCCGGTCTTTGCCGCACTCCATCATCGTCAACGGACGAGGCCAGCGGTTCGTCAACGAGGCCTGCAACTACAACGACCTCATGAAGCCGTTCTTCGACTTCGATCCGGTGGCCTACGCGCCGCGGAACCGGCCGGCGTTTTTGATCGTCGATGCCCAGTACCTCGCGAAGTACATCATGGTCACGGCGGTCCCCGGCATGCCCACGCCGGACTGGATCGTTCAGGCGCCCACGCTCACCGAGCTCGCGTTGAAGGTGGGCATCGACGCGGACGGTCTCGAGGCGACGGTCAAACGCTTCAATGGCTTCAGCGAAGAGGGGGTCGATCTGGACTTTAAGCGGGGTCTCAGCAGCTACGACCACTTCTACGGCGACCCCAAGAACGGCAAGAACCCGAACCTCGGCACGCTCTCCAAGGCACCGTTTTACGCCCTGCCGGTTCAACTCGGGGCGATCGGCACCAAAGGCGGCGCGCGCATCGACGAACACGGTCGAGTGGTGCACGTCGGAGGGCGGCCCGTGCCCGGTCTCTACGCCGCTGGTAACGTCACCTCCGGCCTCATGGCCGCGGGTTATCCGGGGGCGGGCGCGACGATCGGCGTGGCGATGACCTTCGGCTTCCTCGCCGGTCGCCACGCCGCCGCCAACGGAGGCTGAGGAAAGATCATGCCCGAGGTCCGCTTCGAGACACGTCTGTCCCTGACCGTGGAGCAGATTTGGGCCTTTGTTCAGGACATGAACAACTGGGCGCCGATGCTCACCGGCTACCAAAAACACGAGATCATCGACGACCGACACTCCATCTGGACGCTGAAAGGAGACGTCGGGATCCTGAGCCGGACGGTGGTGCTCGACGTGCAGATCATCGAGTGGAGCGGGCCGCACCGCGTGGCGTTTACGCTCACCGGCAAGAACGAGTCCGTCGAGGGTGGCGGGCTCTTCGAGATGCAGAGCGAGGTCGCGGGGGCCGCGCCTGAAACGCCGGTCGCAGTGGCACCCAGGCCGGGCCTCTTCGGCCGGCTCCTCCGCTGGGTCTTCGGCGCGCTCTTCCGTCGGCAATTTGGCAAGGTCGAGCGTCTCGACGTAGCGATTGCGGAGGGGGTCGGCTCACGGCTCTGTTTCACGCTCCGAATGGACGCCGGTGGCCCCACGGGTCCGCTTGTCAACGCGCTGCTCGAGCCCGCGTTGCTGCCCGCAGCCGAGGATCTCGGGAGCAAGATCGCCGCGCACCTCGAGGCGCTGCACCGGGGGTAGCCGATGGCCATCAGCTCGGCTTCCAACGCGTCTGGAATCCGTTGGCCGGTTGAGGCGTCCGGCCTCCTCGAGGGCCAAGCCCGAGAGAGACGCTCGCGTTGGTCTCAGAACCCGCTGAGCGTGGCGAACCGGCGGCGGTGTTCATCGCCGTTGCCGAGCAGATGTTCGGTGACCATCGCGCGCTTCAGATACAGCCCGATGTCGTGCTCGTCGGTCATGCCGATGCCGCCGTGAAGCTGGATCGCCTCCTCGGCGACCCGAAGGAACGTCTCTCCACATCGGGCCTTGGCGACGCTGGTCAAGACGGCGAGCGTGCTCTCGTCTGCCCGAGCCGCCGCAGAGACCGCCGATCGGGTGAGCGCGAGCTCGACGAAGAGGCGTGCGGCCCGATGCTGCAGGGCTTGAAAGCTGCCGATGAGCACGCCGAACTGGCGGCGGGTCTTGAGGTAATCGAGGGTCAGCTCGAAGGCCCGTTGCGCCCCGCCGAGCATCTCCGCGCAGAGCACCACTGTTGCGCGATCCAAGGCTCGATCGTAGGCCTTCGCGGAGAGACTGACGGGCGGGGGCAGGCGCGTGCTGTCGACGCAGACGATCGCGGCAGGATGTAGATCGACCCGCTGTTGAGCCTCGACCTTCAAGGCCTCATGACCCGCCGCGACTTCAAACAGCGAGACCTCGTCGCCCTTCATCTGTGTGAAAAGCGTCACGTCGGCAGAGACCGCGTGCGCGACGTTGCGCCGCACCAGATGGTCAAGCGAGCTGACGACTCCCGGGCGTCTCGACATCGGCTCATGGGCCACAGTCACCAGTCGCTCGCCGGGGCCCATCAAATCCATCGCGAACCACGAGACGCCGAGCGGCTCCGTCGCGAGGACCGAACCCGCGGCCTCTGCGAGGACGCACCGCTCAGCGAGCGAGAGCGCGCTATCGAGGAAACCCAGCTCCACGAGCTTCGCCCACAGACCCCGGTCGTAAGCATGGGCATCGTGCTCATCACGATACCGACGAAGGCGGCTCGGCGGCGCATGGTCGGCGAAGAGCCTCGTGGCGAGCTCGGCCATCTGCCGTTCTTCGTCGGTGTTCGCGAGGCTCATGTGCTCAGCCCCAGGACCCGTTGCGCGATGATGTTGAGCTGAATCTCGGTGGTCCCCCCTTCGATGGTATTCGCTCGCGAGCGAAGCCAGTCCCGCGTCACGTCGTCATCCGCGCCCAGCCCTTCACCTGCGGTCAGCCGCATCATGAGCGCGTGCCGCCGCTGCTTGATCTCGCTGCCGGCGATCTTGAGCACGGAGCTCTCCGGTCCGGGTCGATCGCTTTGGCCCACCCGCGAGATCGTCAAGGCCAAGCAACGCTCGTCGATGAGGCAGCGGGCGATCGCGTCCCGCAGGAGGCCGTCAGGCAGAGGTCCATCGTCGACGCCGAGGTGCTGCCTGGCCGCGCCGACGAGCGCCTTCTCAAGGCTGACGAGCTGACTCCCGATCGCCGAACCGATGGCCGTTCGCTCGTGGCCGAGGAGCGCCTTCGCTACGGTCCAGCCTTGGTCTCGGCCGCCGACGAGATCGCTGAGCTTCGCCCGGGCCTCATCGAAGAAGACCTCACAGAAAGGCGACGCGCCGCTGATGAGCCGGATGCGCCGCCGCTCGACGCCGCTCTGCTCGAGGTCCACGAGCACGAAGCTGATGCCCTCCTGTTTGCGGCCCTTCGTCGAGGTGCGAACGAGCGCGAACATGCAGTCACACACGTCGGCGTGCGAGGTCCAGACCTTCTGACCCGTCAGCACGATCTCCTCATCGTGAATCTCGGCCTTGCAGGCTAGCGCCGCGAGATCCGAGCCCGCTTCTGGCTCGCTGTAGCCCTGGCACCACCGAATCTGACCCGAGGCAATGCCGGGCAGGTGACGCCGCTTCTGGTCCTCGGTCCCAAACTCGAGAAGGACAGGTCCGAGCATCGCCAGACCGAAGCCCACGAGCGGCGGCGGCAGCCCCCGTTCACGCAGGAGCGCCTCAAATCTCGCCGCCTCCTCCCGGCTGAGCCCCGCGCCGCCATAAGCCGGAAGCCACGTCGGCGCGCAGAGGCCGCGTGATGCACAGACCTCCAGCCACCGAAGTCGCGCCGGGGTCGAATCCACGGCGCGTCGCCCGCCCCAGTAGCCGTCGAAGGCTCCACCCCCTCGGCTGGTCCCGAGCAGCTCGGTCGGCGCGTTCTCGTCAAGCCACTTGACGATCTCATCCATGAAGTTCACGCCCGGTCCCGCGCCAGATCCAAGGCCACGTCCTCGATGAGATCCTCTTGCCCGCCCACGGTCTTACGGCGACCCATCTCCAGGAGGATGTCCCGCGAGGAGACGCCGTACCGCTCGCTCGCCCGCTTCGCAAAAAGAAGAAACGACGAGTACACGCCGGCGTACCCGAGCGTCAGCGCGTCCCGGTCGATGCGGACGGGGTGGTCCATCATCGGGACGACGACGTCTTCGGCGACGTCCATGACCCCGTAGAGATCAATCCCGTGCTCGACGCCTAAACGATTGAGCACCGCGACCAGGACCTCCAGCGGCGTATTGCCCGCGCCGGCGCCCAAGCCCGCCGCGCTCGCGTCAATGCGCGAGGCCCCCGCCTCGATGGCGCACAGCGAGTTGGCCACCCCCATGGAGAGGTTGTGGTGCCCGTGAAAGCCAACCTCCGTCTCGCTCCGTAACGCGGCCCGCAGCGCCCCGACGGCAGCGGTCACATCGTCGGGCAACATGTAGCCTGCCGAGTCCGTCACGTAGACCGTCTGCGCGCCGGCGTCCTCCATGATGAGGGCCTGCTTCACGAGGGCCTCAGAGGGGCTCATGTGCGCCATCATCAGGAAGCCGACGGTGTCGAGCCCGAGCTTGCGTGACAGGCCCAGGTGCTGCTCGGAGATGTCGGCCTCCGTGCAGTGGGTCGCGACCCGCAGGGTGTGTACGCCACAGTCGTGGGCGAGTCGAAGCTCGTCGAGCGTGCCGATGCCCGGAATCAGGAGCGCTGAGACCCGAGCGTGTTTGAGGACCGGCACGACGGCGCGCAGATAGGCCTGGTCCGTCTCGGCGGGGAAGCCATAGTTGATCGACGCGCCCCCCAAACCATCACCGTGCGTGACCTCGATGAGGGGCACGCCCGCCGCGTCGAGCCGCTGCGCGATATCGACCATCTGAGACAGCGAGATCTGGTGTCGCTTCGGGTGCATCCCGTCGCGGAGGGTCATGTCGTGAATCGTCACCCGGCGTCCGTTCAGGTTCATCGATTCATCTCCTCGGCGAAGAGCTCGCCGGTGCGGACGGCGGCCGCGGTCATGATGTCCAGGTTGCCCGCATAGCTCGGCAGGTAGTCCCCTCGACCGGCGACCTCGAGGAAGATGGAGACTCTGCGCCCATCGAAGACCGGGCCGTTTTTCAGCCGGTAGCCGGGCACATACTCCGAGACGGCCTTGACCATCGATTGCACCGACTCCGTGATGCGTCGCTCGTCGGGCGCCTCGGTCGTCAGGCAGTGGACGGTGTTCCGCATGATGATCGGCGGGTCTGCCGGATTGATCACAATGATGGCCTTGCCTCGCTTCGCACCGCCGACCTGCGCGACCCCCGCGGCCGTGGTGCGCGTGAACTCGTCGATGTTCTTGCGCGTGCCGGGTCCGATCGAGCGCGACGCGACGGTGGCCACGATCTCGCCGTAATCGACGCTCTGGACCTGCGAGACGGCGTTGACCATCGGGATGGTGGCCTGTCCGCCGCAGCTGATGAGGTTGATGTTGGTCTCGCCCCGGAGGATATGGTCACGCAGGTTGACGACCGGCACGCAGTAGGGTCCGAGGGCCGCCGGCGTCATGTCGATGGCCACGACATCGGCCTCCCGCAGGCGCGGCGCGTTGAGGCGATGAACGTGCGCGGAGGTCGCGTCAAAGACGAGGCGGATCCCATCGGCCTGCAGGTGCGGATACAGCCCGTCTAGGCCCTCGTGGGTGGTCTTCAGCCCGAGCCCGCGCGCCCGAGCCAAGCCCTCGGAGGTGGCGTCGATGCCCACCATCCAGACCGGCTCAAGGCTGAGGCTGCGCAAAGCCTTGTAGATGAGGTCGGTGCCGATGTTTCCGGAGCCTATGATCGCGCACGGGATCTTCATGTTTTCTTGCCTCGATAAACTTTCAGTCGAAGGAGACGCGGCACTCGGCGCCGGCAAAAGAGAGCTGAAACGAGTCGCCGGGCAGAGCAGGCTCCAGGGCCACCAGCGAGCCCGACAAGATGAGCTCACCCTTGAGCAGAGGCACGCCGAGCGCGCCGAGCGTATTGGCCAGCCAGGCCACGCAGATGAGCGGAGATCCGAGCGCGAACTCGCCGGTCCCGCTGGAGAGGGGCGCGCCGTTTTTCGAGACGGTCAGCGGCGTATGGACCCAGTCGATGTCGTGAGCGGAGAGGCGCGTCTTCGAGGTCACGAAGACGCCGCAAGAGGCGTTGTCCGCGATGGTGTCTTCGATGCGAATCTTCCAATCGCGGATCCGGGAGTCGACGATCTCGAAGCAGGGCACGGCGTAGTCGATGGCCCCGAGCACGTCGTCTGCCGTGATCCCGGGGCCGCGCAGATCGGCGGCGAGGCGGAAGGCCACCTCCCCTTCACACTTGGGCGCGATGAGCGTGCGGGAGGCAGGGATGACGGCGCCGTCTTCGAGATGCATGGCGTCGGTCAGGACGCCGAAGTCCGGCTGGTGCACGTCGAGGAAGCGCTGGACGGCCAGGCTCGTCACCCCGATCTTCTTGCCGATGATCCGCTCGCCCAGGCCCAAGCGACGATCGATGAAGCGGCGCTGGATCGCGTATGCGGTCTCGATGTCCAGCGAAGGGAAGCGGGCCTTGAGCGGCGATATGGGCGTTCGCGTTCGGAGGGCCTCGAACAGCGCATCTCCGTGCGCCTTAACGTCGATCACGGCTCGGCCAGGAAGTCGAGCACGAGGCGCTCGAAGTTCCGCGGGTGCTCGACCATCACCCAGTGGCCACATTGGGAGAAGAGGGTCACGCGGCAGCGCTTGATGTTTCGCGCGAGGGTCATCGCGCCCTCCACCGGGCAGAACTGATCGTCGACGCCCCAGAGGCCCAGGACCGGCAGGTCGAGCTCGACGAGGCGTGGGGTCAGGTGGGGCACGCTCATCGTCTCGAAGATCACCTTCGGCTGCGTCGCGGCGATCGCCAGTCGCTCTGCGAGCGTCTCCTCTGTGACCTGCGTGGCGTCGAAGAGCTGGAGCCCGAAGACCTTGCGCATGCTCTCGGCGGTCGGTCCTTCGGGCGCGAAGATGGCCTTGAGCATCGTGCGGATGCCCTTCATCTCGAAGTACCGCTCCCGGACCTCGAGCCCACCCGGCGCCATGAGGACGAGCTTGGTGATGCGCTCGGGCTTCGCCAAGGTCAAAGCGATACACATCGCCCCGCCCAGGGAGTTGCCGACGAGCGCGCACTGCCCGATGCCGAGCGCGTCGAGGAACGACGACAGGATCCCGGTCATGAAGTCGAGCGAATAGGCTTGGTCTTCCGGCTTACTGCTGTAGCCGAAGCCGATGGTGTCCGGCACGAGCACCCGAAAGCCGGCGTCCGCGAAGGCGTCGAGGTTCTGCTTGAAGTTGCTATAGCCCGACGCGCCCGGGCCGCTGCCGTGCACGAAGACGAGGACCGGACCCGCCTGCGGCCCGCGCTCATGATAATGGATACGGTGTCCATCGCCGACGTCGACGAAGTGACCTACAGGGAGTCTGCTCATGCCTTGGGCCTCGGGGGTGGGGGGTGGTGGCCCCAATCGCTGATGCGATCGTAGACCTCGGCTTGCCAGGCCGCCCCGTCGGTGATCAGGCGACCACCGTGTCCATACTCGTACTGAAAGCCCGCGGGCGTCTTGGCGTAGTAGGAGAACATCCGGTCGTTGGGGTGGCGACCGAGCCCGTTTGCGATGCGGACGCCGGCCTTGAGCGCGCGATCGAAGCCTGCGCCCACGTCGTCGAGCGTCCGGCACTCCACGAGGAAATGGTGAAGTCGCTTGCCCATCGGCGCGCCCAAGGCGAGCGTGTGGTGGCGAGGATTGCAGTGGAGAAACGCGATGTCGACGTCGTGTCCGTAGAACGTGGTGGAGACGCGGTCGCTGAAGCGGAAGCCGAGCACGTCCGTATAGAAAGACAAGCTCCTTGACTGATCGTCGGCGGCGAGGACGAGGTGTCCCGCGCCGAGATCACCGGCCACGAAGCCACCGGGGACCAGGTCCGAGTGAAACGGCTGATCGGCGAGGGACGGCCCCACGACGAGCTCGAGCGGATGGCCGAAGGGATCCTCGCACACCGTCATCGCCTCGACGAAGCGGCCCTTGGCGTGCGCGTCTGATACACGCCGCGTCCCCACCCCAGCCGCGGCCAGTCGGTGCTCCAGCGCGGCGAGCGCCTCATGGCTTGATACCTGAAATCCCACGGCTGTGAGGTCGTCGGCCGGGCCTTCGGTGACAAAATAGCGGGCGGAGCGATCGTCGAGACGGAACGTGCGAACCCCGTCGGCCGGGCTCTCGCCGACCATGAGGCCCAGGACGTCGGTCAGGAAACGCTCGAAGGCGACGACGTCTTTGACCTCGAACGCGAGGTACGCGAGCTGAGTGATACGAGCCTGTGGCGGCGCGTTCATACGAAGTAGTCCTGGCTGCGTTGTCCGAAGAGCACCCGCCCGAAGTTTCGCCCCGGCCCCTCGGGGTTGTTGGCGTAGTGGGCGCGGATCACGTGCACGTCCTGGAAGAACCGATTGAGGGGGTGGCTCTGGAAGACCGCCCGACCGCCGCTCTGCGTGAAGAGGCGCGCGATCACCGACGCGCTCTCCCGCGCCGCGAGCGCCGACTCGTGCCGGAAGCGTACGCGCCGATCGACGGGCATCTTCGGGACGCCGTCTTTGGCCTCGACCGCGTAGCCGTAGAGCTCGTCGAGGTTGCGGTGCAAGACGAGGAGGGCGTGGTCGACGACGGAGCCGCACTCCGCCGCGCAGAGCTGGCTCGCCGGATCCTCGGAGACGCGGCTCTGATCGGTCGCCGCGAGGCGGGACGCGGTCGATTCATTGTAAACATCGAGGGCACCCAACGCGCAGGCGAGGGCGGGCGTCGACACGGATCGGACATGGATTTGCCCGAACGGCATCCGGAAGACCGGCGAGGTATTGAGCGCGTTGCCCGGGTTGTCGAGGCGAAACCCGTCGATGAGCTTATGCGTGCGGTGCTCCGGCACGAAGGCGCCGTCGACGACGATGTCCTTGCTGCCCGTGGCCTTCAGACCGGAGGTGAACCAGTTGTCGTCGATCGCGTAGTCGGCGCGCGGCAGCAGAAACGTCCTCATGTCCGGCTTGGCGTCGGGGCCGTCCGGCGGGACGAAGCCCCCCAGAAACACCCACTGGGCGTGGTCGCAGCCCGAGGAGAAAGACCACCGTCCGCTGAGTCGATAGCCGCCGCTGACCCGCTCGACCTTCCCGGTCGGCGCGTAGCTCGAGGAGATGAGCGTCGTCGAGTCCCGTCCCCAGACCTCGTCTTGCGCCTCAGCCGGGAAGAGCCCGAGCTGCCAGTGGTGCACCGACAAGACGCCGTAAACCCAAGCCGTCGACGGGCAGACCCGACCGAGCGCGATTTGCAGGTCGAAGAGCGTCTTCGGGGGCAGCTCATAGCCGCCGAACCTCGAGGGCTGGAGCACGCGAAAAAGCCCCGCGTCGTGCAGATCAATGACCGTCCGCGGGGGCAGGTGACGCAGGGCGTCGCCTTCGGTCGCGCGCTCACGCAGGACCGTCCCGAGCACCGTTGCGCGTCGGAGGAGCTCGTCGACGGAGGGGCTGTCGTTCATTCTTGATCCCCGCGCAAAAGTAGAACGTGTTCTACTCTGAAACGTCGCGACCTGCCAACGGAAGATTCGCCTCCATGCCCATGCCCGACGAGCCTGCCGCGATTGATCTGATGTTGCAGATCCCCGGCGAAGATATGAAGTCCTGGTACGAGTTCATGCGGCCTCTCCTGCTCGATGAGGAGAGTCGGCAGGTCTTCGAGATGCCCGCGCAGTACCTCTTCAAGAACCTGCCCCGCATCGTGCTCGACGGGCCGCAAGACGACTACGTCTCGTACACGGTGCGCGAGATGGATCGCCACGGCGTGGCCCGCGCGATGATCGGGATTGACGACGGGAACGAGGTGACCAACGCGGCCATCACCCGCCACCCGGAGCGCTTCTTCGGCAGCTATGCGGCGGACCCCAATCGGGGCATGGACGAGGTCCGAAAGATCGAGCGGCTCTACCGTGAGCGCGGGCTGAAGTGTGTGACCGGCTTCCCGAGCGGACTGTGCCCGCAGGTGCCCATCGACGACCGGCGCTGGTACCCCATCTACGCCAAGTGCGTGGAGCTCGACTTGCCCTTCGCCTGCTGCGTCGGCGTGCCCGGCCCCCGCCTGCCGATGGACCCCCAGAAGGTCGAGCGCATCGACGAGGTCTGCTGGTTCTTCCCGGAGCTGAAGTTCGTGATGAGGCACGGGGGCGAGCCCTGGGTCGACCTCGCCATCAAGCTCATGCTCAAGTACCCGAACCTCTACTACTCCACGAGCGCCTTCGCCCCGAAGCACTACCCCAAGGCCATCATCGACTTCGCCAATACGCGGGGGGCCTCAAAGATCATGTACGCCGGCTACTTCCCCATGGGGCTGACGCTCGAGCGCATCTTCCGCGAGCTGAAGTCGGTCCCCTTCTCGGATGACGTCTGGCCGAAGTTCCTCCGGGAGAACGCACAGCGGGTGTTTGGGGTTTAGGCCCGGCGACGGCGGCGCAAGAGGGGGAGGGCGAGCACGGCGAGGCCAAGGCCGACGTCCGTGAAGCGACCCGTTTGGCAGGAGCAGCCGCCGCCGCCGTTCCCGCCCTGGGTGATGCGGCCGCCGCCGTTCCCGCCCCCACTGTTGATGTCGTCTTCAGCGACCAGATCCCCCGTACCGCCACCCAGGTCAGGCACGCCGAGGTCGGCTCCGAGATCGGTACCCACCCCGAAGTCGAAGGCGCCGAAATCAGGGATGGGGCCGGCGTCCACCGGGAGCTGATTCCAGTTGCCCAGACACTGGGCCGTGCCCGCCACGACGCTGCAGACCTGATTGGGCGGGCAAACCACGCCGTTGCAGGGGCTCTCGGCGCAGGCGTTGTCGAGACAGACTTGACCAACCCGGCAGTCCGCGTCGCTGCACTTGGAGTCGACGCACTGATCGGCGGCGCAGACCTTAGCCGCCGCGCACAAGACCCCGCCGCAGAGGTTCACCAAGCACTCACCGCCGATGCAGGCCTCCCCGAGGGGGCAGGCGATCTCGGCGCAGGAGAAGACGCATTGGCCCTCGCGGCAGAACCGATCGGCGCCGCACTCGATGTTCGCGCACGGGTCATCGCCGCACGCGTCGTTGACGCATCGCTGACCGTCGGGGCAGCCCGTCGCGTGGCAGGAGTCGACCACGCAGACGCCGTCGTGGCAGACCTCGCCCTCGCCGCAGCCGTCTCCGCAGATGACCTCCTCGCACAGGCCCGTGGCCTCGTCGCAGCTCTGCCCATTGGGGCAGGCCACCACGGCACACAGGGACACGCAGCGGTCGTCGGCGCAGTAGAACCCGGCGGGGCAGCGGCCGTTGTTGCAAGGCCGGGCACACTCTCCGAAGACGCAGGTCGCCACGCCACCGCCGCAGAGGTCGTCGTCGTCGTCCACGAGGCCGTTGCAGTCGTCGTCGTCGCCGTTGCAGGACTCTGCGGGCGTAGCGCCACACGTGCCGCATTGATTGCGCGTGCCTTCGTCAATTTGCCCGTCGCAGTCCTCGTCGCGCAGGTCGCAGGTCTCTTCAATCGGGCTGGTGTCGACGCGGCAGACCACCCGACCGTCGATGTTGCACTCGAAGTGACCCCGCTCGCAGAGGCCCGTCAGGCCGGTGGCGCAGGCCTCGGGGGCCACGATGGGGTCGCCGGTGGGCAAGATGTCCGTGAGGTTGTCGCAGTCGTTGTCGCGGCCGTCACAGACCTCGGGCCGGCCGTCCGGCACGCAGTCGTAGCGGTCGCAGGCATTGCCGGCGCCGTCGTTGTCCCGGTCGTCCTGACCGCGGTTGACCACCTTCGGGCAGTTGTCGCAGGCGTCGCCCACGCCGTCGTCTTCCTGATCGGCCTGGTCGGGGTTGGGGATCGCGGGGCAGTTGTCGTCGAGGCCGCAGAGGCCGTCGTCGTCCTCGTCGAGGCAGACGCCGCCGAGCGAACGCTCGAGGGTCAAGAGCGCGAAGCCATGGCTCGAGAACGGATCCCAGCCGGGGGGGGAGATGCCGGCGCCATTGCCCCCCCAATCGCCGGTGGGGCTCTGCCATTGCACGAGCGTGTAGGCGACGTCGAAGTACTCGCTGGGCACCTCTTGCGGGTAGCCGAGGGCGGCCGGATCGCGATCACCGAAGTCGTCGGCGTAGAGGGCCCCACCCAGCCCGTCGTCCTCGGAGATGGCCAGCGCCTTGGTCATCGCCCAGAAGTAGTAATAGGTGCTCTGGGGGTTCCAGATACCGATCATCGAGTCGTAGAGGTAGTTCCGTCGGAGCCAACCGATGGCTCCCTGGACCCGCGGGTCCCCCGCAGGCACGCCGGCGAGGCGGTAGCACCAGATCCCGCTCGAGGTCATGGCCGAGCTGGAGACGTGGCCGGGGCTGTAGGTCAGTCCACCATCGGCGGGCGCCGTGTTGCCCGTGAGCATCTCGGGGAGCCGACCCAGCGTGAGGGAGGCACCGGCGACGACGTTTTCGGCTGCAGCGAGGCCGGCCGCGCCGAACTGCGTCGTCGACAAGTCCGTGCCCGGGCCCATATAGCTCCAAGCCGTGACGTTCATGCCCTGGTTGCGCTGAAGGGCGACCACTCCATTGGCGATGGCTTGTGAGACGAGCACCGGCGACCCGATATCATCGACGCCGCCCGTGCTGAGATAGACGGACATGGCCATGAGGTTGCCGCCGGTTACGTAGGTGTAGCTCTGCTGGTTCGGGTTGAGAAGCACCGGGTCACTGTTGATGAGGATCGCCATCGCGCGCATCACGAGCGCCTGGTCGTTCGGGTCCATGCCCTCGAAGCCTTGGGGCCTGCCCATCCAGCCGACGCCCGTTCGCTTCTCCAGGAAGGACAGGATGCCGAAGAAGTTCTTGCGCCCGGCCATGAGGAGGCCATCGCCCGTCAAGTCGCCCGTTCCGCGCTCGATGTTTCGATAGTGCTGAAGTCCCGCGGCGATGGCCTGATCGACGGCGCACGCGAAGGGCGTCGCCTCGCATTCACCGGCCAGGGCGGGCACGGCCGAGAGGGTGGCGGAGATCGCGCACAGGGCGGCTTTGACTCGTCGTTGGAACGC
>SHZC01000086.1 GCA_009692505.1 Myxococcales bacterium
CAAGGCGTGGCAGTCGCTCGAGCAGCTGCTCCAAAAGACGGAGCGCCACGCCGAGCTCGCACAGCTCTATGCGGACCAGGCGAGGCGCGCCCCGGACGACTCGAGTCGCATCGCCTGGCTGAAGAAGCTCGGTAATGTCTACGCCGAGAAGCTCGACGATGAGGAGCGCGCGGCGGAGACTTGGCGAGCGGTCCTGCGGATCACGCCAGGGGATGCCCACGCCGAGAACTATCTGCGTGAGCTGAACCTCCGCCGGGGTGACTGGGACGCGCTCGAGGCGCTCTACGGCGACCGTTCGGACTGGGAGGGCCTGATTCGCCTCCTCTCGGGCTCCGCAGCCCAGGGTCAGGACGTCGGGATCCGAGTCGACCTCTATCGGCGCATGGCGAGAATCTGCCACATCAACTTGGCCAACGAGGCCGCGGCCGTCGAGTGTTGGGAGCGCGTCCTCCACGAAGACCCCGAAAATGCCCAGGCGGCGAGGGTCCTCGCACCCCACTTCGCGCGGGTCGCCAAGTGGGATCGTCTGGTGGCGGTGCTCGGGGTGCAACTCCGCAGCGAAAACGAAGACCAGGTGGCGCTGCATCTGGAGCTCTCGACCATCCATGAGCGGTCGCTCGGGGACGTTTCACAGGCCTTTTCTCACCTCGCTTCCGCCCTTCAGATCGCGCCCGAGCGTCCAGATATTCTGGTCAACGCGCGCCGGCTCGCGTTGGAGGCGGGCTTGGGGGCCGATCTCGTCGTGCTGCTCGCGTCCCTCTGCGACGTGGTCGACGACGCGCCGACCGAGGTGAGGCTCCGCAGCGTGCTTGGTGAGGTGTGCCGAGACGAGCTGGGACGGGACACAGAGGCCGCCGTCCACTTTGAGCGCGTGCGAACCATGGCCGGAGACGCACCGGAGCTGCTCGCCGCGCTCGTCGCGCTCTACGAGAAACTGTCCCGCTGGGACGACCTCCTCGTCGTGATGGGACGGCAGCTCGACCATGTGACGGGTGACGCCGAGCAGGCATGCATCCTCCTCGCGATGGCGACCTTGCACGAGACGGTTCGGGACGACGCCGGATCGGCCGAGGCGACCTTCGCGCAGCTCCACGCGCTCGACCCGCGCAACCTTGAGGCGCTTTACGGGCTGCAGCGTCTGGCCGAGCGTCGCGACGACCCCGAGTCGCTCATCGGCTACCTCGAACAGGAGCTCGAGCTGACGACCGATCCGACGGAGGTCGCGAGCCTCTGGTTCCGGTTGGGACAGCTCGATGAGCGACGAGATCACCTGGGGGCCGCCGTCGAGCGGTACGCCCACGCCCTCGATCAGGTGCCGGAGCACCTCGCGACCGTCACCGCGCTGGAGCGGTTCCTCGACGGGCCTGTCGCTCCGCGCGCAGCCGAGATCCTCGAGCCGCACATGCGGGTCGCCCAGAAGTGGTCGTCGCTCCGCCGCGTCTTGGAGATCCAGGTCGGCGCGAGCGATCAGCGGGACTTCCGCACACGCGTCCTGCGCGAGGTCGCCACCCTTCAAGAGCACGAGCTCGCTGATCTCCGCGGGGCCTTCGGCACGTGGAAGCGGCTGCTCTTCGAGGACCGGAACGACGGCTCGGTTCGGGACCACCTGGAGCGACTCGCCAACGAACTCGCCAGCTGGGACGCGGTCGCCCAGATCTATCAACGCTTCTCACTCGGGGGGCTCGATCCGGGCGAGGACCTGTCCACCGCGACTCTGTATAGCCGCCGGCTCGCCGTGCTCCTTGAGGACCGGCTGGGGGACTTCGCGGAGGCCAGAAGTGTCCTCGACGAGGTGCTCTCGCAGACCGGCGAGGAGCTCGACGTCCTCAACGCCGTGGACCGCCTCACGACCCGACTCTCTGATTGGCCCGGGTTGGTGGAGATCTGCGAGCGCAAGCTCGACTTGCTGGAGTCCGTCGAAGAGCGGGTCGCTGTGCTCTATCGAATCGGCGACCTGCATGAGGAGGTTCTCGAGGACGCCGCTCGCGCGATTGACGCCTATCGGCGGATCCGCGGCGAGACGCCCGCCGATGCTCGCGCGCTCGACGCCCTCGAGCGGCTGTATCGGCTTGAGTCCCGCTATGTCGAGCTCGTCGATCTGCTCTCGCAGCGCGCCGAGGACAGCGCGGGCGACGCACGCATCGCTTTGTGTTTCCAACTCGCGGTCGTCAACGAGCGTCAGCTCTTGGACTTTGATGAGGCCCTCGCACGGTATGCCCAGGTGGTCGCGATGGCGCCGGACCACGAGCCGACGCTCGACGCGCTGGAGACGTTTCTTGCGGCGCATCCCGAGGCGAACGCGCGGCTGTGGCGCATCCAGACCTGCGACATCCTCGAGCCCGTGTATGTCAGTAACGGGAACGCCTCGAGTGAGGCCGAAATCCTTGAGGCGCGCCTGCGTGATGCGGAGGATCTCGGCGTCCGCATCGCCCTTCACACCCGTCTCTCTCGCCTCGCAGAGCGTCGCCTCGACGACGCAGCGCGGGCCTTTCGACACCTCTCCGCCGCGCTGTCCGAGTCCTTCGGCGAGCCTTCGATTCTGCCGGATCTGTACCGACTCGCCGAACACCTCGGCGCGTGGTCGGCCCTCGGTGACGTGCTCGGCGAAGGGCTCGACGGCGACGTGGGCCTGAGCCTCGCGCCCGATCTTCGACGCGAGATGTTGCGCCGCGTCTCCCAGGTCCAGGACGAGAAGGTCGGCGACCTGACCCTGGCCATCGGCTACAACCGCCGCATCCTCGAGGAGTGGCCCGATGACCGTGAGGCACTCGAAGTCCAAAGCGGCCTCTTCGAGCGCGTCGGTGATGTCGAGTCGCTCATCGAGGTGATCGAGCGGCGGATCGACCTCTCCGCGGACGCGGTCGAACGGCAGCCATTGTGCTTCCAACTCGCCAGCCTCTTCGAGAGTCTGCCGGGTGGCGGCGAGCGCGCCATCGCAACCTACGCTCAGATTCGCGCCTTCGCCGAGCCGTCGGAGCTGCGCGCTCACCGGGCCCTCGAGCGGCTGTACGGCGCCTCCGGGCAGTGGGCGGAGCTCGTCGCCGTCCTCACCGATCACGCGGAGCTGTGCGACGACGCCTCGGAGAAGAGGTCGATTCTGCTGAGTGCCGCGACCGTCAGCGAGCGAAACCTCAATCGCCTCGATGACGCGGTCTCCTTCTATCGGGCGGTGCTCTCCTTCGATGGGGACGACCGCGAGACGCTCGGGCAGCTCGACCGCCTTTACACCCATCTGGAGCGGGATCTGGACCTGCTCGAGATCCTCGAGACTCAACTCCGGCTCGCGGACGATCCGGACGAGCAGAGCGAATTTGAGTGTCGTCTCGGCAGGCTCCTCATCGAGCGGCTCGGCGAGGTGGGTCGGGCGGTCTCGGCGTTTCGTGCGGTCGTCACCCGAACGCCGGACCATCAAGCGACCCGCGCCGCGCTCGAGAGGCTGCTCGTGCTGCCTGAAGCCCGGCTTGATGCCGCTCGTATCCTGATTCCCCTCTATGAGTCCGATGGACAATGGGCTCGGCTGCGCGATCTCCTCAACGGCACGCTCGTCGATCTCGACGACATCGCTGACCGAATCGAGACACTCACGCGTGTCTCGAAGCTCGAGGAGGACAAGCTCAACGATCCACACGCCGCGCTGCTCTCGCTCGCCGAGGCTTGGCGGCAGAGTGAAGGCGATGTCTGCCATGAGCCAGAGCTCTGGCGGCTCGCGTCCCTCACGAACACCTGGGAGGCGCTCGTCGAGCTCTACGGCGAAGGTCTCCTCCTCGCTCCGGCTCGGGCGTTGGAGCTCCGACTTCGAAGGGCAAGCATCCTCGACGAGCAGGTGCAGGCGCCCGAGCGGGCCATCGTCGAGCTTCGGGAGGCGCTCAATCTCGAGCCCGATCATCACGCCGCGCTCACTCGCATCGAAGCGCTGTACGGGCGGACCGGGGACGCCGCGTCGCAGGCCGAGATGATTGATCGCCTGATCGCACTTGCGACGGAAAAGACCGAGAAGGTCACGCTGCTGTTCCGGCTCGCGGAGCTCTCGGAGCGCGCGCTCCTCTCCCCGTCGGACGCGATTGAGACCTGTCGTCGAGTCCTTCTGCTCGACGAGCGCGAGCCACGAGCGATGGATGAGCTCGACCGCCTGCTCAGTCAGGGCGAGCGGTGGGCTGAGCTCGCGGAGCTTTTTGAGCACCGCATGAGCACCGTCTCCGGGCGCGCCGAACGTGCCGAGTTTGAGTTCCGCCTCGCAGAGCTGTGGCGGACCCATCTTGGCGATGGCGCGCGCGCTCTGAGCCTGTACGCGGGGATCCTCGCCGATCTCCCGAAGCACGCAGGTACGCGCCTGACAGTGTCCAGCTTGTTCGAGGATCCCATTCAGGCGGCTGACGCCGGCATTGATCGTCGAGCGCTCCTCGATCTCCTGGAGCCGCTGCTTCGTTCTGAGAATGCCTTCGCGGCGCTCTCGGCCTTGCTCGACGCCCGACAGGCCGAGCTCACCGATGATCCCCACACGCGATTCCTCCTGCTCCGGGAGGTCTCGGACCTTCAAGAGCACCGCCTCTCGCAGACGGTCGAGGCGTTCGGGACCTGCGTGATAGTCCTCGACCTCGCGCCCGAGCACGAGGAGAACCGCGCTGACCTGCGGCGTCTCGGGCAGAAAACCGACATGCTCGAGGCGGTCTCGACGCACCTGCAGCGCGCGGCCCATGACACCACGGACCTGGAACTTCAAGTCTCAATTCTCATGGAGCTTGGCGCCTTCGAAGAGGGGATACGGGGCGATAATCTGGCCGCCCGGGCGATCTACCTCGAGGTCCAAGGCAAAGTGCCCGACCATCGGCGGGCGATCACCGCGCTGGTGGATCTCTTCAGCCGCACGGCCGCTTGGAACGATCTGGTCGCCTTGTACCTGCGGCTCGCGGACGACACCGCGGACCTCGACGAGCGCAAGGGTCTCTTCCTCAAGGTCTGCCACCTGCTCACTGATGTCCTCGATGACGCCGAGCGCGCGAGCGACACTTGGCGGAAGATCCTGGAGCTTGAGCCAGACAGCCCGCAGGCCTTCAGAGCGCTTGAGCGGCACTACTCCACGACCGGCCAATACGAGGCGCTCGCCGGCCTCCTTCAAGACGAGATTCGTTCGGCCCCGACGGCGGCCTCGCGAGCCGACTTGCTTCACCGCCTCGGTGAGACCTTCGACTTGCGGCTCGATGCGCGAGACCGCGCGATTGAGGCCTGGCGAGCCGCGCTCCAGGACGAGGTCGTCGACCACGCACCGTCCATGGCCTCGCTCGAACGCGTCCTGCTCGAGCTCGCCGGCGGCGACCCACGTCATCCCTCCAGGCAGAGAACGGCCGAGGTGCTCGAACCGATTTATGCCGCCCGAGGTCAGCACCTCCAGTGGGTCGCGACGATGGAGGTTCAACTCGACTTCGAGGCCGACCGTTGGCGCAGAGTCGAGCTCCAAGGTCGGATCGCCCGGGCCTATGAAGACAAGATCGGGGCACACGCCGCGGCCTTCACAGCGTGGTCCCGCGCGTTCGCCGAAGACTATGGCAACACTGATATGCAGGCTGAGCTCGACCGTCTCGCCGCGAAGCTTGGGAACTGGTCCTCGCTCATCGACGTCTACCTCCAGGGCATCGAGCAGTACGACGACCTCGACGGGGCTCAGCAGATCCTGATCAAGATCGCTTCGGCCTACGACACCAAGCTCGAAGACGTCGATCGCGCCATCGATTGTTATCGGCGGGTGCTGCTCATGGACGACGCCCACGCCGAGTCGCTCAGCGCGCTCGAGCGCTTGTATGCGGGCGAGCGGCGGTTTGAGGACCTGGTCGTCGTCCTCGCTCGGAAGGCCGATCTCGCGAGGGACATCCTCGAGAAGAAGGAACACCTCTATCGCACGTGTGAGATCTGGGAGGAGGTCCTCGATCGGCCGGACCAGGCTATTGAGGCGTATCAACGGATCCTTGAAGAGGATCCCGAGGACCACAACGCCATCGAGGCCCTTATTCGCCTCTACGAGCGGACGGGCAGCGCCGCGCTCCTCGTCGAGATCCTTCGCGAGAAGCTCGAAATGGCCTCGAGCGAGCTGGAGAGCAAGGAGATCTTGTTCAGGATCGCGCGGGTCTGCGAGGAGCAGCTCGGCGATGCGGAGGAGACCGTCCTGACGTATCGGACGGTGCTCGAGAGTGATCCCCGCGACCGCCGCGCCATGGAAGCACTTGACCGCCTCTACAGTCGCGACGGCCGGTGGGGCGAACTCGTCGACCTCCTCGAGACCGAGCGGGGCATTTTGGCGACCGAGGCGGCAGAAATGGAATCACCCGGCAGCACTCGGCTCGACGCGCTCGATCTGCGAATCGGCGACGTCCTCGAGCATCACCGTGGGGAGACGGAGCGGGCCATCGAGATCTACGGGGAGATCCTCGAGCGATCTCCCGAGGCCTTTGACGCGCGTTGGGCACTGGGTCGGCTCCTGGAGAGCGAGAGGTTTCGCCTGAGCGCGAGCCGCGCCTTGGAGCCGCACTTCAAGCGGACGAGAGACGCCGACGGCCTCGCACGAATTTATGAGTTGCAGCTTCTCGACGTCGATGATCGCGTCGAGCGACTCGACCTCTTCAAGCAGCTCGCGCGACTGCAAGGCGACGTTCAAGGACAACGGCGACAGGCTTTCGAGAGCTACTTACGCGCCTTTCAGGTCGATCCGGCCGACGAGGAGATCGTGTCGGCACTCCACACGCTCGCCGACGAACTCCAAGCCTACGATACGCTCGCCGGGACTTATGAGGAGCAGGTCGGCGCCGCGCTCGATGGCGAGGTGGCGCGAGGTCTCAATCGGCGTCTCGCGAAGCTCTGCGAGGAGCGCCTCGGGCGACCTGATCGGGCCGTCGAGGCCTGGCAATCGGTGCTGCGCGCGGACCCCTATGACACTGAGGCCCTCGCCTCGCTCGACCGGCTCTATCAGGGCGCGCAGGAGTGGGAGCTGCTCATCGAGGTCCTTCGTCAACGGATTGACCTCGACGGTCACGATGAAGGGGCTGATCTTCGATTCCGCCTTGCGTACCTCCTCGAGGTCGTTCGGGGTGACATGGAGCCGGCGATCGATCTGTATCGCTCGATCCTCTGGGAGAAACCCGACCACGCCTACGCCCTCGAGGCGATGGAGAGGCTCGCGGTCCACCTCGAACATCGGGCGGCGATCAGCGAGGTCCTGGAGCCCCTCTACCGGGACGCCGGCCTCTGGGAGAAGCTCGCGATCCTGACCGAGATGCGGGTTGAGCTCGCGGATCGGGCGACGGACCAAGCCACACTCTGGGCGATGACCGCGGAGCTTCGAGAGACGCGCCTCCAAGACGCCGACGGGGCGCTGGAGTGCCTGATGCGGGCGTTCGCCTGCTCACCCTCGGCTGAGGACGTTCGCACGGCCCTGCTTCGCGTCGGTGCCGAGCGTGGTGCCTGGGCGCGCCTCGCAGACGCCTTCGACGCCGCCCATTTGACCGTGGACGACGATCAGCTTCGGTTGGCCGATCTGCTGAGGGTCGCTGATTGGTCTCGCGGGCGGCTGAGGGACGTGGATCGCGCGTCGGAGCGGTATGCCGCAGCCCTCGTCCTCGACCCGGACAATGAGCGCGCGCTCGACGCGCTCGAGGAGCTCTTCGAGTCCTTGGAGCGTTGGGGAGAGCTCGCGGAGATTCAACGTCGCAAGATCGATCTGACCTTCGAGCTCGACCAGAAGAAGGTGGGCCTCTTCGCGCTCGGCGCGCTCTTGTCGGCCCGCCTGCGGGACACGCCTCGCGCCGTCGCGGCCTACGAGGAGATCCTCGGCATTGACGAGACGGAAGGCCGCGCCCTCGACGCGCTCGAGGCCCTGCACACCGCCAGCAAGAACGCCCCTGCCTTGGTCGACGTGCTCAATCGGCGCGCAGAGTCCACCTATGACGCCGTTCAGCTCTCGACGCTCTATCGCCGGATCGCCGCCCTCCAACGGGACGAGCTCTCTGATCGAGGCGCAGCGGCCGAGTCCCTCGAGCGGGTCTTGCAGCACGCGCCGGAAGACGCGAGCGCGATCGACGCCTTAATCTCGCTGTACACGGACCTCGGTGAGTGGGACCGGCTCCAAGACGTCCTCGTCAAGTCCCTCGCTCAAGCGAGCGAACCCGGCGAAGAAGAGCGCCTGCTGCTCGCGCTCGGTGAGAACGCGGAGGCTCGACTCGACCGGCCCGATGCGGCGATTGAGTACTACCGCCAGATCCTCGTGACGAGCTCGGCGAACGAAGCCGCGTTCACCCGACTCACGCCGCTGTATGAGCGCGCCGAGCAGTGGTTCGATCTCGCTGAGCTCCACAAGACCTTCATCCCGATCATCCGTGAGCTCCGTGGTCAGTCGAGCGTCGTCGGTTTGCTCGTTCAGCTCGCGAGCCTCGCCGAGGACAAGCTCGCCGACTCTGATCTGGCCATCGCCTCGCTCAATGAGGTGCTCGATGCCTCGCCGCACCACCTCGGGGCCCTCAATGTCCTCGCCCGGCTCTATGAGCGGGCGGGGGAGTGGGAGCGCTGCGCGACGACGCTCTCTCGGGCCATCGAGAACGGCGCTCCCGGCAAAGAGCGGGCTGAGGCCCTTCGCCGCCTGGGACTCCTATACATGGACCGCCTTGGGCAGCCCGCAGACGCGATCTCAGCCCTTCGGCGAGCGGTCGACGAGGCCGATGACCAGCCGGCCGTCGACGCGCTGCTCAGGCTCGCTGAGGCCCGGAATGATGAGGTCGAGGTCGCAACCTGGCTGGAGCATCAGCTTCAGAGGACCCAAGGCAGCGCGCGCGTGCCGGTCCTGCTTCGTCTGGCCGAGCTTCGTGGGCGTGTCTCTGATACCGAGGGTCGGGTCGCCGCTCTCGAGCAGGCCAACCTGGAGAGCCCGGACGACTCCAAGGTGGCCGACGCGCTGCTCTCGGCGTACTTCGCCGCCGACGCCTTCGACAAGGCCGGGCCGATGCTCCAGCGCATCGTCGAACGCCTGAAGGCCGAGCGTCGGTTCAAGGAGCTCTTCGGCTACAACTTCCAGCTTGGACGTGTCGCCGAGGAGCAAGGTCAAGATGAGGCGGCGCTTGTGCACTACACCGAGTGCTTCGACTACGACGCGACCTTTATCCCGAACCTCTTCCGTCTCGCTCGGCTCCACTTCAGGCGCGAGAACTGGGAGAAGTCGCTCAAGATTTTCCAGACCATGTTGCTCCACCAAAACAACATCGAGTCCAACGAGCAGCGGGTGGACATTTTCTATCACCTCGGGGTCCTGCGGCTGAAAGGGGGGGATCCCCGCAAAGCCAAGGACATGTTCAATCGCGCGCTTGGATATGATCCTGATCACGCTTCGAGTAAGGCCGCGTTGGAAGGGCTCTGATGAACGACAAGCTGTTTGTGGACGTGCTCGGCCTCCTGCCGAAGAACCTCATGAGCCGGGTCGTGGGTGCGGCTGCGCACGCGCCCTTGCCCGGTGCCATCACGCGCGCGAGCATTCGGGCGTTCGCGCGGATGTACGATGTTGACCTCGAAGAGGCGGAGCAGCCGCTCGAGAGCTACGCGACCCTGGGCGAGTTCTTCGCGCGGCGATTGCGGTTGGGCGCGCGTCCGATTGATCGACGACCCGGCGTCGTGATCTCTCCCGCCGACGGGAAGATCCTGAACTTTGGCGTCATCACCGACGGCACGTTGCTGCAAGCCAAGGGGCGCCGGTACCGCCTCGATGAGCTCCTCGGCGACAAGGACGAGGCCGCGGCTTTCACAAACGGCTCCTGGGCGACGGTCTATCTGAGCCCGCGCGACTACCACCGCGTCCATCATCCCGTCGAAGGTGAGGTGCGCGCTGCGCGGCACATCCCCGGGCACCTCTGGCCGGTCAACAACGCAGCGGTCACGCACGTCGCCGACCTCTTCTGCGTCAATGAACGCCTCGTCACCTACGTTGACAGCCCGCTGTGCAAGGCGGCGACCGTCATGGTCGGCGCGACGAGCGTGGGCCACATCACGGCGGCCTACGACCCGTCGGTGGCCACCAATCGGGGAGGCTCGGGCCGGAGGGTTGATTACACCCGGCCGACCCGCGTCGCCCGAGGGGACGAGCTCGGAACGTTCCACCTTGGGTCGACGGCCATCGTCATCTTCGCCCGGTCCGACCTCGACTTCGGTGATTTGACTCCGGACGCGCCGATCCGGATGGGGCAGGCACTCGCGAGAACTCGAACGCAAAAGTAGGGCAGCCCCGGAGGCCCGTGTTAGCTTACGCCCCCGACCGAGGTCGGTCGGCATCCACTGAGGGGCAAGATCGCTCCTCGCTTTCATTCGGAATGACCGGTGAAACCGAACGAGTCGGACGAGACCGCAGACCTGATCACGCGACCTGAGGAGCCCTCGGCGTCTCCGGAGCCGGTTGTGGGCAGCGACGCCGCCCCCCCAGTCGACAGGATTGACAGTGGGGCCAACGGGCCTCCTCTCGCCGCTGTCTTCAGACGACGAAACGCCGGTGCAAGTGGTCGCCGAGCAAGCACCGCGCCGCCGGCCGCCGCTGCCGTTGGCCTGGCGGTGACCAACGATGAAAAATACGACGTCGTTCTGACGGACGCCTTTAGGGTCGAGACGCCTGCCGGCGGCACGTTGCGGCCTGAGCTGCACGGGCCTCCCACCGTCGACGCGACCCCACCGCTTCCGCCTTCCCGCCTGGCGCACGCGATCCCGCCCGCCGCGTTCACGGCAGGCGAGGCCGCCGCGCCGGAGTTCGAGATCGAGGACAGCCTCGAGACCGACGACGACACGGCCCCCCCCGTTCGCTGGCCCATCGCCGAGCTCCCCATCAACTTCGATCCCGTCTTGGCGGTGGATGCCGTGCTCTCCGTCGCGCAGCGCCACGCGACAAGCAAGCGCACGCCGACGGCCGGATCCTGGTTCGCCGAGGTCTTCAGCAACGACTACTTCCTCGCGAGCCCCGCACGCTTCGGGCCGGCGAGCGAGCGGGAGGTCGAGTTCATCGACGCCGCGCTTTCAGTCCCTGCGGGGGGTCGGCTGTTGGATCTCGCGTGCGGGGCCGGCCGCCACGCGCTCCTTCTGGCCGCCAGAGGCTATGACCTCGTCGGGCTCGACATGAGCCTGGACATGCTGAAGCGAGCGCTCGTACGCGCCCAGGCGGAGTCGCTCGCAATAAAGTTCGTGCACGGCGACATGCGCGACCTGAACTTCAGCGAGGCCTTCGACGGGGTCATCAGCTTCGACACGAGCTTCGGCTTCTTCACCGAGGCCGAGAACCTCATGGTCTTGCGCGGGGTCCACATGGCCCTGAAGAAGGGCGGACGGTTCCTCATCGATGTGGCGAATCGCGACTGCGCCATCCGTGGTCTGCCGACCCGCAACTGGTGGGAGGGCGAGGGCTGCCTCGTTCAGGAAGACATCGAGTTCGACCACGTCGCGAGCCGATTGAGCATCAAGCGATTCTGCGTATTCGCGGACGGAATGCAGCGCGAGTTCAATATCTCGATTCGCCTCTACGCGCCGCACGAGCTTCAGCGCCTGCTTGAGCTTGCGGGCTTCGAGGTGCTCGAACTCTCGGGAAGCCGCCATACGAGGAAGGCCTATCTTGGGCCCGAGAGCCCCCGGCTCATCTTCGTCGTGCAACGGCCCAACCGGTAGGCCCGCCTCGACGGGCCCTTCCCGGCTCAAGGGCCCCGGCTCAGCGTCCCCGCTTCGAACCCTTGGGATCCTCCTTGATCTCAAGCCCCTCGGCGCTCTCGAAGACCAATAGGCCCATGGAAGCTACGAAGCCGTCGTCCGTTCGTTTCGCGAAGTTGCCGGTGACGACGTACTCCGTACCCGCCACCAGGGCCTCGTTGACGCTGTCGGAGAGGCCCACGAGCAGGAGCTTCTTGTCTCCGCCCGCCGGAGTATCCGCGAGGTAGGCGTGGTGGTGCTGGCAACGGGTCGCGTCCTCGGGACACTCATACTTGTCCACGAGCACGCCCCGCACGACGATCTTCTGTTCGAAGTACTTCTCGCGGCGGGTGACCAGCCCATCGACCCGCATCTTGCCATCCGCGTGGGTCTCAGGTGGGAGTGTGCCCTCGAGCTTGACCGCAGCCGGCAGGTCGACCCGCGCCGGTGGCAGGTTGGCGGCGGCGGTGTTCTGCGGCTCGATGGAGATTCGCGGCGGCTGCGGCGGGTCGCAGGCGACCATCGAGCTGAGAACGAGCACACAGATGGCCTTCAAGAAGGGGTTCTCAGTCATTTTCTCTGGCGACCTCAACGCGGATAGTCTTGGTTGCGTATCGCTCCCCGTCCACGGCGGCGATGAAGTCGTGCGCGTAGGCGGTCGGCAGCGTCAGGTAGACGTGGCGGGGTCGAACGTCGATGGCCAGGAAGTCGGCGGGCAAGAGTCCACCGAGCTCGGATGAAACGTCCAAGATGGAGTCACCCTTCTCGAGGTCACGGTCACCGAGGTTCATCCACAAGCGCACGCCGCCGACGGGGCGGGCCGTCGGCTCAACAGCCGGGGCCTTGGGAGTGGCGGCCTGGGCCTTGGGAGTGGCGGCCTGGGCTTTGGGAGCCACGGCCTGGGGCTTGGGACTGACGGCCGGGGTCTCGACGACCGGAGTCTGGGCCTCGACGGCTGGAGGGGACTTCCTCCCGCGGGACCGTGGCGGCGCCTTGGCCACCACGGCGTCTTCGACGACGGCGGGTGGGGCAGGCTCTTGGACCACGGCGGGCGGGGCGGCTGACCGCGCATCTTTTGAGGCCGGTGGCGCGGGGCTGTCTGGCCGTCCGCGGAACTCACCCTGGATCACCGCCACACGCTCGGCGACTGCGGCGATGGACTGGGGCCGACCGCCCGGGGCGACGGACCCGGTGCGAGGCACGTCCGCGAGCACCCCACCCGAGAAGCTGCGACCGCTCGCTTGGCTCTGCGTTGCGGCCTGCTCGGCCATGAGGACCAGCGCCTCGACGATGTCGCTGGCGTCTTCCCGCTCCAAGAGACGGAGCACGGTGGCGCGCCGGGCATCATCCGGATCGGGGCGACCGCCCAGCCGACGGTAAAGGTCAATGACGAACTGATCAGCACGACGTTCAACTCGACGCAATTCAATCTCCGCGAAGGTAGGGACGGTCCGCTCCTGAAGGGCGACCTTGTAGACTCGCTTCAGCGCGTAATACACGCCAATCTCGCGGGGGCCGATGAGGCTGATGGCGGTGCCCCGGTGGCCCGCGCGCCCCGTCCGCCCGGTCCGGTGGATGTAGGCCTCGGGCGACTCGGGCAGGACATAGTTGATGACGTGCGACAGGGCGCTGATGTCGATGCCCCGGGCTGCGATGTCGGTGGCCACGAGGAAGCGCAAGGACTTCTCCTTCGTGCGCGCCATGATCGACTCGCGATCTCGTTGCGGCAGATCCCCGTTGAGGAACTCAGCTTGGTAGCCCTGCCGTTTCAGGTGGCCGGCCACGACCTCGGAGTCGATCTTGGTATTGGTGAAGATGATCGCGCTCTCGGGTGCCTCGTACTCGATGACCGAGACGAGGTCGCGTCCGCGCCCGACCCCATTGATGATGTAGTAGTGGTGCTCGACATCATCGGCGGCCACGTTCTGTTCGGCGAGGCTGACGAACTCCGGCGCCTGCATATACCGTCGGGCGTACCGCTTGATGTCCTCGGGGATGGTCGCCGAGAACAGCAGCGTCTGCCGTGTGGGCGGGACGTAGGCCATGATCTGCTCGAGCTCGCGGGCGAAGCCCATGCTCAGCATCTCGTCGGCCTCGTCGAGCACGAGGGTGCGGACGCCATCGAGCTTGAGCGTGCCCCGCCGCAGGTGGTCGAGCACCCGTCCGGGCGTTCCAATCACCGCGTGGGCGAAGCGGATCTCGGCGATCTGCTTGTCCATCGACGCCCCGCCGTAGATCGCGGCGCACTGAATCTCGTGGTTCTTGCCTAAGCGGACGAACTCATCAGCCACCTGCCGCGCGAGCTCGCGGGTGGGCACGAGCCCAAGGACGGAGACCGCTCGTCGGGGCGCCGTCGAGAGGCGCTCGATGATGGGAATCGCGAACGCGGCCGTCTTGCCCGTGCCCGTCTGGGACTGGACCATGAGGTCGCGCCCGGTGGCGACGAGCGGGATGGCGGTCGACTGAACGGGCGTCGGCTGCGTGAAGCCGATCCCGGCGAGGGTGTCGAGCATGAGGGTCGAGAGAGCGAGGTCAGAGAATTGGGAGACTTGTGTCAAGACAGTGCTCAGGGGCCGATCGCGTCGAGAAGAGCATCGAGCACGAGGCGAATGCGCGGTACGGCACCAGGGCCGACGGAGTTGGTCTCTTCGTAGTGATCACCTTCGGCCTCGGAGAAATACGGGGCTGAGGGGTGCAGTTCATAGTCATATTCAGGCACGAGATAACCGATCTCATCATTGCCCAACCCGATGGGCCAACGGAAGTCGCCCGGCATCATGTCGCTCATATACGGCGCGGCCGGGGCCTGTTCAAGCGGCGGTGGGTTGGGGTTGTCAGCCCTCACGACCGGCTTCCCGAACGCCCGGCTCCCATCAAACCCGCCCACGGCCAACTCGGGGAACAGCTCGCCGGGGACCGAGTACAGCGTGACCGGGCCCAGGCGAAGGATGGCCATCTCCGTCTCGAGGTACGGGAGATTGCACTCGTCGATGGGCCGCTCCTCGTCAAAGTAAGCCGACTCCCGGTTGAAGAGGCTGACGGCGATGCCGACGTGAAAGATGCGGTTCTCGACGGGGACGAGGAAAGGGGACACCGCCAAGCCAAGCGCCGGCTGGTCGAACTCAACCGCCTCAGGGGCAGACAGCGCGGCCAAGGCGTACTCGGCCAACCGCCAGCCCATGATGTCGGCCCGCAGATACGTATAGTTCCGCACCTCATTGCCCGCGAGGTCGTTGACCCGGATACCGAGCGGCGTCATCAAGCCGCCGACCGTGCCCTGAAGGTAGATGGCGACCCCTCCAAGGCCGGGCTGGGGCAGCGTCGCGACGGTCTCGGGGATCCCGCGCTCGATCCCGTCACGCAGGCCGTGCGAGTAGTCGCTCGTGATGAAGTTGTTGACGTCGGACATCGCCTCGGGGTGATTGCCCCAGCTCACGACCGTCGCGATCGTCGTGTCCGGCGCGGCGGCGTCGGCGAAGCGGATGACGCCGAGCTCATCATTGACGATCTGAGGATCGCGGGAGTCACGGATGAAGCCCTCCGCCCCGGTCGAGGCCCGGCCGACGTGCATGGTCGCGGCTCGCATCGTGGTCACGGCCTCGACGATCGACAAGGCTGCGTTCTCACGGAGCTGCGCGATGTACCGGGGACTCACGCCGGACTTCAGCGGGATGGAGATCTCGGGATCGACCTCGCCGGTCCACTGCCCCATGGTGTCCGGGGCCTCGTGGTCATGGGTGGCCGAGACGAGCATGTAGTCGACGTCGAGCTCGGGATGGGAGGCCGCGAGGAGCTCGGCTGCGCGCTCCCGGATCCGACGCACGTCGTCGTAGAAGACGCCGACCGCGTCGATGGAGGTCATCGTGTACGTCGTGTCCCCCATCGAGACCGCGACGGTCCTCGCCCAGAGGGGATCCCGAACGCCCATCGCGGGCCGGTTGTTCTGAAAGCCTGCGAGCCAGAGGCCGTCGAACTTCTTGTTGCCTTCACCCTCGTCGGCGGCCAGATAGCCTGGATCGCTCGGGCAGAGGTTGTCGATGCCACAGTCGCGGAAGTAGTCGTAGATGGGCTCGCCGTCTTCGCCGTAGTCCCCCTCGGAGTCGTCGGCGTCGGGGCCCGTGTATAGGTTCTGACCCGCGTCGTCGACGTCGCCCTCGCAGATGCGGTCATTGCCGCAGTTGCGAAGGAAGTCGGCTTCCAGCGCGCCGCAGTGGCCGGGGCCGCCGCCTTGGGACTCGTTGCAGCCGCCGAATTCCTCGAGGAACTCGACCTTGGGGATCTCGAACTTCCAGTCGGAGAGCTCTCGCGCAGAGGCACCCACGAGCAGGACGCCTGAGTTGCCGTCGAGGCAGGCCTCGTCTCCGGGGCAGACCTGCGTGACGAGGGGCGCGAACGGAGGTGGACCACACGGGAAGTCGGGCTGTGCGGCGTCTGGAAGGGCAGCGTCGGTTGGGCCGAGGTCGACGGGCAAGGCCGCGTCGGGAATGCCCTGGTCCTTCGCAGCATCCGACGCGCGATCGGCGCCCCGGTCAGCGGCCCCATCGGCCTCCGGCCTGTCCGGCGAAGCGGGCTCCGCCGTGCACCCAAGAACCAACCCCACCGTCGCGGCCAAGAGTCTGGAGGTCATCGTCGAAGTCCTCAAAAAACGGGGGTCACGTCAACGGGATTACGACCGGACGGGCTCAGGATGATCAGCGTATTGGGGACGAGAAAGATCCGGTTGTAGTTGGCGATGACCAGCTGGCGATCGGCCCCCTCGCCGGTCCACGCCACCGTCACGACCCCCTGCGGGCCAGCCGGGGTGTCGAGGTTGGCATAAGTCGCGTCGAGGTTCGTATAGGTGAGGCCGGGCTGAGGCAAGGTGTCGTCGGGGTTGCCATTGAAGTACGTCGTGCGGTCACCCGGATCGAAGAAGCCCGCGGCGGCGTTGGCCACCGGGCGACCCTGGCAATCGTAAACCCGGCCGGCGATGGCCCCGCGGCCCGTGCGGATCCTCGCGACGCCCGCTGTCGGGGGGAAGGTCTGCCACGTCGTCTGGCTGAGCACGCTGAGGCCGATCCCCATATACGGGTCGCCCCCGCCCTCGCCCGCTCGCAGCGAGCAACTCCAGTTCGTGTCTGCCGGCGCGTCCATGACCTGCTCGGGGCAGGTGCCGTCCTCTTTGAACTGCGGCAAGACGCAGGGGTTGATGAAGACGCCATATTCGTAAGTCGGAACCCACAGGCGCGCGTTCCCAGTGACGCGCACGACGAGCTGAATGCCGGTCGGAACCCCCGTCAGCGCGTAGCAGCCCTGCGTGGGGTTGCCTTCGCAGACGACCGAGCGACCGCTCGCGACCGGCTCGTTATTGAGGTCGATACACGCCTCGATGGCCTCACGGGCCCGTGCAATGTCGACGATCCCTTCGCCCGCTTCCGAGCACGGCGAGGGATCCCAGGTGGCAAAGTCATAGACCCGCACATCGAGATCCTTGGTGACGTTTCCATCGCCGAAGAACGAGATCTCGCCGCGCATGTCGACCGCTCGGGGGCCGTCGATGGCGAGCATCGGAGGGTTTTCCCAACAGCTGAAGTCCAGGGCCACGTCGGGTCGAGCGACGTCGTCGCAGGTCGCGAGGGCCTCGCGATCATTGGGCGGGGGGGCCACGCAGAGGCCTAAGCGACAGACCTCCGCGCCGTCGCAGTCCGGGTCCGCCGCGCAGCCACCCGGGTAGGGGGGGATCGGGCTGATGCCCGCGCCGCCCATCGGGGCTCCACCGGCTCCAAGATCCGCGCTGCCAGGGTCTCCGCCTGTGCCGCCGGGTGCAGGCGTGCCGCCCGAGCCGCCCAAAGGCCCCACGTCGGCGCCCACTTTCGGGCCATCGGCACCCGCATCCGTGGCGCCTTCGCCCAAGGGCTCGATGGTCCCACCAATGCACGACACCGAGAACAGCCCGACGACGATGGCCGTCCGGACGCTCGTGAACTGATTCGACGACCCCATAGAGGACTCCTAGAACAAAATCCGTGACCCTCTAGGCTATGGTGGCCTCGGTGTCAAGGCGGTCCAACGGAGGAGCGCGCGCGTAAGGTGCGGCAGACCGACGCAATCGGTCGTGCGGGGCGCAGCGCGCAGGCGTCGAGCGCCGAGCGGGTCGTCGGGGTATCGAAGGGCGCGATGACCCGAGCGACGGCCAGGGCGAGCGCGGGCTCTGGGAGGGAGGCGAGGACGAGGGACAAGGCCCGGGCGCCGGCGACCGGCCGAAGACGCCCGATGAGGCGGGCCATGCCGATGCGCGTTTGCAGGGCGATCTTGGGGTCCGTGATCGACTTGGCAAACTCTGCCGCGAGGTCCGGGGCGTCCTGACCGTCCGGGAGGAGGAGGGCCGCAGTCACGCCCTCGAGCCCGAGCCGGCGGAGCGTGCTGGTGGGGCTCTGCAGGAGCGAAAACGTGAGCGCGAGGCTCGCCGCTGCGTGGCTGCCCGCCGAGCGGTCTCGACCGCGAAAGGTGATGAGACCCTCACGCAAAGCAGGGCCGTCGCCCCGTAAAGCGTAGAGCGGCTCGGGCAGCTCCGCGAGGCTTCGGAGGCGACCGCTGGCCGTGGCCGACAGCGGGAGCACGAGGACGCGACCGCGCGCCAGTCGCTGGACATGGGGCATCGACTGGATGAACTCGAAGCGCGAGGGGACCTCCCCGACGAGGGCGTCGATGCGGGCGACCTGGGTGCGGGCCTCCTGGCTCGACACATGGGTCTCCTCGACGACCTCGACGAGCGCGATGGCCGTGGCGGCATCCAAGACCTCACCCAGGCGCGCGTATGGGGTGTGGAGATGGGCGAATGCGGCCGAGGGACCGCCGATCAGGACCGCGAAGGTGGCCGCGCCGACCAAATCTCCCCACCAACATCCGTAGATCACATCGACCGCCGGGCCAGATCGGGACTTGGGCCGGCGCTTGGAGAGGCGCTTGGGCCGGCTGCGCTGCGCACCGAGACGAGCCGCTCGATCGCCTCCTCGAGCGTCGCGCTTTCGGGCTCTCGAATGGACGCCTCCGCGTCGACGGAGCCGAGCTCTCGAGCCACGGCTCCGGGGATGAAGCTCACCCCGCGAAGTCGCGGCGAAAACTGAGTGAGCCGACGCGTGATCAATCGATGAAAAGTGGCCATCGCGGGCACGAAGCTGTCGACCGTCGAGATGACGACCACACCGTCTGGACGGATCGCGGAAGGGGAGGAGACTCGTGCCAAATTGACGCCGACGAGGCGCGGCCAGAACGCTTGCAGCGAGGCCAGGGTGCGAGTCGGATCATTGAGCTCGGGTCCACGGCCGACCTCGTCGATCAGCAAGTCGAGCACGTCACCGAGGGCCATGGGATCGGCCTTCGGGGAGGTGGGGTGGACCCTGTGGACCGAGGCCGTGCGTCTTGTTTGCATCTTCGTTTCAGTATGGCCGGTCGGGTCCTGGAAAAAAGTGATTGACCGTCGAATCGTTCCCCTGATATATGCCCCGCCGCTTTGGCCACCCGGATCGAAGCTGTTTCTTTGTGCAGGCGCGTAGCTCAGCGGGAGAGCACTTCCTTGACGTGGAAGGGGTCGACGGTTCAATCCCGTCCGTGCCTACCAATCTCAAATTCGTCCGTCTTTAAAGTCGGCGGGCGCGGTCGCTGCCAGGAGTCAAGTCAATGCCGAAGATGAAAACCCGCAAGGCCGCAGCGAAGCGGTTCCGGGTCAAGAAGAGCGGGGCCATCAAGTGCGGTCGCGCCAATAAGCGCCACCTTCTGACCAAGAAGTCGGCCAAGCGCAAGCGCCACCTTCGGGGTGGCAAGCTCCTGGTGAGGGGCGATGCGGGCCTCGTGGCCCGCTGCTTGCCCTACGGCTGACCGCCCGGGCCTACGGCTGACCGCCCGGGCCTACGGCTGACCGCCCGGGCCTACGGCTGACCGCCCGGGCCTACGGCTGAGCCAATTAGAATCGACCGCCGCACACGCATGCAACATCGGCCCGTTTTGGGTCGGGGCGTCCGTCGGCAATCAGAAAGTGTGAACGATGCCTCGCGTCAAACGTGGATTTAAAGCCCGACGCCGCCACAACCGGATCCTCAAGCTCGCCAAGGGCTACCGGGGCAGCCACAGCCGCCTGTTCCGCAGTGCCAAAGAGGCCGTCGAGAAGGCCCTGTGCTACGCCTTCCGCGACCGCCGCGCCAAGAAGCGCGCGTTCCGCCGACTGTGGATCATCCGCATTAACGCCGCCGCGCGCCTCCATGGCCTGACGTACAGCAGGTTCGTCAACGGTCTCGACAAGGCTGGCATCCTCCTCGATCGCCGCGTCCTCGCCGAGTTGGCCATTCATGATCCTTCGGCGTTCGGCGCCGTGGTCCAGGTCGCTCGCACCGCGCTTTGATCCTCAGCGGCCGGCTCGTCAGCCTTTAGGCCTCACATCCCCCATTCCCCAAAGGCCGGGCTCCTGCGGCGAAAGCATCCGACTCGGTCCGGTCTACTTGAACGGAGAAACCGATGTCCGATGCGCTCGCTGAGCTTCAGCGTCAACTCGCCGACATAGAGCGGGAGGCGCGGTCGACGCTGCATAGCATCGCCCGTGAGAGCGAGCTCGTCCCGATCCGCGCCGGCGTCCTCGGCAAGAAGGGCGTCCTGTCTCCCCTC
>SHZC01000087.1 GCA_009692505.1 Myxococcales bacterium
GGCTTGTGTGGGGTGGTGCCGTTGAAGGCCAACCGCGCCGCCGGTTGAAACGCTTTCAGAAACGTATCCTGGACCGCGTCTGAGAGTTCGTAGCTTCGGCTAAAACCGAAGAACCGGAGCGAGCGCTCGCCGTCCAGGAAAGGAAAGCCGCGGGTCAACGCGCGCTCGACCTCGGGCGAATAATGCGAGAAGACCTGCGCCAGTGCCGCCGGGCGACCCGCGCGGAAGTCCTCGAGGAGGTTTGGATTTTCGAGGAGCAGCAAGCCAGGATCCGAGACGGGCGCCGTCCAAGGACACTCCGCACGCCGGTACGCGGCGGGCGGAAAAAGCGGCGCGTGCTCCGTTCAGGGATCTGCTCGCGGTCCCATTGCAGGCCCAGGTTGTCCCTGACGCGCCGGAGGTCGTCCTCGCCGCCGCCGGTTGCGCCGCGAGCCGGGCCTCAGCCACACTCAGCCGGTGCCGCCCCTTCCCAAGCGCTCGCGACGCGCCGCCGCTCGCGTCTGCCTCTTCGCGACGATCTCCGCCGCCTTAGCGTCCTGCGCGCAGTCCACGATGGCGACGGACCCCGACGCGCTCCGGGGCTCGGGGCACGCGGAAAATGGGGTCGTCGACGGGGCCACTGTGCTGCCCGACGCGCTGCCCGAAGCGGGGGCCCTCACCGACCTTGGGCCCCCGCCCGACGTCAGGCCCGCGCTTCCGCCGTGCAGCGACGGGGACGACGACGGGGATGGTTTCGGGACAGGGGCAAGCTGCGCGGGCCCGGACTGTGATGACGGCAACGGCGTCGTACACCCCGACGCGCCGGAGGCCTGCAACGGCGGTGACGACGACTGCGATGGGAGGATCGACGAGCGTTTGGGGCAGCGCGCCTGCGGCGATGGGGTCTGCCGGACCCTGGTCGACAACTGCCAGAGCGGTCGGCCACAGCTCTGTGTGCCCGCCGCGCCACAGTCAGAGACCTGTAATGGCCTCGATGACGACTGCGATCTTCGCGTGGACGAGGACGCGGGCGTGACCGTCTGCGGTCAGGGGTCTTGCGAGCGCGTGGCCGAGTGTCAGGCTGGAGTTGAGCAGGCCTGTGTGCCCGGAGCCGCGGCCGACGAGCAGTGCAATCGCGTGGACGACGACTGCGACGGGAAGAGCGACGAGGGCTTCCACACGGAGTCCGTCCAGACGACCTATACGGACCTGCGGACCCACCACGAGACGTGCGACGGCAGCGGGTATCGGGTCAGCCCTGGCTGCAACGCCGCGATGCACCGCTTCTGCGGGGGCCGGGGCTGCAAGTCGAGCGGCTTCGGTCCGCTCGAGAACAGCGGGGACGTGGCCTCGGTCGCTTGCGTCGGAGGCGGCGAGACGATCGACGTGCCCTTCGCGACGCTCTCTGCGATCCAGGGCGGGTGCGCGCCCGGGGGCCAGCGCATCGGCGCCGTCTGCAACTCAGCGATTCATCGGCACTGCGCGGCGGCGGGCTTCGCGACGGGCTTCGGCCCCGTGGAGTCGGGCGCGGACCACCTCGTCGTGACCTGTTTGCCGGCGACCTTCGCTGAGCTCCTCGTCGTGCCTTATGCGGAGCTCTCGACCCGACACGGGCCCTGTAATGGGCAACCTCAGGTCGCCGGACCGGATTGCAACGCCGCGATCAATCGCCACTGCTCGGCGCTCGGTTTTGTCACGGGCTTCGGGCCCGTCGAGCACAACGGCGGTGACACAGCCACCATCGCCTGCCTTCGACCCTAGGAGGCCGTCTTGGTAACCGCTCCCGTCGCCCAGCACGCGTCTGTCGGCCGATCTCGGCGTTGCGAAAGCTTGCAATACTTCCAAGTATTGTCGCCCTTTCGCGCCTTGACCTCGGCCGACCTCCACGCACCGGGCTCGATCCGGGTTACCAGAACAGCCTCCTAGGAGACCCATATGTCCCAAGCCCAACCGACCGGTCTGAAGATCAGCGGTCGCAGCGTCGGCCCCTTGTCGATGGTCATGCATCACGGCCCCTCCGGCGCGACGATTCAGACCACCCCGCCCGTCGACAACGGCGGCGACGGATCGTCGTTTTCGCCGACGGACCTGTGCGCGGCCTCGCTCGGCGCCTGTGCCTCGACGATCATCCTGCTCGCCGCCCAGCGCCATCAGATCCCCCTCGCCGGGATCACCTTCGATTTAGTCAAGCAGATGAACCAATCGCCGAGACGCCTCGGTCGGCTGATCGTGACCTATGTCCTCGACACGGACTGCACCGAGGAGAGCTTCGCGGTCCTCGTGGCCGCCGGTCGGGCGTGCCCCGTTCGCCTGACCCTCGGGCCGGACGTGCTCGTCGAGGAGAGATATGTACGCGCGAGCGACCCTGCTGAGCGGACGAGCCCATGACCTGGCCGACGGATCTCGCGACGATTCGGGCTGCGGCCAACCGCATCCGACCTCATGTTCACCGCACGCCCGTCTTTACCTGCGCCTCCCTCGACGCGCTGGCCGGCAGGGCCCTCTTCTTCAAGTGCGAGAACCTCCAGCGGACCGGCTCGTTCAAGATGCGGGGCGCGGCCAACGCGGTGTTCTCCCTGGACGCAGAGGCCCAGAAGCGCGGCGTCGTCACGCACTCAAGCGGGAACCACGCCCAAGCCTTGGCACTCGCCGCACGCGACCGGGGTCTGCGCGCCGTCGTGGTCATGCCCCATACGGCCTCGTCCATGAAGCGGCAGGCCGTCCTCGACTTCGGCGCGGAGGTCATCGACTGCGAGAATACGCTCGCTGACCGCGAGGCTTCGGCCCAAAGGGTGGTCGACCAAACCGGCGCGACCCTCGTGCCGCCCTTTGACCACCCCCTCGTCATCACCGGCCAGGGCACGGTGGCCTTGGAGCTGCTCGAGGACGTGCCCGATCTCGACGCGATCGTCGTGGCCGTCGGGGGCGGTGGCCTCATCTCCGGCATCACGCTCGCCGCCGCCGAGCTCGCGCCGGGCCTGCCCATCTTTGGCGCCGAGCCCGCGCTCGCCGACGACGCGGCCGCCTCGAAGCGGACCGGCGTGATTCAGCCGCAGCGTCCCCCTCGATCCATCGCCGACGGCCTCCTGACGAGCCTCGGGCAACACACCTGGCCCGTCGTGCGCGACCTCGTACCCCGCATCTTCACCGTCGAAGAAGACGAGATTATCACGGCGATGCGCCTGTTCATGGAGCGGGCCAAGCTGGTCATCGAGCCGAGCGCCGCCGTGCCGCTCGCTGCCGTCCTCTCACCGGAGTTTCGGGCTCTCAGCGATCTCCAGCGCGTGGGGATCATCCTCTGCGGGGGCAACGTAGATCTCTCCCGGCTGCCGTTCTGACCCATCGCGGTCAGTTGCAGTCTGCCCTCACAGTGAGCCGCAGCGCCGTGTCCAGCGCGTAGCCGTCGTCGCTGCCGCCGGGTGGGAGGTCGCCGATGATCCAGGGACCGGGCGCCACGCGGAACCGCCAAGCGAGGTCGAGCGCGCCGGGTGGAAGGACGGGGAGCTGGACGCGGTGCTCGTCGTCCTGATTGTGGAGGTGGCCCTCGAGCTGGCTGTCCAGATCGCCGTTGTAGCTGGAGGGCAACCAGACCCACGCCGCGTCTGCGGGCAGGGTGCCGGGGCTCCCAAAGCCGAGCTGTCCGACGAGACCGGCCCCGGCCCCGTCTCCGGGCGTCAGGCCCTCAGCGTAGACCCGGCCGTAGATCAGCGGCGGCAGGGCTCCGCTGCAGACCTGGATGGGCTGGATGGGGTGCTGAACGACCGCGAAGCCCACCGTCACATCGGACTGGAGACAACCCTCGCTCCCGGTCGAAGCACCGTCGCTGCCGTCACAATCGACGTCTCGCCCGTCGAAGCAGTCTTCAGCGGCCCCGGGGTAGATCGTGGCGTCGAGCGGCGCGCAGTCTGCGGGGTCCGCCGCCCCGTCGCCGTCCGAGTCGACCGGCGCGGGTGGGCAGTCGAGGACTTGTATCGCGACCGCGTCGGCGACGGCGAAGCCATCGGTCGTGCCCGCAGGCCCACGGTCGGCGTAGGTCCACGGTCCGGCATCAACGCGGAACCGCCAGACGATGCGATACGCCCCGGGTCTCTCCGCCACGAGGCTGCCCCGAAATTCGTCGTCGTTGAGCTCACCGAAGGCATTGCGCAGATCCGAGTGGTAAGCCGCGGCCTCGAAGCGCCAGCGGGGGTCCATCGTCGGATCGCTGCCGTCGGGGCCGAGCCCCACGAAGGCTTCGAGGCCCGCGCCTGCGCCCTCGCCCGGCGTCCGGAGCGAGACATAGACCCGACCATAGAGCGGAGGCGTGCTTTGACCCGCGCAGAGCTCGAACGGGTCGAGCGGGAACTGCATCGCGGCGAAGCCCACGGGGGGGCCGGTGCATCGGAACGTCTCGGGCTCGCAGACTTGACCGGCCACGCAGTCGGCGTCCCGCTCGCAGCAGCCCGCGACCTGCTGCAGCCCGCAGCAGGCCCCCGGTTCACCGGAGGGATCGCAGAGCCCCACGGCGCAGGCCGAGGCGCTCGCACAGTCGGCGTCGACGAGGCAACAGGCCTCGGGCTGGGCGACGCAGCGGCCCCCTTCACCCTGCTCGACGCAGGTCGCGCCGTCGCCACAGTCCAGATCCGTGAGGCAGCAGCCGACGATGGGCACGTCGAAGCAGCGGTTCTCCGCAGCCTCGCAGTGGGCGCGTCCGCAAGCGGCCGACGCGCAGTCGCCGTCATGCCCGCAGCAGCTCAGGACCGGCTCGCTGATGCACGTCGCCGTCACGCCATCGCAGCGCCCGAGCGCGCAGGCGTCGGCGCGGAGACACTCGGCGTCGTTGAGGCAGCAGTCGGCGAGGGAGGCGGCAACGCAGGTGGACGTCGCCAGATCGCAGGTGGCCACCGCGCAGACATCGGCGGAGGGGCAGTCGGCGTCGACCGTGCAACAGCCGGGGATTTGGACCTCGACGCAGGCCCCTTGAAACGGGTCGCAGCGCGTCAGGCGGCAGGCCGCATCGGTCTCGCACACCAAAGGCCCGGTCGACTGGCACTCGCCGACGGCGTCGCAGGTCTCGCGGCCATTGCAGAGGTCCGCGTCGTCGCAGGATGTGCCCAAAGGCGAGGGCATATTTAGACAAGTACCTTGACGACAGTCATCGTGGGTGCAGGGTCGGTCGTCCGCGCAGTCGCCCGGAACCGCGCAGAAAACGACCGCGCCGTCCCGCGCCATAGAAGCATCGACGGCCCCCTGCTGCGGTCCCCCGTTCGCACACCCGATGGAGGCCAAGACGAGGCCCAAGAGCAAGCCGAATGAACGCATGGTGGGCCTCCAGCGCGGCATCTTGCGATGCGTCACCGGCCGGCGCAAACCCCGCGTTCACCCTCTCCGAAATAGGAAAGGATACTTGACGATAACCAGCCCCCCGCCCGCCGGAGCCGGAAAGACCCAACGTCGGATGCGCGCCTGTAGGCAGTCGGCCACGGTGTCCGCGCCCATGGTGTTCTCCTCGAGCGTGGCGGCGATGACCTCTCCCTGCCCGGAGATCGTGAACTTGATAGACACCTTGCCTTCGAGATCGTTCCGGGTCTGGAGGGCGCGCTCGTAACACGCCCGGGTCTCGGCGACGTGTTGGCGGATCACCCGGCGCACGAGCTCCATATCGAGCCCATCGCTGACGACAGGCTTGCCCGGCACGACGAGCTCGCGGGGCACGCGGGTGCCCGCTTCGCCCGTGCGTAGCCTCGGTCGACCTGGCCTGTCGCCCCCCCGATCGTTGGAGCCAAGAGAGGGCGGGCAGCCTGGGCAACTCGTCAGATAGTCCCCGATGCCCAAGCTCGTCGGCGAGTCCCCGAAGGTCCCCGGACCGGGGCCCGCGCCGAACGGAGGCTCATCGCCAGACGGCCCGCGAAGCTCCCCCAAGGCCGCCATGGCCGAGGAGCCCAGCGCGGCCTCCTGGGCGAAGACGCTGGCCGCTGAGCCCCCCGAGTTGAACACCGCCGCAAAGACCGCGTTCGCTGCCGACAGCGCCGTCGCCTTCGCTTGTTCGGGGTCTCGGTGGGAGCTCGCGAGGTTGGACGAGGGCGACTTCGACCGCGTCTGGGAAGGCGCACGCTCGCTCGTGTCCACGTCGCCTTGATCCTGGGTCGCGTCCGTAAACCAATCCTCAGGCATGGGCGGCTTGGGCGCGCGGGCCTGTTCGGGCAGCGAGAGGTAGCGCAGGGTCGGCTCAGATAACTCGAAGCCATCGAGCGAGAGGCGACCGGCGTCCGGCGGCACGCTGAACAAGACGAGCGCGACTACGAGGTGCATGGCCGCGGCGAGGCCCAGGAGGCGGCGAAGCGCGGGGTCACGCCTGCCCTTCGAGAGGGGCGCGGGGCGGTGAACCTCGCACCGAATGACGAAGCGCACATCACCCACCGACCGCTCGAAGGACGTGCCGGGTCCGAGTCTCCGGTCATGTCCTTCGGCGTCCGTGACGAGGACCGCGCCCGCCTCGAGGTGAGCCTCTTCAAGGGGCGTCTCGGCCTCCACAGAGACCGACCTCGGCACGTAGTCCGCGAGCTGAAACCGGCTCCCCGGGCGGACGAGATACCGCTGCTCGACGAGATCACCCTGCCAATACACGTCTGCCATCAACGCGACTGCGCTCATGCCTACCTCCACCCCGAGCCCCGATGCTCTTCAAGTCAGACCTGCGGGGATGGCCGGAAGTTCCCGAAAAAAAGTAAACGGCAACGCCTAGATGGAGAGCCCGGCGACTCGAAGGAGCTCGCGAGGCACGACGACCTCGACGGCGCGTTTATACGCCGCCTGAAACTCCGCCGCGGGGGTCAGACCGAGCCTTCGGGCCGCCTCCACGCGCAGGGGATCCGTCGCATGGCTCGGCTCGTCCGCCGCCACCACGTCACGCCGTCTCATGGCGACCCGCTGACCCTCGACGAGGTCGATGACCTGGGCTCGCCCGATTTTCCCAAGCCAAGGAAGCCCCGGCGCTCGAAGCAACTCCCGGATCAGGAGCGGTCCGATCCGCGCGTGCAGGACCTCGTCTCGGGCGATGGACTCCAGAACCCGCCGAAAGCCGCTCCTCGGCAGTCCGCGCAGGGTGTCCTTGAGCAGGCTCAGGGCGGCGACCTCTCCGACTGCGTAGGTCCCGCAGATCATGCGCAGGAGCTCAAGCTCCACGTCGTTCGTCGTCCGCGCCTGCTGCAGCTCCGAGACGTCGAAGGCCACGTTGCCCGAGGAGCCCAGCGCCCGCGCCGCCTCCAGGCAGAGCGAGGCGTGTCGCTGCTCCTGGGAGATCATCATGACCGCGAGCTCCTGGAGATCGTTGGGGGCGTTGACGTCCACGAGCAGCCCGTGAAAACGCCGCGCGACCATGACGCCGACGTACTCGGCGCACAGGCGGTCCTCCCATGCGTGGCAGGCGAGGCGCCGCACGTCCTCGGACACATCGATGGGGCCGAAGTCCGGGGCCGCGATCCGGTGGCGTCGAAGGACAGGGTCAGCCTCGAGCGGCGAGTCGTCGAAGCACAGCTCGATGCGGTCGTCTCTCAAGGTTGCGTCAGGCGGGTCGACTCCTCCCAGAGACGCTCGCCGGCCGCGTCGTCACGGGCCGCGCTGGTGGGCTTCTTGACGCGGCACTTATGAAAATACTCGCCGCTGACGCCCGCGACCTCGGGGCTCGTGGCCAGGTAGACCGACGTCTCCGCCCCGCGCTCGACGGAGATCGCGAACCGCTTCGTCAGCCAGACCACCTTGCCGAAGAAGGTCTTGTTATTGTCCCCGAACTCCGAGTCCACGAAGCCGGGGTGCAGGCAGTTGGCGGTGACGTTTGTGCCGACCAGACGCCGCGCGAGTGCTTTGGTGAACAAGATGTTCATGAGCTTGCTCGTGCCGTAGACGCGGAAGTGGAAGAAGGATCGCTCGCTTTGAAGATCGTCGAAGTCGAGCCGGGCGGCGCGGTGCGCGTCGGAGGCCACGCTGACGATCCGCGCGCTCGGCTGCGCCTTGAGCACCGGCAGGAGGAGGTTCGTCAGCAGGAAGTAGCTGAGGTGATTGAACGCGAAGGTCAGCTCGAAGCCCTCGGCCGTGACCACGCGGGACTGGAAGAGACCCCCGGCGTTGTTCACGAGGAGGTTGAGGCCGGGCACCTCTGCTTTGACCTGCTCGGCGAGTCGTCTGACCTCGGACATCAAGGAGAGGTCCGCTGCGAACGTGCCGACTGTCGCGCCGCTCACGGACGCCTCGATGCTTGCTTTGGCAGCGGCGAGTCGTTCGGGCGTTCGGCCCACCAGGTAGACGGCGGCACCAGCCTCGGCGAGCCTACGGGCGGTGACAAAGCCAATGCCGGCAGTTGAGCCGGTCACGAGGGCAATCGTTCGATTTGGGTTCATGCGGGCGGAATCTACTCGCCTCTCGTTGCGGGGGCGAGCGTCGGCCCTTTGGTGTATCCACGGACGCATGGCATGGTCGGGAGGTGAGTCCCCTTCCAGCACCTCGGCTGTCGTTCTCCGGTCGGACCCAGACCGACGAGGTCAGGCCAAACTTCAGGCCGGACGCCTGCCTGCCGGAGCTGAGCGAATGGCATGGCGGCGACAGCGTCTTCATCTCCCAGGACAACCTCACGGCCCTCTCCGCGTTGACCTCGACGCACACGGCCTCGGTCGACCTCGTCTACATCGATCCGCCCTTCGCCACCGGCTCCACCTTCCACCATCGGAGCTCCCTGCGGGAGGACGGAGAGGACGCCCGCACCGTCGCTTTTCGGGACCGCTTCGACGGCGGCCTGGACGGTTGGCTGAGCATGATGTGGCCCCGACTGCGCCTCATGCACACGCTCCTGCGGCCGGGCGGGTCGTTCTATCTGCACGTCGATCCGACGACCGTGCATTACGCGCGCGTCCTCCTCGACGAGGTGTTCGGTTCCGAGGGGTTCCAGCGCGAGATCATCTGGCGCATCGGCTGGATCTCCGGCTTCAAGTCGGCGGTCAAGAACTGGGTCCGCAACCACGACGTGCTGCTCTACTACGTCAAGCGCGAGGTCAAAGGTGGCCGGCCCGCCACGTTTAACAAGCTCTACTTGCCGTACCCCACGGGCTATCGTCGTCGGGACGGCCAGCCTCCGAGGGGCCGCGGCGTGCCCTTCGACGACGTCTGGAACTCGCACCCGCTCGAGCATGAGCTCATGGGCGGCGACTCGCTCGACTCAATCCAGATCAAGAGCCTCTCGAGAGAGAAGACCGGCTACCCGACGCAGAAGAACGAGAGCCTGCTTCGGCGGATTATTCAGGCGTCGTCGAACCCCGGCGACCTCGTGCTCGACGCCTTCGCCGGGGCCTCGACGACGGGGGTCGTGGCCGCCTCCGAGGGTCGACGCTTCCTGCTCATCGACGCCAGCCCCGTGGCCCTGTCCGTCTCACGCGCGCGCCTCGTCTCGTGTCGCCCGCCTCCGTCTTTTCAGGTGCTCGCGCCGCCGCCCCCCTCGCTTGATCTGGAGCGCTTGACGTTCGAGTCCGGGCAGCTCCGAGTCTCCGCCGACCAGCCCCCCGGAGCCCGAGCGGTCACGGCGATCTATGTTGACCTGGACTACCAGCCGCCCGTCTTTCGATGCTCGGCCTTTGCCCTTCGGGATCGCGCCGACGAGCGGCCGCTCTCGCTCGAGTTTGAGCCGCCCCCTCGCGGCCGAACGCTCGCGGTGCAGATCGACGACGAGGCCGGCCAATGTGCCCGCGGCCCCCTCCCCGTGCTATGAAACGCCGATGTTGACCCCCGCCGACAGCCCGCCGCGCAGCTACCGCTACTACGACCTGATCATGGTCGCCTTCGTCACGGTGCTGCTCTGCAGCAACCTCGTCGGCGTCGCCAAAGTCGTGACCATCGGGGGGTTCACGTTCGGCTCTGGCAACCTCTTCTTCCCGTTGTCGTACCTCTTCGGGGACATCTTGACCGAGGTGTACGGCTATAAACACTCACGTCGCGTCGTCTGGGCCGGCTTCGGGGCGCTCGTCTTCGCGTCGGTGATGAGCACCGTGGTCATCGCGCTGCCGCCCGCCGCGCAATACGCCGGACAGTCCGCTCTGGAGCAGACCCTCGGGAGCACCGGGCGCATCGTCGCCGCGTCCATCTTCGCGTACTTCATCGGCGAGTTTTGCAACTCCTTTGTGATCGCTCGCCTCAAGGTCGTAACGGCCGGCAAGCACCTCTGGATGCGAACCATCAGCTCGACGATGGCGGGCGAGCTCGTCGACACCCTCGTCTTCTACCCCTTGGCGTTCTACGGCACTTGGGACACCGACATGCTGCTCGCGGTCATGATGGCGAACTACTGCATCAAGGTCGGCTGGGAGATCCTCGCCACGCCGCTGACCTACCGCATCGTCGCGTGGCTCAAGCGGGCGGAGCGATGTGACTACTACGACCGGGATACGAACTTCACGCCCTTCTCGCTGGAGACGTGAGCCCGGTTTGACAGGTCCATGAGCCGCGAGCAGCTCTGAGATCGTCGAGGCCGAAATGGGCTGGCCGAGACTCCGGCGCGCGGAGGGTAATCATGAAGGCGATCATCGTGGGTGCGATGTGCTTGGTGCTCGTGACGCTGATGCCGGAGGCCTCGGGCAGCCCCGGCGAGGTCTTCAACTTCCGGCTGAAGGGCGCGAAGATCAGGGGCCGGGCGGCGACCTGCACCTTCGCCTGGGACGGCGAGCTCTACAGCGAGTCCTGTGACGGCCACGCCGAGGTCTTGGCGACGTTTACGGGCCGTGGTCCTGCGAGCCGGTACAAGAACCACTACGCCCTCTCCAGCAGCGGGAAGCGGTCGGTCAGTGCCTCGGCCGACGTGTCGCGGGATGCGGCCTTCTCGCTTCTCGTAGATGGGTTCAACGTCCTGCCGTTTGGCCCCGACGTCGAGGCCAGCAGCTACCTCTCGGAGTCCTCGGGCGCCCAGGTCTTCGGGTCAGCCCTGTCCCGGTGACGAACCACCGCCCGGCCCGAACAGCAGACTCGGCTTCACCTCCAGGACGTCGCCCGGAGACAGCGCTCCGAGGCTGATGCCCCCGATCCTCGCCCGAATGAGCCTCAGCGTCGGGAACCCGACCTTCGCGGTCATGCGCCGCACTTGCCGGTTCTTGCCTTCGTTGATCGTCATCTCCAGCCAGGTCGTGGGAATCAACGCCCGGTACCGAATCGGCGGATCGCGCGGCCATATCACCGGGGGATCGATGAGGCGGGCCCTTGCGGGCCGCGTGATGAAGTCCCCGAGAGAGACGCCGCTCCTTAGACTTGAGAGGGCGGCCTCGTCCGGCAGACCCTCGACCTGGGCCCAGTACACCTTCGACAGCTCATGTCGCGGGTGCGTAATGCGCGCCTGAAGGCTCCCATCGTCGGTGAGCAGGAGCAGGCCTTCGCTGTCCGCATCGAGCCGGCCCGCCGGATAAACGTCAGGCAACTTGACGAAGTCGGCCAGGGTCGGACGCGCCGTCTCATCGCGGCTGAACTTGCACAGGACCCCATAGGGCTTGTTCAACGCGAGCAGCATCTGGGGCCGAGTCCTAACACGTAAAGTCGCGTCCGAAAGCCTGTCACCTGTACTTCGCAGCGTGGTGCCACCGATTTTTCGCACCGCGATGACGTTGAAACCCCGCGTCCGCCGTGCTTGTCTGCGCCGCTTTTTCGGCGACCCCGCCGCCTGGTTTGTCTGCCATGTCCCCGAGCGCCCCGAGTCCCCCAAGTCCAATGAACGCCGCCGCCTTCTACGACGTCGATGGCACCTTGGTGAGCACCAATGTCGTCCACAACTACGCCTACTACGCGATGAACGTGCCGAGCTTGACCGACAAGGTCACGCGCACCGCCTCGCTGCTCGCGTCGATCCCGTTTTATCTCGTCGCGGACAAGATTGGCCGGAAGTTCTTCAACGACCTCTTCTACAAGAACTACGCGGGCATCGGTGAAGACCGCCTCTATGTGCTCGGCCAGGAGATGTTCGACACCTGGATCCGGGCCAAGATGTACCCGGACATGTTGGACCTCATTCGTCGCTCGCGGGCCGAGGGCTACCAGCAGGTGCTGCTCAGCGGCGCGCTCGACGTGATCGTTCGCCCCATGGCGGACTTCCTGGGCGTCGACGCCTGGGCGGCCAACCGCCTGGAGATCGTCGACGGCAAGGCCACCGGCCGCCTCCTTCCGCCCGTCTATGCCGGTCCGGAGAAAGCCAACTTCGTGCGGACCTACGCGGCCAAAAACGGTCTCGATCTGAGCCTCTGTCGCGCTTATGCCGACAGCGGCAGCGACATCCCCATGCTCTCGATGGTCGGCCGCCCGGTCGCCGTCAACCCCGACACTCAACTCTTGAGCACCGCACGCGCCCACGACTGGCCCGTGCTCAACGTCTGAAGACGTCCGAAGACGCCCGGAGGCATCAAAATGGCACGCCCACAGCCGAGCATTACCCGCGACGGAAACATCGAGTTCATCGACGCGAAGTCGGGCCCGAGGCTCATTCATCACGGCACCCGGTTCCGCGAGGTCATCCTGCCCCGGGGCACGCGCGTGATTCATCCGAACCAGCCGATGGAGCCGCTCGGCAACCCCAAGGCGGCGATTCGGTACGCGCTCCAGCACCCCGAGGAGATGGATCCCCTCTTCGCGCAGCTTCGCCCCGGCATGAAGCTGAGCATCGCCATCGACGACATCTCTCTGCCCCTGCCCCCGATGGTCCTGCCCGATCTCCGCGAGACGATCCTCACCGAGATCCTCAAGCTCTGCGGCGACTATGGCGTCGACGACATCCACATCATCGTGGCGACCGCGCTTCATCGCCGCATGACGGGTCCCGAGATCCGCCGCATGGTCGGCAAGAAGATCTACGACGGCTACTACCCCGACCGGCTCTACAACTTCGACGCCGAGGATCCCGACGGCATGGTCGAGTTAGGCGTGACCGACCACGGCGAGCGCGTCCGCATCAGCCGCCGCTGCGTCGAGAGCGACCTGACGATCTACGTCAACCTGAACCTCGTGCCCATGGACGGCGGGCATAAGAGCGTGACCATCGGCCTCGCCGACTACCTCTCGCTGAAGAGCCACCACAACCCGCACGTCATGCACCGCTGCCACAGCTACATGGACCCGCGGCCGGAGAAGTCGAAGCTCGCCAAGATCACCGATCGTATGGGCAAGATCGTCGACGCGAACATGAAGGTCTTCCACATCGAGACCGCGCTGAACAACAATATGTACGGCGGCCCGATGTCCTTCCTCGGCAAGCCCGAGTACCAGTGGTCGGACCTCGACCGCGCCAAGTTTCAGGGGATGCGCGCCCTGCTGGAGAAGATCCCCGAGGCGGCGCGTCGCAAGGTCTTCGAGCAGGTGCCCGCGCCCTTCGGCTTGACGGGGGTCTTCGCCGGCAAGACGGAGCCGGTGCACAAGAAGACGCTGGAGAAGGTCAACGCCCAGTACGCGGTGCCGGTCAAAGGCCAGGCGGACGTCGTCCTCTGCGGCGTGCCCTTCATCTCGCCCTACAACGTCAACAGCATCCTCAACCCGATCCTCGTTCAGGTCATGGCGCTCGGGTATCTCTTCAATATGTATCGGGGTCTGCCGCTGCTGAAGAAGGGCGGGGTCCTGATCATCTCCCACCCCTGCACCGAGGACTTCAACCGGGACCACCACCCGTCTTACGTCGAGTTCTACCAGCGCATCCTGGACTACGGCACGAACAGCTACGATCTCGAGCGCTTCGAGGAGTCCTTCGCCCACAACCCCGAGTACATCCAGATGTACCGCAAGGGGAACGCCTACCACGGCGTTCATCCGTTCTACATGTGGTACTGGGGCGACGCCGGTCGGGCTCACGTCGGGCGGGTCATCATCGTCGGCAACGAGAACGAGCGGGCACCGAAGCGCTTGGGCTTCGAGACGGCCAAGAACTTCGAGATCGCCTTCGACATGGCCAAAGACTTCCTCGGCAACCAGAACCCTGACATCAGCTACTTGCACATCCCGCCGATCTCCATCCCCGACGTGGAGGCGTGAGATGGACGGTCGCGATTTGGGTCAGGCCGTGGCGCGAGTGAATCCGGGAGAGGGCAGCCCGCCGCTGAGCGTAAGGCGCGCCTTCGCCGGCAAACACGTCCTCGTCACGGGCACGACGGGTTTCGTCGGCAAGGTGCTGCTCGCGCTCATCGCCGCCGAGGTCCCCGATATCAGACGGGTCAGCGTGCTCGTCCGAACGAACCGTGATTACCCGAACGCGCGCGACCGGTTCGACGCGATCATCGTCCTGTCCGAGCCGTTCCAGGCCGTCGCCGAGCGCATCGGCCATGAGGCGCTCGAGCACTTCTGCAACGAGAAGGTCAACGTCGTGGCCGGCGATGTCACCTTCGATCGCTTGGGGCTCTCGGCCGATGACTACGCCGAGCTGACCGAGCGCGACCCGCTCGACCTCATCTTGCACTGCGCGGGCAACGTGAACTTCAACCCGCCGCTCGACCAGGCCTTGTCGGTCAATACGCTCGGCGTGGGTCATAAGCTGGAGCTGGCGCGAGCGGCCGGGGCGGGCATCGTGCACATGAGCACGTGCTTCGTCGCCGGGCAGGTCAGCGGGCCCGTGCCGGAGCGCGATGACGCCCTCATCGTCGGTCACACGCCCAAGAAGCAGGAGGGCTTCGATCCGGAGCGCGAGGTCAACGACGCGCTCGATCTCATCGCGCAGATTCGCGGTCGCGCCCGGGCTCAGCAGATGGAGTCCCGCTTTCGCGAGGAGGCTAAGGTCGAGCTGACCCGGAAGGGCCTCGATCACACCGATCCCGACCGCATGGCGGACGCGCTGAAGTCCTGCCGCACGCGCTGGATTGACGAGCAGCTCGTCGAAGAGGGCACGGCCAGAGCTCAACACTGGGGCTGGACGAACACCTATACGTACTCCAAGGGCTTAGGCGAGCAGCTCACGCTCAAGCGCTCCGCAGAGCTCGGTGTGCCGGTGAGCATCGTGCGTCCGGCGATCGTGGAGAGCACCCGCAGCTTCCCCTTCGCGGGCTGGAACGAAGGCGTCAACACCTCGGCGCCCCTCGTCTACGTCATGCACAAGGGCCATCGTTTCCTGCCCGCAGACGGCGACGCCCTGCTCGACGTGGTCTGCGTCGACGACGTCTGCCGTGGCACCCTCCTGGCCGGCGCCGCGCTCATCGAAGGGCGCGCCGAGCGGGTCTACCAGCTCTGCTCCGGTGACATTAACCCGCTGACGATCTTCCGGACCGTCGAGCTGACCAACCTCGCCTGGCGCCGCGACTACGACACGGACATCAAGAACCCCATCGAGCGTTTCGCCCTCAAGCAGCTCGAGTCCGCGCCCATCCCCTACGCCGACTTCAAGCGCTTCGGCGCGCCGGCGGTCAACAAGCTCGTGAAGATGGCGCGCTCGGCCTTGGAGCAGCTCCCCCCGGCGGCCCGGATGCCCGTCCGTCCTTTAGTCAACCAACTTGACAAAGGCCTGGCCGGGCTCGAGGCCATGAGCAAGATGACCGGGAGCCTCATGGAGGTCTTCGTCCCGTTCATTCACGACAATCGCCCGGTGTTCTCGTCGCGGCGGATGCGCGCGCTGTCGGACACCCTCGTGCCCGATGAGCGGGCCGCCTTCGCCTTCGAACCTCAGACCCTCGACTGGCGTCACTACTGGATGAACGTCCACTTGCCGGGCCTCCGCAAATGGGTCTTTGGCGAGCTCGACGACAAGGTCAAACGAGTCAAGAAGATCGCCCGAGCGCGGGACCTCATCGAGGTCTTCCGGACCGCCACGCGGACGTTCGCCGAGCGCCGCGCCTTGTCGTACTTCACGCACGCCGAAGGGCTCGAGGTCACCTATACGTTCGCCGACTTCTGGGAGTCGGCGCGCCGCGTGGCCGGCTGGCTGCGGAACAACGGCATCCAAAAAGGCGACAAGGTCGTCTTGATGACCAAGAACGAGCCGGCCTGGCCGATGGCCTACTTCGGGATCCTCTGCGCGGACGCTGTCGCCGTGCCGATCGATCCCGAGATGCCCGAGTTCGAGGCCGCCCGCATCACGGCCAAAGCCGAAGCCAAGCTCGTCATCGTTCACGAGACGCGACCGGGCAGCCACGACTTCGGGGCGCGGCGAGTGGCCATTGGCGAGGTCTTCGACGCGGAGCCCGTGGCCGAAGAGGGCGAGCACGGGGTCTGCCGCCGAGACCGGTCCATGGAGATCGCCAGCCTGCTGTTCACGAGCGGCACGACGGGTGATCCCAAAGGCGTGATGCTCACGCACGGGAACTTCACCGCGCTCTTGGCGAGCCTGCAGGGCGCGTTCACTGTGACCGAGAAGGACCGCTTCCTCAGCGTCCTGCCCCTCTTCCACACCTTCGAGTTCTCCTGTGGGCTGCTCCTGCCGGTCTCGCTGGGCGCGCAGCTCTGCTATCTCGAAGAAATTGACGGGCCCCTCCTGCGCCAGGCCCTCAAGACGGTGAAGCCCACCGCGCTCATCGGCGTCCCGGCCCTCTGGGACCTCCTGCATCGGCGCATCGAGACCCAGGTCGGCGAGCGGGGTGACACGGCACGGCTCGCCTTCAAGTCGATGCTGCGGTTCTCTCGACACCTGCGGAAAGAGTACGGCATCAACCTCGGGCCGATGGCCTTCGGCGAGGTTCACAAGCTCATGGGGGGCCGGATCAGATACCTGATCAGCGGCGGCGCCGCGCTCGGCGAGCCGGTCATGAAGGCCTTCGAGGGGCTGGGCTTCGAGCTGCTGGAGGGCTATGGCCTGACGGAGGCCGCCCCCGTGCTCACCGTGCGGAGACCGGGCGACCGGCTCGGCGGCGGCTCGGTGGGCAAGCCCATCACCGGCGTCAAGGTGCAGATCATCAACCCCGATAAGGACGGCGTCGGCGAGGTCATCGCCAAGGGCGACAACGTGATGGTCGGCTACCTGAACGACGCCGAGGCCACCGCAAACACGGTCCGCAAGGGCTGGCTGCATACCGGCGATCTCGGCAAGCTCGATCGCGACGGGCGCCTCACCCTCGTGGGTCGCCGCAAGGAGATCATCGTCACGAGCAGCGGCAAGAACGTCTACCCCGACGAGCTCGAGCCCCTCTACGCCGACCATGTGCACATCAAAGAGCTCGCCATCGTCGGGATCCCCGATCCCCAAGGCGATGAGCGCGTGGCGGCGCTCGTCGTGCTCAACGACGAGACGCCGGAGGACGCTCAGAACGAGGTCCGCGCCCACTTCGGCCTCGTCGGCCAGAAGCTCGGCGATCACCAGCGAATCCGGACCCTGAAGTTCTGGCACGGCGATCTGCCCCGGACACCCACGCGCAAGGTCAAGCGAACCGAGGTTCGAGCCGAGCTGCTGCATCTGCTCGAGGTGAGCAAGGCGAGCCGGGCGGAGCATCCTGGTGTACCTGCCGGTCGGGAGCCCGCGTGGCTCTACGCCTGCGTCGCGGGGCTCACCGGGCATGAGGCCGTCGACATCGAGCCGACGACGCACCTCATCCAGGACCTCGGCCTCTCGTCGCTCCAACTCGTCGAGCTGCGCCTGCTCATCGAGGAGCGGGGCAGCGTGCGCGTGCCGGGCGAGGAGCTCGTCAAGTGCGGCACCGTGCGTGAGCTCGTCGAGCTCGTCGAGCGAAGGGCCAAAGGCGGCGAGAGCCTGTCTTTCGACCTCGAGGGCGAAGAAGAAGACGGCGCCGTGGACGTGCCGCAGCCCGTCTCGAAACTGGGTCGAACCCTGCTCGATCTGGCGCAGCGACAGACCTACCGGCGCGCCTTCAACGTCAAGGTCAACGGGCGGGAGCACATCCCGCTCAACGCCCAATGCATCGTCGTCGCCAACCACGCCAGCCACCTGGACATGGGGCTGGTCAAGTACGCCTTGGGGGAGTACGGCCAGCGCCTGAGCGCTTTAGCCGCAGCGGACTACTTCTTCGATACGCCCAAGAAGCGGACCTACTTCGAGGAGTTCACCAACCTCATCCCGGTTGATCGCAGCGGCTCGCTCGAGAGCAGCTTGAGGCTCGCCGAGCAGGCCCTTCGAGAAGGTCGGATCATCCTCGTCTTCCCGGAGGGCACGCGCTCCGGCAACGGCGAGCTTCAGGAGTTCAAACACGGCATCGGCTACCTCCAAAGCAAGAGCGGGCTGCCGGTCCTGCCGCTGTACCTCAAGGGCACCCATCGGTCCTTGCCGAAGGGCGGGGTCTTCCCCTCGCATCGGCGGCTCTCAGTGAAGATCGGGCAGGTCATCACGTCCGCTTTCCTCGCCGAACAATGCGCCGGCAAGAACCGCATCGAGACCTACCAGATCGTGTCCGACCGCCTCCGGGACGCCTTGGAGAGCCTGCGCGACGGCACCCGATACCCTTGGGACAAGGCGGCGGCAGACAGCGCGCGGAAGGGGCAGGGCATCACCGCCGTCTTCAGCGAGCTTGAGAGCCGATTCGTGCCCGGCGCCACCAAGAAGCCGGTCACCTGGTACTTCAGCCTCGGTGACGGGGCCGACGGCAAGTGGACGGTGGCGGTCGACGATCGGCAGGTCCGCATCGAGAACTCGCGACCTCCCGGCGGCAAAGCCGACTGCGTCCTGAAGACCGATCTGCGAACCTTCGAGCGCATCGTCCGCGAGCACTACGTCCCGAGCTTCGCGGAGTTCGCCGAGGGCAAGGTCAAGACCAACGATCCCACGCTGCTCTTCACATTTCAGCAGGTGTTCGGACTATGAGTGCCAAGACCGTCCTCGTCACCGGCGCCAGCGGATTTCTGGGGCTGCACCTCGTCTCGGTCCTGCATAAGCAGGGACACACGCTCCGCAGCCTGAGCCGCTCGGCTTCGCCCAGGCTCGAGCCGTTCGAGGTGGACCAGCGGCGGGGCTCGGTCGTTGACCTCGAGGACTGCCGTGACGCGGTCAGAGGCGTCGACGCCGTGTATCACTGCGCGGGGTTCGTCAGCCGGGAGAGCTCACGACGGGGCGAGATGTTCGATGTGCACGTCAGCGGCACGCGAAACATCCTCCGCGCTTGCAAAGAGGCGGGCATCGAGGACGTGCTCGTCGTCAGCACGAGCGGCACCGTCGGCGTCTCGAAGCGCCCGGACTTCCTGGGCCGGGAGGACAGCCCGGTCCCCACCGCCCTCCTCCGCGATTGGCCCTACTACGAGAGCAAGGTCTACGCGGAGAAGGAGGTCATGGACTTCGTGGCCCAGGGCTTCCCGGTCAAGCTCGCGCGGCCGACCCTCGTGCTCGGCCCCGGCGACCACACAAGCAGCAGCACGGGCGACGTCGTGAAGTTCCTGTGCGGCGACGTGAAGGCGAGCCTGCCGGGCGGCGTCAGCGCGGTTGACGTTCGCGACGTGGCCGCCGTCTTGCCCAGCCTCATGGAGGTCGGTACACCCGGTCTGGGCTACCTGCTCACCGGGACCAATCTCCCGCTCCGCGACTTCTTGATCCTGCTCAGCGAGCTCAGCGGCGTGAGGGCCCCGGCGCTGGAGCTCCCGCGCAAGCTGCTCAGCGAGAACGTCTGGCTGCGTGATCTGCTCGGCCACGCCAGTCAGCTCAAGTTCATGGGCGGGCTCGACAAGCAGACCTTCGACATGGCCTGCCACTATTGGTACGTCGACTCGAGCCGCGCTGTGACAGAGCTCGGCTTCGCGCCGCGGCCCCTCGCCGAGACGCTCGCGGACACCATCGAAGATCTGCGCGCCGGGCTGCCCGCGTTCGGATAAGCTGCGACCCCCATGCGCTCCGCACACCCATGGCGGCGCCTCGGGGTCGCCGCGACGGCCTCCGTCCTTGCGCACCTGCTCGTATTCGGGCTGCTGACCCTCGCCGGCCCGCCGCTGCTGTCGATTGAGCTTGAGTTCAATGACGATCTGGAGTTCGGGGCGTCGACTGAGCTGATCGCGATCGAGGCCATGCCGCCGCCGAGCTCGACCGCACCCGAGCCCGAGGTCCCGGAGGTCCCCGCCTCGACCGGGCCGGAGCCGATGGAGGATCCGATCGCGGACGCGGCGCAGGTCGATGCGGGCCTGCCCCAGGACGCGACTGCGCCCGATACCGCGACTGCGCCCGATACCGCGACTGCGCCCGAGGACGCGACTGCGCCCGAGGTCGCGACTGCGCCCGATACCGCGCCCGAGGACGCAACTGCGCCCGATACCGCGCCCGAGGACGCAACTGCGCCCGATACCGCGATGCTCGCCGACACAGCAACTCTGGCCGCCGCCGATGCCTTGATGCCGACCTCTGCGCCTCCGATCCCCGGCCTCGCCGCGGCGCCCCCCTCGGGCACGATCGCGCTCCCGGCGGGGGCACAGGTGGCGTTGCGGCTCGACATGGCCCTGA
>SHZC01000004.1 GCA_009692505.1 Myxococcales bacterium
GCCCAGCCGATGCGCTGGACTTCGGCTCCTTGCCGCGCCTGGCAGCCTTCGGATTGCGGACCGAAGAAGAAGATGAAGACGAAGATGAGAATGCCAAAGGCAATGTAGATGAGGAAGTGCTGAGACTTCTCGCGGAGGTCGGTTAACATATTGGTCTCGGATCGGCCTGAAATGGGCAAAAAGCCGCAGGATACTATGGCTGACACTTCGTGCGGTCAACCCGTTTGCAGGTTGCCCGCGAGAACGACAACTGCTATAGAGCGGCCCGCCTCCCCCTCATGTCCACGGTCGCCCAGAGACGCCCCTTGAGGGTGCCCAAGAGTCCATCCCGTGCTGTTCGACTACATCTACGGCATGTTCAGCAACGACTTGGCTATCGATCTCGGTACGGCCAACACGCTGATTTATGCCCGGGGCAAGGGGATCGTCTCCTGTGAGCCCTCGGTGGTCGCCGTCCGGAAGGACTCGAAGGGCGTAAGGCGAGTGCTGGCCGTCGGTCGAGAGGCCAAGGAGATGCTCGGTCGCACGCCCGGGAGCATCACCGCCATTCGCCCCATGAAAGATGGCGTCATCGCCGACTTTGATGTGACCGAGGCGATGATCCGCTACTTCATTACGCGGGCGCATCAGCGAACGACGCTCGTCAAGCCCCGGGTGATCATCGGCGTCCCATTCGGGATCACCGAGGTCGAGAAACGTGCGGTCCGCGAGAGTGCCCAGATCGCCGGCGCGCGGGAGGTCTACCTCATCGAGGAGCCGATCGCCGCGGCCATCGGTGCGGGCCTGCCGATCACCGAGCCGTCGGGAAACATGATCGTCGACATCGGCGGCGGCACGACCGAGGTCGCGGTCATCTCGTTGTCCGGCATCGTCTATTCGCGTTCGGTTCGCGTCGGCGGCGACAAGATGGACGAGGCGATCGTCCAGCACATGAAGCGCAAGTACAACTTGCTCATCGGCGAACCGACGGCCGAAAAGATCAAGATGAACATCGGCAACGCCTTCAACGCCGGTGAGAGCACGTCTATGGAGGTCAAGGGGCGGGACCTCGTCGCCGGGCTCCCGAAGACCCTGACCATCACGTCCGACGAGATCCGCGAGGCCCTGCAGGAGCCCATCAACCAAATCGTCGAGGCCGTGCGGGTCGCTCTGGAGCGCACGCCGCCCGAACTCTCGGCCGACATCGTCGACAAGGGAATCGTCCTCGCGGGAGGAGGGGCCTTGCTTAAAGGCCTCGATATGTTGCTGCGAGAAGAGACCGGGCTGCCGGTCATGATCTGCGATGATCCGCTCTCGGCCGTGGTCCTCGGCTGCGGCAAAGCCCTCGACGAGATCTCGCTCCTCAAGAGCGTGTCGATCGAGGCCTGACCGCCCGGGGCCTCGGGCGATCTCCCCTATGCCACGCCCCGCCTCACCTCGCCGACCGATCATCGTGGGCGTGACGCTCCTGATGCTCTCCACGGCTTTGCTGATCGTCGATCGCAAACAAGGTCGACCCGGTACCGTGGGGCGCTTCGTGTCTCGCGTCCTCGGGCCCCTCGAGGCCTCGGTCACGACCTCCGGGCGGGCGGTGCGGACGTTCTGGACCGATTATGTCGGCCTCATCGACGTTCGGGCCCAGAACGCCGCGCTCGAGAGTGAGCTTCGGGAGCTTCGCCAACGGACGGCCGAGTCGGATGGGCTGCGCGCAGAAAATGAGCGGCTGCGAACGCTGCTCGAGCTCGCCGACCAGCGCAAAGACCTCCGCCTCCGGGCCGCCCGGGTGGTGTCCCGTGGGCTGTCGAGCTTCTTCCGTGTGCTCAGGCTCACCCTCGATGTCGACGATCCGGCCGTGCAACCGGGCCAGCCGGTCCTGGCGCCGGGTGGTCTGGTGGGGCAGATTCGCACGGTCTCCGGTACCCACGCCGAGGTCTTGCTCGTGACCGATCCCCGCAGCTCCGTCGACGTGATGCTCGAGACGAGCCGCGTGCGTGGCGTCGCTGTGGGCACCGGTGAGCCCGATCGGTACGCCGCGCGGCTCGAGTACTTGGAGCGCAGCGAGCAGACGGTCCGCGACGAGCGGGTCTTGACCACGGGGGACGACGGTCGATACCCGCGGGGGTTGGTCGTCGGGCGGGTCACGAGCGTGAAGTCTCAGCCCCACGGTCTGTTCCAAAACGCCGAGGTCGAGCCGCTCGCCGATCTCTCTGGCCTCGATGAGGTCTTCATCGTGATCGGGCCGACGGGTCTGACCTCCGATGGCCTGGACCTTGAGCGTCCGGCCTCAAAGGGGTCCACGCCGTCGTTGGCCCCCGGTGGTCCCCTTCGCCCGCAGGGGCTCCCATGAGCGTGCTCTTGGCCATTGTCGCCGGACTCTTCGCGCTGTGCGGGGACCTCTTTCTCCGTGAGGCGGCGGGCCTCGACGTCTATTCACCCGACTTCCTCGTCGTCGTCATCATGTGGATGGGGACCACCCGCACTTGGACGCAGGGGGCGATCATCGCGGCGGTCCTCGGCCTCTTCGCTGATGGTTTCGCGGGCAGCCCGCTCGGCATGCACATGCTTCACGCGCTCTTCCTTTTCTACCTGTCGAAGGCCACCTCGACGCGAGTCCTATTCCAAGGGTTCATCGGTCGGCTGCTCCTGGGCCTCTTGGGGGGCATCGCCAGCCTCTTTCTCCTGGTCCTCCTCAGTCGCCTCGTGCTCGCCGAAGCCACGCTGGCACTGCGTATCAGCCACCTCATCGTGCCTCGCGTGGTGGTCGTCGTGGTCTTCGTTCCGATCGGGTTTCCGATCATGGATCGACTCGAGGCGCTGTTCGTCCGTCAGCCTGATCGAGATCTGCTCTGAAGGCACTCTGAGGCAACTACGGGTTTTCGGCTGCGTCCCGGTTTGGTAGGGTCACGCGATTTCACGATGACCGGGACGCCATGTCCGACGTCTACCTCGATTCCTCCGCGCTCGGTTACCGTCTGCGTGCACGTCGCCTGATGGTGGTCGTGGGCTTGGTCTTCGCGGTCTTCATCGGTCGACTCGCGCAGCTCCAGGTCCTCGATGGGGGCGATATGTCGCAGGCCTCCCAAGCCAACTTCATCCGACCAGAGGCGCTCCCGGCCGACCGGGGCAACATCTTCGACCGGCAAGCACGCCCGCTCGCCCAGAATCGCGCGGCCTACGACCTCTACGTCACGCCGTCTCAGGTCAAGGATCTGCCGGCGCTGCTCGATGGCCTCGAGGAGGTGCTCGAGCTCGACTCGCTGGACCTTGAGCGGCTGCGCGAGAAGATCCAGGAGCCACGCGGCATCGCGCGTTACCAGCCCATTCGGGTCCGCCGAGACATCGATCGCGGACACGTCGCCCGCGCTCAGAGCCTTCGTGCCCAGATTGACGGCCTCTCGATCAAGGTCGAGCAGCAGCGGATGTATCCAGAGGCGCGGATCGGCGCTCACCTCATCGGCTACATGGGCCGAATGAGGCCCGAGGAGGTCGAAAGCGTCGGCGTCTCCGTTCGCCCCAACGCGATGACCGGGCGCTTCGGCCTTGAGTCGCGCTTCGACGGCCTCCTCGCTGGCCGGGACGGCTACGAGAAGTACGTCGTCAACGCCCGAGGGGCCAAGGCCGCGGATCAGCGGGCCTTGGCGGCAGTGGATGAGGTCGTGCACGAGCCCGCGGTGCCTGGGAACGACCTCGTCTTGACCATCGACGCCGAGGTCCAGCGCATCCTCGTCTCCGCGCTGTCACGGTACGAATCGGGCTCCATCGTGCTCGTTGATCCCCGCGATGGCTCCATCCTCGGCATGGTCAGCAAGCCGGACTTCGACCCGAACCAATGGTCCGGTCGGCTCCCCCCCGAGGTCTACCAGGAGGTGGTCGAAAACCCCTTCAAGCCGATGATTGACAAGTCGGTCCACTCGTTTTTCCCGGGCTCCGTCTACAAGGTCGTCACGGCGCTCGCCGCGCTCGAGGAGGGCCTCATCGAGCCTGAGACCGAGGTCGATAGCCCCGGCACCTACGACTTCGGCAATCGCATCTTTCACTGTCACAAGCTCTCGGGGCACGGCAAGGTCAGCTTGACCGCCGCGCTCGCGGCCTCTGCCGACGTCTACTTCTACAAGCTCGGCGAGCGATTGGGCATCGACACCCCCGCGACGTACGCCCAGCGTTTTGGGTTCGGTCGCATCAGCGGCCTCGACATCAACGGCGAGTCACCCGGGCTCGTACCGACCCGCCAGTGGCACGAAGAGCACACCAGCAACGGCTACCAGTTCGGGCTCGCGCTCTCGACGGCGATCGGGCAGGGCGATGTGCGAACGACGCCGGTTCAAATGGCGCTCGCGTATGCAGCACTGGCCAATGGCGGCACGTTGTACGCGCCTCGGATCGTCAGCCGCGTGCAATCGCCGGATGGCAAGACGGTGGCCGCATACGGACCGCAGATCGTCGGACGGCTGGGCGCCGATCCGGTCCACCTCGCCGCCATCGTCGAGGGGCTCGAACGCGCGGTCTCTGATACCGAGATCGGCACCGGCCTCCTCGCCGGGATTCCGGGCGCGCGGGTGGCGGGCAAGACGGGCACGGCGCAGGTTCGCGACATCGAACGCCTTCGTTTCACCGACAAGGTCAAGGACTTCCGCGAGCGCGACCACGCCTGGTTCGCCGGGTTCGCGCCGGTCGAGTCGCCGCGCCTCGTCGTCGTGGTCTTCCTGGAACACGGCGGCACAGGCGGCAAGGAGGCCGCCCCGGTCGCCCGCCAAGTCATGCAGGCGTACAACGAACGCATCGAGCCCATCTTCAATACCCAGGCCGCGAACCGCCACGTGCCGCGCCGTCGCCTCGAACGAGGGGCCCCTTGAATCGGGCCATGGCCGGGGTCGCGCGGCTCGACTGGTCCCTCATCGTGCTCGTCCTCCTCTTGGGCGCGGTCGGGGTGCTCAACCTCCAGTCGACCTCGATGTCGTCGGGCAGCAACATCCACATGAAGCAGTTCTACTGGCTGATCGTGGGTGCGTTCGCGATGATCGCCACGGCCGTCGTCGACTATCGGCACCTCGATCGCCTCTCTCCGTTCCTGTACGGCGGCGCGGTCGTCCTGCTCGCGCTCGTTCTGGGCATCGGTAAAGAGATCAATGGGTCGCGCCGGTGGTTCGACTTCGGGCCGGTGAGCGTGCAGCCCTCCGAGCTCTCCAAGCTCGCCGTCATCGCCATGCTCGCCAGCTGGTTCAACCGGGTCCCGCGCCCGGCCGGTTACACGTTGCGCGACCTCATGCCCGTCGCCGGCATCCTCGCCATGCCCATGTTCCTCATCCTGCAGGAACCCGATCTGGGCCACACGCTCATGCTTATGTTCATTGGGTTCTCGATGCTCGCCTACGAGAAGTTTGATCGTCGCTCCTCGGTCACCCTGCTGACCGCAGCCGTCATAGCGACGCCTTTGATGTGGCGTTTCGTGCTGCGCGATTACCAGAAGGACCGGATCCTCACCTTGCTCGATGGCGAGGTCGACCGCCTCGGCGCGGGCTGGCACGCTCTCCAGGCCCGTGTGGCCGTCGGCAGCGGCGGGATCTTTGGCAAGGGCCATGGGCTCGGCACGCAGGTCGCGGGCGGCTTCCTCCCCGAGAACCACACGGACTTCGTCTTCGCGAACCTCGCCGAGGAACACGGGCTCATCGGCGCCGGGTCCGTCTTGCTCGTCTATCTGCTGCTGGTCGTCGGGGCCCTCCGGGTGGCCAGCCACGCCCGCGACAAGTTTGGTGGGCACGTCGCCGTGGGGGTCGCCGCGTTGATCTTCTGGCAGGTGTTCATGAACATCGGCATGGTACTCAACCTCTTGCCGGTGACCGGCGTTACCCTTCCCCTCATGAGCTATGGTGGCTCGTCCGTCCTGACCGTCATGGTCGCGATCGGACTCCTCGTGAACATCAATGTGCGTCGAACGGTGTTCTAGCCGTCGAACTCGCCCTCGACCGTTTCTACAGTGGAGAATCTCATGGCCGCCTCTTACGTAAACGCGAACGACAACAACTTTCAGGCGGAGGTCCTCGACAGCGACCTCCCGGTGCTCGTTGACTTTTGGGCACCCTGGTGCGGGCCGTGCCGGGCCATCGGGCCTCACGTCGAGTCTCTGGCGGCCGAGTGGGTCGGCAAGGTCAAGGTCGTGAAGGTCAACGTCGACGAGTCGCCTCAGACGTCCATCAAGTACGGCATCCGGAGCATCCCCGCGCTGATGGTCTTCAAGGGCGGCGAGGTCAAGAACACCAAGGTCGGCGCGCCCACCTCCAACGTCAAAGGCGCCCTCACGGAGTTCGTGACGTCGGTCATCTGACCGCCGCTGTGACGACCTTTCCGATCCAACTCCGCGTCGCGGGTCGCCGCGTGGTCGTCGTCGGGGCGGGCTCGGTCGGTCGACGTCGGGCCGCTTCCCTGCTCGAGAGCGGCGCGCGCCTCAGGTGGGTCGCGCCCGACGTGCCGACCTCGAGCGATGGTCAGTGGGAGGCTGTCGCCGCCCCGTTTGAAGAGGCCCACCTCGACGATGTGGACTTGGTGTTGGCGTGCGCGACGAGAGCGGTCAACCATCGTGTCGTCGAAGCGAGCCATCGGCGCGGCCTGCTCGCAGGGGACGCCACGGGCTCCGAGGACAGCGACTTCGAAGTGCCCGCCTGTCTTCGCCAAGGGCCGCTGCTCCTGACGCTGTCGACGAGCCCGAGCGCCCCGGCCGCGACGGCTCGCCTCAGGCGCGCGCTTCTCGACCTCGTCCCCTCGTACTGGTCGACGTTCGTCAGCGTGCTGCAGGAAGTTCGTGGTGCGCGGCCCGCGGGTGCCGATCGTCGAGCCCTGCTTCAAAGGCTGGCGAACGGTCCGATCCTCGATATCCTCGCGACCCATGGCGAGCCGGCGGCGCGAGCCTACTTGGCCTCGGTTCTCTCACAGGATGTCACGACCGCGGAGCCGCCCTTATGACCCACGTCCTCTTGCCCGCGGCCGTCGCCCTCTTCGGCCTGAGCACGGCGTTTTATCTCGCCGCCCTGTGGTCCTCCCGACCCGCGCTGCTGCGCATTGGACACGCAGTACTTGGCCTCACCCTGCTGGTCGCCGCGGGGGCCGTCTTCGCGCTCGTCGGGGACGCGCTCGAGGGCACCTATACCCAGGTCGGGCTCGTCGTCTCCGCCTTGGTCTTGGGCGCCGTGTACCTCGTCCTGACCCGTCGTTACCCCGTCGCGGGGCTCGGCAGCTTCGTCTCGGCGCTCGCCACGCTCCTCGTGCTCTTCGCATTCCTCGGAGGACAAGCCGCGCCGTCACCGACCCCCACCGTCCTCGATGGGCTCTTGCGCGTTCACATCGTCCTCGCCTTCGTCGGCGTCACGGCCTTTGGCTTCTCGACCTCCGTCTCGGTCGTCTACCTCATGCAAGCCCGGCTGCTGAAGCAGAAGTCGAACGTCGAGCTTCGTCGCCGCCTGCCGCCGCTCGACGTGCTCGACCGGCTGGCACTCAAGGGCATCGTCTTAGGCTTTCCCTTCTATACGGTGTCCATCCTCCTCGGCAGCGCCTATGCGATCCGCACCGACCACCTGCGCGCCTCCTACGTCTTGGCCATCGTCTCCTGGGCCATCTACGGGGTCGTGCTTCAGGCGCGCCTCACAGCGGGCTGGCGGGGCCAACGCGCGGCGGTCTTGACCACGGCGGGCTTGCTCGTGGTCCTCGGCGCCGTGGCGCAGTACAGCTTCGGGGTCGGCTGATGGAGCTTCTGGTTCTCGGGCTGTCGCACAAGACGGCGCCGGTCTCGATTCGCGAGCAGTACGCGCTGGCCGATGAGGCCTTGGTCGCCGCCGCCTCGCGGGCTCGAGAGGTCGCCGGCTGTCGGGAGTCCTTCGTCGTCTCGACGTGCAATCGCGTCGAGCTGTGGACGGCCTGCGACGACGCCGCGCAGACCCGCGCCGAGCTCATCTTGGCCTTCGCGGAGGTCGGTCGCACGCACGCCGTTCAGCTCACGCCCCACCTCTATGTGCATCACGGGCAGGCCGCCCTCCTGCACCTCTTTCGGGTGGCCTCGAGCCTGGACAGCCTCGTAGTCGGTGAGCCCCAGATCCTCGGTCAGCTCAAGGCGGCGTACGAGCACTGCCGGATCGGCGGCGTGACCGGGCCTTCTTTGCACCGCGCCATCGAGCGGGCCTTCGCCGTAGCCAAGCGGGTCCGCAGCGAGACCGGCATCGGCAAGTCGGTGGTCTCGATCAGCAGCGTCGCGGTCGATCTGGCCCGGCAGATCTTCGACAGCCTCGATCGATGCACCGTGCTCCTGGTCGGCGCGGGCAAGATGGGGGAGCTCGCCGCCCGGCACTTTCGGCGACACGGGGCCCACGAGCTGCTCGTCGCCAACCGCAGCTTCGATCGCGCCCGGGCTGTGGCCGAAGCCCTTGGGGGCCACCCGCGCGGCCTCGACGAGCTCGAGAGCCTGCTTGTTCAAGCAGACATCGTCGTCACGTCCACGGGCGCGCCGGGTTATTTGGTCACGGCCGCCATGGTCCGCCGCGTCGTCAAGGCGCGCAAATATCGCCCGCTCTTCTTCATCGACATCGCCGTGCCTCGGAACGTCGATCCGGTCATCAATTCGCTCGACAACGTCTACGTCTACGATGTCGATGACCTCTCAGGCATCGCCAATGAGAACCTCGCGGGCCGGCACCGTGAAGCCTTTGCCGCCGAGACGCTGGTCGCCGCCGAGGCCTCTCGGTATCAAAGCGACCTCTCGGGGCACGCGATCGCCCCGACCCTCGCCGCGCTGCGTCGGCACGCGGACACCGTGCGCGACGCTGAGCTCGAGCGCGCCTCGAAGCGGTTAGGCGGCCTAGACGAGAAGCAGCGCAAGGCGGTCGAGCAGCTCGTTGACGGCGCGATGAACAAGCTGCTTCACGATGTCTTCAGCACGCTGAAGGACGCGGCACGAACCGATGACGGCGCAGAGCTGGTCGCCGCAGCTCGCCGACTCTTTCGACTGGATGAGAGCAAGGAATGACGACTCAAACTCTAAGAATCGGGACCCGTGGCTCGGCGCTCGCCTTGTGGCAGGCGGAAGCCGTCGGGAGTCTCCTCACGCGCGCTCACCCTGACCTTCGGGCCCACAACGTCATCTTCAAGACCGCCGGTGATCGTTTCCTCGATCGCCCGCTCGCGGATCTCGGCGGCAAGGGGCTCTTCACGCGCGAGCTCGAGGACGCGCTCTTGGCTGGTGAGATTGACCTCGCCGTTCACAGCCTCAAAGACGTGCCCACCTCGCGACCGCCAGGCCTCGTCATCGGCGCCATCCCCAAGCGGGGCGATGTTCGGGACTGCATCGTGACGAGGGCGCTGCCCGAAGGGGGCGCGCCTCCCTTGCCGGAGTCGCCCGGAAACGTCGGGACGGCGAGCCTTCGTCGAGCCTGTCTGTCCCTCCGCCGCTGGCCTTCGGCTCGCATCGAGCCCATCCGGGGCAATGTGCAGACCCGTTTGGAGCGCGTGCTCTCGACTGAGGATGCCCGGCGCTGCGATGTGGTTGTCCTGGCGATGGCCGGCCTGCTTCGGCTCGAGCTCACCGACCGCAAAGATATGGACTTCCTGCCGCTCAACCCCGAGCACTGGATCCCGGCCGTGGGGCAGGGGGCACTGGCGATTGAGTGTCGCGCCGACAACTTCGCCGTGCGCGACAGGCTCAAGGTCCTTCACCACGCGGACAGCGAGACGTGCGTGCTCGCTGAACGCGCGTTCCTCCGCGGCGTCGAAGGGGACTGCCGCGTGCCCGTCGGCGCGTACGCGACCATCGATCGGGAACGCCTCCGCCTGCGCGCGTTCGTCGGCTCTCCCGATGGGCGGGACTTCATCGACGCCACGCTCTTCGGTGACGAGCCGCTTGCCCTCGGCGAGAGCATGGCGGTCTCGCTCCTCGGTGCTGGCGGAGCAGAGATCCTGCGAGCGGTGCGCGCGGCGCGATCGTGAGCGCGATCGGCTACGTCTACCTCGTCGGCGCGGGCCCTTGGGACCCAGGTCTGTTGACCGTCCGTGGGCGAGAGCTTTTGCAACGGGCCGACGTCGTGGTGCAGGACTACCTCGTCAACCCCGAGCTCGTCGTCGGGCTGCGGGCAATCGTCGAGATCATCCGCGTCGGGGACCCGGGCTCGCGTCTGGAACAGGCCGAGATCAACGCGCTGCTTGTCGACCGGGCTTCACGGGGCAAGGTCGTCGTGCGGCTCAAAGGCGGGGATCCGTTCGTCTTCGGGCGGGGGGGCGAGGAGGCCCTCGCGCTCGCTCAGGCCGGTGTGCCCTTCGAGGTGGTCCCGGGCGTCACCGCCGCCATCGCTTGCGCGTCGTATGCCGGCATCCCGGTCACCCACCGGGGGCATGGGGCGACGGTGGCCTTCTGCACGGGCCACGAGGCGGGCGAGAAAGACGGGGGGGCCGTCGACTGGGCGGCCCTCGCCCGGATACACACCGTCGTCTTTTACATGGGCGCCCGAAACCTCGGCCGCATCGCGCTTCGCCTGATCGAAGCCGGTCGGGACCGCGAGACCCCGGTCGCGCTCGTCCGGTGGGCGACGCGGCCCGATCAACAGACCCGGATCTCCACGCTCGGTGCCTGCGCGGACGCCGATCTCGAGACGCAGGTCGAGCCCCCCGCCATCGCCATCGTCGGCGATGTGGTCAACCTCCGCGAGACGATCGGCTGGTACGAGCAGCGCCTCCTCCACGGCCTTCGAGTCGTCGTCACGCGCAGCGCCGCTCAACAAGGCCCGCTCTCGGAGCGATTGAAAGAGCTGGGCGCGGAGGTCCTTCAGGTGCCCACGGTGGCCTTCGTGCCGCCGAAGGACTGGGCCGCGGTCGATCAGGCGCTCGCTTCGGTTTCGACCTACGACTGGGTGATCTTCACGAGCGCGAACGGCGTCGACGCGACGTTCGATCGCCTTCGTCAGCTTGGTCGGGATCCACGGGCCTTTGGCTCGGCGCGGATCGGGTGCGTCGGACCGGTGACCGCCCGAAGGCTCGATGAGCGCGGCATGGTCGCCGACTGCGTGCCCGAGACCTTCATCGCCGAGGGGCTGGCCGACTGTCTGAATGGGGCCCTCAAGCACGAGGGCGTCAAGGGTCGCCGCTACCTCATCCTCCGGGCGGAGGTCGCGCGGGATACGCTGCCGGACACGCTGCGGGCCTTGGGGGGCCACGTCGACGTCGTGCCCGTCTACACCACGGTCGCCGTCCCCCCGGAGGTTGGCCTCAGCGGCCGTTTGAAGGCCGCGGACTTCGACGTCGTCACCTTCACTGCTTCGTCCACGGTCCGTCACTTCGCCGAGTGGTTCACGGCAGAGGAGCTCGCGTTTGTGCAGTCGCGCGTCCAAGCCGTCTGCATCGGCCCGGTGACCGCCGCGACCGCCGCCGAGCTGGGCTTTGTCGTCGCCGCGACCGCCGAGATCTATACCGTGCCCGGCTTGGTCGACGCGCTGGTCTCGATCCGCCGGGCCTGAGATTCGGCCGGCGACCGGGCTCATTCGTCCGGTCTTTCCGGCAATTCTGGTTGCATTGGACGGCTGCCGTGCGGCAGAAGTCGGGGCCTTATGCTTTGGGGGGGGACCGATGCGTTCTATTTCCATGTACTTCTGTTCTGCGGTGCTCGCCTGTGGCTGCCTCGGTGGTGAAGAGGGCGGTAGCGGGTCGGCCGATTCGTCGACGCCAGGTGCTGATAGTCGAAGCGTGCGCGAGCTCGACGGGCCGTCGACCGGGGATCTGTCGGTCGACGCCGCCGCGACCGGCGTGGACCTCGCGAGCGATGCCCAACTCGACGGCAATGACGTGCCCACCCCGCCGCCGTCGGCCTGCACCGATACGTTGGACAACGACGGCGATGGTCGCGTCGACGGGGCCGATCCGGGCTGCAATGGGCCTAACGACGACGACGAGCTCGACGCGGCCCCTCCGGCTCAGTGCCTCGATGGCCTTGATAACGACGGCGACGGCCTCGTGGACGTCGCCGATCCGGACTGCGGCAATGAGGCCGACCCCACCGAGCGCGGCGACAACCCTCAGGGGGGCTGCAATAACGGCGTGGACGACGACGGGGATGGGCTCGTCGACTTCCCGCTCGACCCCGGCTGCCGCGCCGCGGGCGACGAGAACGAGGAGGATCCCCAGACCCCACCCGGCTGCGGGAATGAGATCGACGACGACGGCGACGCGCTGACCGACTACCCACTCGATCCCGGCTGTCTCGGGCGCGGTGACATCAGCGAGGTCGATCCGGAGCTCGCGCCCATCTGCGCGAATGGCCTCGATGATGACCAGGACGGGGACGTCGACTATCCCGCAGACAACGGCTGCATCGCGGCCGCGGACGGTGACGAGCTTGGGATCTGTGGCGCGTCCCACGAGCCAATCGATCTCACAGAGCACCTGCGGAACAACGCCGCCTACGACGGCGATACGACCGAGGCCGTCGCGGCCTTCGCCGGCTCCTGCGGCGGTGACAGCGGAGGCGAGGTCGTCTTCGCCTACCACGTCAGCCGACCTCTGGGCGCGGTCATCTTCTCGACTGACCACCCTGAGACGCTCGCGCCGACGGTCCTCTACGTCCGCACCGGCTGCGTCGACGTCGCCGATGTGGCCTGCAATCGCGGGACACCGGCCACGCCCGGAACCACCGTCCGTATGGTCCGCCCCGCGCTCGGGACCTACTACATCGTCGTCGACACCAGCCAGCGGGGGCAGGTCGGGCCGTTCCGGCTCACGGTGGAGCGAGAGCCCGCCCCCAAGTGCAGCAACGGGGTCGACGACGATGCCGACGACATAATTGACCTCGCGGACCCCGGCTGCGTCGATCTCGATGATACGACCGAGGATGATCCCGCAGAGGTCCCGGCCTGCGCCAACGGCCTCGACGACGACGGTGACGGGGACGTCGATTACCCGGCCGACGCCGACTGCACGGCGGCCGGTGTGGAGCGTGAAGGCCCCCTCTGCGCCACGGCGTTTAACATCGTCTCGGTGGACGACGGGGGCGGGGCCTTCCAGGTGCCCGCAGGCCAGGGCGATGGGCTCGCCTTCGCCTCATGCGCGGACAGCGAGATCGGTCTCGAGACGATGTTTGTGATCACGGTGTCTCAGCCTTCGGTCGTCCGCGTCACAGCAGACGCCGGTGGCGGCCTGGCGGTCCTCTCGGCACGCCTGAGCTGCGACGAGGCGTTGTCCGAGGTTGCCTGCAGCGCGCCTTTCGGGGACGCCGATCTCGCCTACCGCATGGTCGAGCCGGGCATCCTCTACGTCATGGCCGATACCCAGGACTTCCAGCCGGCCGCCCTGCTCGACGTTACGATCACCGTCGAGTCGCTGATCGTGGCGTGCAACGACGAGGTCGACAATGACGGGGACCTGCTCGTTGACTTGGCCGATCCGGGCTGCGTGCGGCCAAACGACGTATCGGAGGACGATCCGGCCGAGGCTCCCCTCTGCCTCGACGGGCTCGACAACGATGAAGACGGGTTGATTGACTACCCGACCGACGACGGGTGCTCCTCTGCAGGGGACGGCACCGAATACGTGCTCTGCGACCTCACGGACAACGTGATCGAGATCGGGGCCGAGGGCGGCAATTACCCCTTCGATCTGAGCGCCAACGAGGATATCTTCCCCGGCTGCCGCGGACAGGGCGGCGGCGATCAGGTCTTCATCCTGACGCTCGGCCGCGCCTCGACGGTTCAACTCGAGACGGTCAACTCCGGCTTCGACACGACCCTCAATGTCCGGGCGGCGTGCGACCCCGCCGCCCCGCCTTTGGTCTGCAACGACGACGGTGGTGACGGCGTCCAGTCGCTCGTGAACTTCGCCCGCCTCGAGGCCGGGACCTACTTTGCGATCGTCGACTCCTTCGGAGACAGGACCGGGGCGGGTGAGCTTGAGGTGAGCATCACCCCACTGCCCTTCGCCGCCTGTGAAGACGGCCAGGACAATGATCTTGATCTGCGCATCGATCTCGATGACCCGGGCTGCCGAGGTCGGACCGATGAGGATGAGCTCGATCCGGAGGTGGACCCGGCGTGCGCCGACGACTTGGACAACGACGCCGACGGGCTGACCGATTACCCGGCGGACCCCGAGTGCCGGGCCGCGGGTTCGGCCTCGGAGGTCGACCGCTGTGGCGCGGGCGTCGAGGTGATTGACGTCGGCGGCGAGGGCGGAGAGGTGGTCGTCGACCTCAACGCCGGTGCAGACGTCGTCGCGTCTTCCTGCGGCCCGGGTGGACCCCAAGTGGTGGTCGCCGTGACCGTCGATGAGCTCTCGACGATTCGGGTCACCGCCCTCGACGTCGGGTTGTCGGCCCGCGCGCTCTGCGAAGGCGAGAGCCCTGAGCTGGCCTGCCAACGTAACTTCATCGTCGCCCCCTTGGCCGTGCGCAATGTCGGACCCGGGACCGTGTTCGTCTTCATCGAGCGCGACCCGTTCGAGCCGGGTGGCCAGGTGACCGTCACTGTGGCGATCGAGTCCATGGTCCGCGAATGCAACGACGCCGTGGACAACGACCTCGACCTGCTCACCGACGACGATGACCCCGGCTGCGAGACGAGCTTGGACGATGAGGAGCTCGATCCGGCGGTCGCCCCGGAGTGCTCTGATGGCATTGACAACGACGGGGATCTGCTCATCGACTTCCCCGACGACGGCGACTGCTTCCGGGCGGGCGATGACTTCGAGCTCACGCGCTGCGGCGGCGCGGTCGAGGTCGTCGAGGTCGGACAAGCCGGCGGCGACTTCCCCTTCGACACCAACCTCGGCGTGGATCTGGCCGCCGCTACCTGCGGCGAGGGCGTTCAGGACGCGGTCTTCGCCCTGACGCTCGATGAGCCCTCCACCGTCACAGTGCTCGCGACGAACGAGAACGGGCAGAGAGACTTTCTCGCGTTCCTCAGATCGTCCTGCGAGGCCGCGGCCGTCGAATTGGCCTGCGCCAGCGACTTTGATGCGCCCTTGACGGTCCGTGCTCTCCAGCCGGGCACCTATTACGTTTTCCTGTCCAAGGCGGAATTCTCGAATTCGACGAGCGGCTCCGTGAACATCCGCGTCCGCTCCCTCATTCGCGAGTGCAACGACGGCGTGGACAACGACGGCGACGCGGCCATTGACGCACGGGATCCGGGCTGTGCAACGGGGTCGGACGACAGCGAGGCCGATCCGGCGGTCGCCCCGGCCTGCGCCAATGGGCTCGACGACGACGGCGACCTTCTCACGGATCTGGATGACGCCGAGTGTCTCTTCGCGGGCGGGAGTCGCGAGGACGAGAGCTGCATCGAGCCCATCGAGGTCGTCGATGTTGCTCCCGGCGGCGGCGACTACGACGTCACGAACGACGGCCAGATGAGCTACTACGGCGCGACCTGTGGCGGGGACGCGCCCGAGGTGGCTCTTCGGCTCACTCTGGACGTGGTCTCCGATGTTACGGCCGAGGTCATTGCCGCGACCCACGACCCGGTCTTGTTCCTGCGGTCGGGGTGTGACGATGCCGCCTCTGAGATCGCCTGCAACGACGACTTCGGCGGTATTCTGTCCTTCATCGACGCCCCCGGCCTGCAGCCCGGGGCGTACCACCTCTTCCTCGATGGCTTCAACGGTGACATCGGTGACGCGACCGTGCGGGTGACCATCACCCCCCAGTAACGTCCCCCGCGGGCAGGCCTTCCGGACGCCAGCGGGAATTCGAAAGCTCGGTCCGACCTAAGGCGTCGAACACGATCCCCTCGGCCTCCAGTCGACGCCGCTGACTCTCGGCTCGGATGAGGTCTCCGCGGTGGCTGATGCGCCCCTGAGCGTTGATCACCCGATGCCAGGGCACGGTTGGGTCAGCGAGGGCCGCCAAGGCATAGCCGACCTGGCGCGCGACCCTCGGTGAACCGAGCATTGTGGCGACATCGCCGTAGGTCGCGACGTTCCCGCTCGGGATCTGCCGCACGACTTCGTAGACGCGCAGATTGAAACCCCTACCCAGGGCTCTTGGCTCGCCGCTCTTGAGCCGATTTGTACCGCTTACGTTCAAGAGTGCACCAGATTCAGAAGTTTGAAGTTCGAGGCCGGAAACGGCTAACCTACGCCACCATTCGATGATTTAGACCGCGTGCAACGGTGCCGAGACAAGTGAGGGGACGGAGATGAAGCAAGTCGTCTGGGGACGGACAGGGCTTTCGGCTCTTGTGCTGGCCTTGGTGTCGGCGGCGATAGGCCCTGCGGCCTACGCCCAGATCCAGGATCCGTTGATCGTGATGGTGCCCTTCGCCCAGAGCAACGCCGCGATCCCGCATCCGGCCCACGAAGGGGCGAGGATCACCCTGAAGGGCATCCTGAGAAACGCGAACTGCGCGGGCGGCTACCGCGTGCAGTGGGACATCGACGGCGACGCGAACTACGACGAGGAGACGGTCCGGGTCGTGACCCCCACGTCGGGCACCGTGTACGACATCGGGCGGACGTTCAACGTGCCCGATGTGGCGCGCGACAGCCGCCTCGCGATGACCGTCCGCGTCCTGAACACCTGCACCATGGTGCCCGCGTTCGGCACATTCCGGCTCTTCGTCTACGACTTCACACCGGCCCCCAACCCCGAGCAATGGACCCCCGATCAGGTGGGCATCATGGCCCAGATGGCCGTGCAGGAGTCCATGTGGTGGGGCCACCGCAATCAGGTCGGCCGGGTGTCGATCGGCACAAACATCGGAAGGAGTCAGTTCGGGAGCTACCATTGGGCCAACACCGGCGTCGGCCTCTGGCTGTTCACCATCAACGGCCACCAACCCGCGCTCCCGCCGGGCACGATCAACCTCTTCAATCAGCCGCTGCCCAACGGCTGGGCCGAGCAGAACCTGTATCGGTGGACGAACGATCCTTATGCCGAGACCGTGGGCATGATGGCCAACGGGGTCATCAACTCGGGGACAGGCTTCGTCAACATCAGCTGTGAGGATGAGGAGAACACCTGCGGCTATAACCCCGACGGTACCCAGCGAAACTGCAACCGCCTGCCTGGAACGGAAGGCTGTCGGGGTCTGTACACGGCCACGACCCGAAATACCTATGTCCAAGGCATGGCCCTCGGTGGATTAGCGACGCTCCTGCCTACTTTTGGTGGAACCAGGCTCCAGGTCGGTGCGGCCGGTATCGTGGGGATGACATGGCCCAATTTTGTTCAGGAACTGTCTGATCTTCTCGGTTGGGAGCAGATCAAGTCGGGCTGCGCGAATGGTGGCTGGTACTATCAGGAGACGGCGGGCACCGCCTGCGGTTACAGCGATGGATCAACAAGCCAGTGGGCCTATATTGGCCTCGAGAGCGCCGAAATCAACGGCGCGCCCTACGGTGTGTTCGTCAACAACCGTCACAAGTATCGCATCGCCGCGAACCTGATCGCCAACCAGAGCGGAGAAGGCGGATCGACCTATACCACCGGTCGACCCTCGAACTTTCAGTTAACCGGTGGCGGGATCTTGGCCGGTCGTTGGCTCGGTGTGCATACCTTCGCCTCCAATGACAATACGGTCGCGTTTCCGGTGCATGGAAACAACCACACTCGAGGGCAACTTCGAACCTCCTATGACAGATACATCCAGTACACGGCGGCTAATTGGACGTCTGCGGGTATTCTTGGCTCCATCGGGTGGGCCACACGGCTCTGGCAGAATGGCGACTACCTCTGCGGCAATCGAAACGCGATCTACAACGCCGGTCGCTGCGGAAACACTTATGCGATGTATTCTCACCAGAAGGGCTATCGGACCGGCCAGCCCGAGCTTGAGACCATCGGTGGCCATGACTGGTTTCGCGAATTCTCCATCTACTACATGCGCGCCCAGGACCGTACGGAGGGCGATTACACAAACTTTGGTCGCGTGATTGACGAGTTCTGTGCCAATCACTCGGTGACCTGCGCTTATGGCGCGCCGTTCGTCTCCGGCTCGTTCGCCGGTCTTTCCCTGACGCCCACGCTCTTTAAACCCAAGCCCGTGGCCATCGCCGTCGTTCAGCCCACCACCGTCGTCGAGGGGTGTATCGGCGGCAATAACGGCCTCGTCACGGCCAGCCATGGGGAGTCGTTCCACCCGGACGTCTCGCAGCGGATCGCGCGATACCAGTGGGACTTCGACGCAGGCAACGGCCTCTGGTGGGTGACGAACGCCGCGCCCGACTGGGAGATCGCCGACGCGGGCGCGACCTTCTCGTACCGCTACGCGCGTCGGGGCAATTACGTCGCCACGCTCCGGGTCGTCGACAATAACCGTGTGCCCTTGACGGCCTCGCAGACTGTGAACGTGACGGTCGAGGCGGCGGCGAACGTCGCGCCCGCGGCGGCCGCAGGGGGCGCCTACATCGTCGAGGTCGGGAGCGCGCTGCAGCTCCAGGGCAGCGCCAATGACGTGAACATCGGCTGCGGCGACACCGTGAACACCTCCTGGGACCTCAACAACGCCAACACCTTCAACGCGGCCGTCGGACCCACGGGCGTGATCCCCTGGAACCTGCTTCGGGCCATGCCCATCGGCCAGCCGATCCCCCTGAACATCCGGGTCGTCGACTCCCGAAACCTCGTCTCGACGGCCGCGACGACCGTCACGATCTACCCGGCCGAGCCCGTGGCCGTTGGCGTCGCGCTGCCCAACCCTGCGGCGTGCGGGCAGGTGGTCGTCCTCGATGGCGGTCGGAGCTATCACCCCAACCCGCAGCGCTCGATCGCCCAGTATCGCTGGGATGTCGACAGCAACGGCACCTTCGACGGCGGCGGCGCGAACCCGCAGTTCTCGTATACGTTTCGGCGCTTCGGCCAGTTCATGGTCACTTTGCAGGTCGTCGATGACCTGAACCGGTCGCACAACTCGCAGTTCCAGGTCTCCGTGGACCAGGGCAATCAACCGCCGGTGGCGCGGGTCTCCCAGGCCGACTACACGGTGCTCGAGGGCGCGAGCCTGACCCTCGACGCGCGGAACTCGTCTGACGCCAACGTCGACTGCGGCGACGGCATCGCGCGGTACGAGTGGGACCTCAACGGGAACGGTCGCTTCGACGACGCGGTGGATGTGCAGGGCGTCAACCCGACGCTCAACTGGAACACGGTCTCTCAGGCCTTTCAGTGGCCGGCTGATCGCGTCACGGGGCTGCCGACCAACACGGCCACGCTCCGGGTCGTCGACTCCTTTGGCGGTGCTGCGACGGTCAACTTCACGGTGACCATCTATCTCGCGCTCCCCATCGCGCGGGTCGTGCAGTCTCCGAATCCGGCGCCGATCAATCTGGTCAATGGGTCCTCGAATCCGCTCCTCGATGGCCGCGAGAGCGCGTCGCCGATCCCCGGCATGACGATCGCCCGGTACGACTGGGACGCGGACGACAACGGCACCTTCGAGATCGCCAATCAGGCCGTCATCGAATTCGAGCGGGTCTTCAACCCCGTGCCCCGCCCCGACAATCTGCCGGTGGTCTTTGTGTCTCTGCGCGTGACCGACCGCGACGGGCGAACCGCGACGACGCGTTACCGCGTGAACTATCGGATGCCGCCGACGCCGCCTACGGCCGACGCCGATCCGACGGACCCGCCCGAGGCGCAGTATCACGTCCTCGCAGGCGACGGCGTCACGCTCGACGCGTCGGCGTCCTTCGACCCCGATACGCGCGACTTCGGCGACTTCATCACGCGCTATCGGTGGGACTTGCCCAACGTCGATCCCGGCGACATGAACCCGGCCTGGGAGCGGCAGATCAACGACGCCAACGGCGACCGCCAAGAGGCGAGGCTCGTCTTGTCTCCACAGGACCTCCAGAACCTCGGCGTCGGCGGGCCGGGTACCTATGGCGTGCTGCTCGAGGTCGAGGACACGACCCGGATTCGCAGCCGGGACACCACGACGCTCCACGTCTACGCCCGGAACCCCGTCGCCGTGGCCGCGGCCAACCCCAACCCGGCCGCCTGCGGAGGTCGCGTCGCGTTTGACGCCGCCCGCTCGGACCACCCGCACCCCAACGTGGACATCGCCTCGTACGCCTGGGACCTCGACGGGGACGGCCAATTCGATGACGCCGACACGCCTCAGGCGACCCGCCAGTTTGGCCAGTTCACCTTCGGGCAGCCGGCGGTCGTGGGCCTGCAGGTCCGGGACTCCAACGGCAACGTCGGGACGACCTCGATCAACGTCGACGTCAGCCTCGGCAATCGCGCGCCCACGGCGTTGCCGGGTGGCCCCTACTTCATCGCCTTCAACGATGCGCTGCGGCTCGATGCTCTCGCCTCGATCGACGTCGACACCGCCTGCGGTGACCGCATCGTACGTTATGAGTGGGACCTCAACGCGGACGGGAGCGTGGAGTTCTCGGGCGCAAACGCCGGGGCGACCAACATCACGTGGGCCCAACTCGTCAACGCCGGGATCAATCGGGTCGGGCAGTTCAACGTCCGGCTGCGGGTCGTCGACCGGTTTGGCGTGACCAACGACGCCGTGGCCCAGATTCGCGTCGTCAACGGGCCCCGCGCGGTCGCTGCGGCGATCCCCAACATGGCGGGCTGCCAGCAGGCGGTCACCTACGATGCGAGCGGCAGCAGCACGGATGGACCCGCTGGCGCCGGCTTCGACCTCGTCTCTTATGAGTGGGACCTCACCAACGACGGCTCGCTCGACCGCGCAGGCGTGCGCATCGTGCACAACGTCGTCGGACAGGGCAACGTCACCGCGCGGCTCGTGGTCACCGACGAGAGCGGCCGCACCTCGACCGCCACGGTGGTCGTCACCGTCAATATCAACAACGTCGCCCCGGTCGCTCACCCGGGTGGCCCCTACGTCACCGGTCGAGTGGGCGGGGTCTTCCAGCCCGTGCGGCTCGACGGGCGCGCGTCCTTCGACCCCAACGCGCCTTGCGACCGAATCGTCACCTATCGCTGGGACACCGACAACGACCAACTCTTCGGCGTGGCCGACGTCGGCGGGGCGAGTGGACTTGTCGGCACCGACGTCGTCGGGGCCTTCGTGGACTATCGAAACCCGGCGTGGCAGATCGGCGTCGCGCAGATCGTGCGCCTTCAGGCCTGCGACTCCTTCGGCTTGTGCTCGCCCCCCGCGGACGTCGAGATCAACGTTCAGGCCGAGGCCCCGCCGGTCGGAGAGATCCTCTCGCCGCGGGCAGGCGAGGAGACCTGCGTGGCCGGTGGTCAGCAGCAGATTCGGTTCCGCGTCGCCGATCCCGAAGGCGAGCCCGTCACGGTGATCGCGCTCGTTGGCGGCGTCGAGGTTGGGCGCACCCAGATCAACGTCCCCGCCAACGGCACGACCGTCGATGGCGTCGTCACCATCAACGGCGACGCGATCGTCGACGGCCGGCGTGAGCTCATCCTTCGGTTCGACGACGGGCGCGGGGGCGTATCTTCGGCCAACGCGGGTGGCCTCATCGTGTTCGACAAGACACCTCCCGTCCTCAACGTCGGCGCGCAGCCCGTGGAGAACGTCTGCTACAACCTCAATCAAGTCCCGGTCGCCAACCCCGTGGTCATGGACAACCTCGACGCCACGCCGCTGCTCGAGGTCAGCTTGGTCAGCGCGGGCTGCTTGCGGACGGTGGTGGCGCGAGCGACAGACGCGTGCGGCAACGTGACCACCGCGCAGCGGCCCTACCGAGTCGCCGAGCCCGCGGCCGTGGACATCCAAGGGGCCGCGGAAGGCGCCTTGGTCGCGAACCCACGCATGACCTGGGCGGTCATCGGCCGAGCGGACTGCGCGGGCAACATCGCCTCCACGCTCTCCCTCAATGGGGCGGCAGCGGCGCCCTACGTCATGGGCACGATCATCAACGTGCCGGGTAATTACGCGCTGACCTTGACGGTGCCCAACTGCGCCGGGGTCGCCCAGCGGATCGTCCGGAGCTTCATCGTCAACGGTCCGCCGATCTCCGTTCCGGTTCCCGCCGACCATGGCCAGCGAGACCCGCGGGCGGCCAATCCCTCCGGCTACATCGTGGCCGAGGGTTCAGCCCTCAGGGTGGACGGTCGGGAGTCGCGCCCGCCTGAGGCCGCCGACCGTGTCGTTCGCTATGAGTGGGACTTCAAGAACGACGGTGTCTACGACGCCGAGGGTCCCACGGCGGACTACCCGACGAGCGTCAACGGTCGCTTCACCGGGGTTCTTCGCACGACGGACAGCCTGCTCGCCGTGGGCACTCAGCCCTTCATCGTCAACGTGACCGATGTCAGCCCGATCGTGGACGCTGGTGGACCCTACCGCGTGGCGCAGGGCGTCGTGCTTCAGTTCGACGGCTCAGCAACCCGGGCCGGCAGCCCGGCCGATCTGCTCCGATTGTACCGTTGGAACTTCGGTGACGGCTCCCCCGAGGAGAGCGGCGCCAACCTGACCCGCCCCTCGCACACCTTCGTCGAGCATGGGCCGTTCAATGTTCGACTCACGGTCAGCGATGAAGACAACGACGCGACGGCCGTGGTCGTGGTCACTGTGACCGATGTCGATCCGATCATTCGGTCGGTCACGGCCCCGCCTGATGCCTTCGAGATCGGGGACATGGTCTTCCAGGTGGACGCCGTCGGCGGCGCGCCTGCGGACGGGCTCACCCGCTTCGAGTGGGACTTCGACCTCGATGGTGTCCCCGACTACGCCGGCTTCAACCTCAGCCGGGTCACCACGACGTTCCGCGACGAGGGCCGTCGGACGGTCACTGTCCGGGTCCGGGACAAGGACTCCTCGACGGTGCGCTCGTTGGACTTCGAGGTCCGCCGGATCACGATGACGGAGCTCATCACGGTCGCCGAGATTCGAAAGAACCGCGTGGTCGCCGACCCAGGCACCCCGGCGCAGGCGCGGGCCCGGCTCGCGGGCATTGACGACGCGATCCACGATGGTCTCTGGGGCGAGCGGTACGGATACACCGGCAATACCTGGGTCGCCAACGACCTCCTCACGATGCGGCTGGTGCGCGCTCAGGCGGCCGGCGCCAACTTCGGCAACCTGGTCTGGGCGTTTGGCCGTCAGTTCGTGCGTGGGGTCCAAGCTATCCGCGATAGGGCGGCCGGTGCCAACGCCAACTTCAACGCCCCGAGCGCGCTTCGTGCCGAGGAGCTTCGGGCCCTCATTGAGCAGGAGTTCATGGCGGCCGACTTCGAGGCGCGTGCTGGGAACGCGAACGACGGGTTCGTCGTGCGTGACTTGATGGCCGACGCTTACGAGGCCTTCTTCCAGTTCTCCGTCACGCTCGATCCGACGGCTGCGGGCGACGGCTACCCGATGCCCGACATCGGCGACGTGCAGGCGAGAGTTCTGGACGCCAACCGCATCAACGACCTCCTGCGCACGCAGCTCCTACGCTTGCACACGGAGATGCTCACTTACATCGCCGCGGGCGGTGCCAATGATCCGGGTCCTGGGAGGGCCGAGCTCGCCGTCGCTGTTGAGCTGTCCCGCAACGTCCAGCGCCTGATGGCGATGCCCTTGGCCATCCTCTGCGAACCGGGCGCGTGTATCTCCGATCAGGAGGCTCTGCACAACGAGCTGTTCATGATGGAGCTCATCAGCCAGCTCTATGAGACCGCCTCGACGGGCACCTACGTGCGGACCTGGCAGCACATCGTCATGCTGGTCATCCGCTTCCGCGTCGAGGCGTCGCTCCTGCGCGTCGAGTACCAGTGCGGCCCGTACTCGCCCCTCTCACTGCTCGCCCGCCAGAGCCAGGCCATCGGGTTGGCCTATATCGACGAAGGCCGGAACGACGAGGCCCTGAACTACTACCGCCACGCCGACCGGAAGTGCCTCATGGTCCGCACCTACAATCAGTGCCTGGTCCGACTCGATCCCCTCAGCAACCCGATCGAGCCGGTGCCCGAGGAGTGCGTCAACGACTGACGCACCGGGCCGCCGAGCGGCTCAGCCGGTGTAGCCTTCATCGGCGAGGTTCAGAGCCTCGTCGATGATCGCGATGCCCTCGTCGAGGTCCGCATCAGTGATGCACAGCGGCGGCACCGTGAAGACCCAGTTCCATCGGACAAAGGTCGACAGACCACGCTCTTTCAGCCGAGCGGCGACCTTGGACATGGCCCCCATCTCGCTGGCCTTGGCGTTCCATGGGGCCATGGGTTCACGGGTCGTGCGGTCTTTCACGCACTCGATGACCCCGAACAGCCCGATGCTCCGGACGTCCCCGACGCTCTTGTGCTTGTCCTTCAATCGGTTGAGGTGAGCCGCCATCCGGTCGCCTTGGACGCGAGAGTTCTCCACGAGGTTCTCGTCGCTGTAGACCTGCATGGTCGCCAGCGCGGCCGCGCACCCGACGGGGTGGCCGTTATAGGTCAGGCCGCAGGAGAGCATGTTCTTGTCGAAGAAACGTGCGACGTGGTCCCGAGCGATGACCGCGCCCAAAGGGATGTATCCGCAGGTCAGCCCCTTGGCCACGACCATGAGGTCCGGCACGACGTCGTAGTGCTCGATGGCGAACATCTTGCCGGTGCGCCCGAAGCCCGCCATGACCTCGTCGGCGATGATCAGGATGCCCTTGGAACGGGCATATTCGGCGATCGCCTGCCAGTAGCCCTGCGGCGGGATGATGAGGCCGCTGCTTCCGGTCACCGACTCCATGAGGATGGCGGCGACGGTCTCGGGGCCCTCGAACTCGATGGTCTGGATGACGTGGTTGACGTAGGCGTCGAGGTTGCCTTCGGGCGCGTAGCCGAAGGGGCAGCGGTAGGCGTACGGATCATGCACGCGCACGATGCCGGGGATGCCGGGCTCGTGGGGCAGTCGTCGCGGGTCGCCGGACATCGACGAGGAGCCCAGGCTCGCCCCGTGGTAGCTGCGGTAGCGGGTGACGATTTTGCTGCGGCCCGTATACATCCGCGCCATCTTCACGGCGTTCTCAATGGACTCCGAGCCTCCGAGCGTCCACAGGACCTTGTTGAGGTCACCCGGCGCGAGGGAGGCGAGCTTCTCGGCGGCGCGCCCCTTCACCTCGGTGGCGTATTGCGGATAACAAAAAGCGAGCGACTCGGCCTGCTCCTTGATGGCCTCGATGACCTTGGGGTGCCCGTGCCCGATGTTCATGTTCATGAGCTGGCTGGAGAAGTCGAGGTAACGCTTGCCGTCGACGTCCCAGAACTCCACCCCCTTGGCTCGGGCCATGACGATGGGATCACCCACCGCGTCCTGGGCCGTCCAGGGGAAGAAGTTGTGCTTGCGGTGGAGGTCGATGATGTCGGAGCGGGTCTGCATGGCTTCTCCAGCGAGGTGCGATCGGGGTTGTTTTCAGGAGCCAGCGCCGGCGCGGGCGACCCCGACGAGGCCTATCCAGGCGCCAATGGCCGCGCCGAGGTTTGAGGTCGTGAATACGACGAGGACCCGAAGGAAGGGGTTGCGGTACCAGCCCTTCAAGGAGTCCGCGTCGTCTCGAACGCGCTCGCAGTCGGCGACCGTTGGCCGTCGCTTCCAGGCCTCGATGGGGGCTGTGACCATGCCCGCGGCGATGGCCGGGTGCAGCGTGGTCAATGGGGCGCAGAGCCCGCCGGCGAGGATGGTGAGCGGATGGGCCAACGCGGCCGCCGTCCCGATCGCGCAGCCGATCATCGTCGGCAACGCCCAAGCCAGGATCATCACCTCGAGCGTCTCGCCCGTGAGGCCCTTCTTGTAGACACCCAACGCCATGAGGCCGACGAGCAGCGCGGGCACGAACCATTGTGCGAAGCCTGCCCACGGGCTCGGAGGGGGGATGAGCGAGAGGCGCTCGCGATCGGCGGGCACCCCGAAGCGGGTCAACATCCCTGGCACGTGCCCAGCCCCGACGACCGCCACGATGGTCTGACCCGGCGCGTCTTCGATGGCGCTCATGAGGTAGTGGTCGCGCTCATCGATGAGCGGCTCTTTGACCTCGGGCACCTCTCGAGCGAACGCGGCCATCAGCTCTGTGAGCGTGTCCCGATCTTTGAGCTTATCGAGGTCGTCCTCGGTGAGCTCCTCTTTGGAGAAGAAGCTGCCGAGGAGCGCGCTCGTCATCTGCAGGCGCTTCACGAAGCCGAGCCGCGCCCAGGTCCGCTTGAGCGTGGCCTGAATCTCCCGGTCGACCAGGACCAGCTCCGCGCCGTGCTCTTTCGCCTTGCTTACGGCCGCGAGCAGCTCGCCCCCCGGCTCAACGCCGAGCTTCTCGCCCAAGCGCCGCTGGTAAGCCGACAGCGCCAAGTTGGCCATAAGGAAGAGGACCTTCTTTTGGCGCAGGACCTGGAAGATGTCGAGCCGCTTCCAGCGGTCGGCGTCGAGCATGACGTCGTAGCGCGTCTTGCAGAGCTCCACGCAGACGGTATCGGGGCGGATGGCCTCGATGACGGCCTCGACCTCACGGACGCTTCGCTCGGAGATGTGGGCCGTTCCGACGAGGTAGATTTTTCGTCCGTCGCGCTCGAGCAGCGTGACATTGGGCCAGGGCAGATCCGCATTCGCGGCGGGTATCGACATGGCCGCGAAAGCTACACGGGCCGAGGGGCCGGGGCAAACGCTGACTAGATTCCGCCAATGAGGGTCTTCAGATATTGCGGATCGTGAGCGGTCCGCAACGCCACGTCGGCGGGCACAAGGCCGTCCTTCACCAGCCTCGACAGCGACAGATCGAAGGGGAGGTTGCCGTCCTTTTGGCTGGTCTGGATCTGGCTGGCGAACATGTGGGTCTTCTTCTCGCGGATCAGGTTCGAGAACGCGTAGCTGATGCGGACCATCTCGACGACGGGGACCCGTGAGCGGCCATCGCCCGTCGGCAGGAGCCGCTGCGTCACGACCATCCTCAAGACCTCGGCGACCTGAATCCGGATCTGGGCCTGCTGGTGCTGGGGGAAGACGTCAATGATGCGGTCGACCGCCTGGGCCGCGGAGCTCGAGTGTAGCGTCGACAAGACGAGGTGCCCGGTCTCGGCCGCGGTCAGGGCCGCCGTGATCGTGTCGAGATCGCGCATCTCACCTACGAGGATCACGTCCGGGCACTCGCGCAGCGCCGCCCGCAGACCCCCCGCGAAGGACTCGACGTGCACGCCGATCTCCCGCTGGTGCACGAGGCTCTTGCCACGACGGTAGAGGTACTCGATGGGGTCCTCGAGCGTGATGATGTGTTTGGCCTGCGTCCGTGTGAGGTGGTCGATCACGAGCGAGAGCGTCGTGGACTTGCCCGCGCCCGTGGGCCCAGCCACGAGGACGAGCCCGTGGGGGTAGTCACCCATCGCCAGGATCTCAGACGGCAGGTTCAGGGCGGCCACCTCGGGGATGCGGTCCCAGATGGGCCGGAACGCCGCCGCGACGCCTCTGAGCTGACGAAAGACGTTGACCCGGAAGCGCATCGAGCGGCCCTCGTGCGGCACCTCGAAGGCGAGGTCGACGTTGCCGACTTGGGCCAGCTCGTCGCGCCGCTCGGTCGTCCAGCTGGGGCCCAAAGCATCCGTGATGTCCGCGTCCGTGAAGACCGCGCCCTCGATGGTCTGCATCTCGCCGCCGATGCGCATCGCGGCCGCCGCGCCGCCGGAGAAGACGACATCCGAGGCCCCGCGTTTGAGGGACGAGGTCAAGAGCGAGAGGACGGTGTATCCAGAGCCGAAGCTCAGGCCGCCGGCGATTGACGCGGTCCCGGCCTCGGCCTCTGCACGTCGGAAGGCGATGGCTGGCCCCTCCGCGAGAAGGCGGGCTCGATAGGAGAATCGACCCTGAGGCCCCGCGTCGAAGAAGCCCTCCGCGCTCTTCTTGGCCTCGAGGGCCTGACGCGTCGTGACGTCCAGGGCCTGATCGAGGAGGCGGCTGATGCGGTCAAAGCCCATCGAAGACGGCTCGAGTTGCGTGCCGATCCGGTCCTTCAGGAGCGTGGGCGGCTGCTCGGGATGGAGTTGGAGCGAGTCCGCGTTGGCGTCGACGAGCGCGCGGAGAAGGTCATGCAGGGATTTCAAGACGGGACCTCGGATGGGCGTATCGGGCGCGTCGGCAAGCGGAGGGTCAAGATGACGAGGAGCAACCATAGACTCAGCGCCGCAACGTACGGCCAGCCCTCTCGCGCAAAGAAGAAGATCGATCCACCGGTGCTCACGGAGACCAGCGCGATGAACGCGAGCTTGGTCCGGAGCGTGAGGCTGCGATGCGCGCGCCACTCCCGCACGGGGGGGCCAAGCAGCCGATGGGAGAGCAGCCAGCGGTAGACCCCGGGTGAAGTTCGCGCCCAGCACGCCGCGGCCCCGACGAGGAAGGGCGCCGTGGGCATGACGGGCAGCGCGAGGCCGACCATCCCCAGGGCGAAGAGGACATAGCCCAAGCCGTAGACCAGCGTCCGCCGGGGCCCTTCGGGGATGAGGGCGTCGGACTCGACCTCCGGGGGGTCGCCGGCAGGGGGCGTGTGCGGTGGCAGTTTCATCGTCGCGTCGAGAGAGTAGGGAGGACGTGTCATCGTAGAGCAGGCCGAGCAGCGGACAAAGTGCCGAGGCGGTCCCCTCTGGCATGCGGCTTTGGGCCGGTGGTCCTGAAGATCCAAGCGTCAGCGACTGTTGACCAGGTCGTAGGCACCAAGCGGCCCATGCTGATCACGCGGCGCGGTCGCGGGGTCGCCGTGCGGATCGACGTCGAGCGGTGTCCTAGGTCGCAATGATGTACTCGTGTCAGACTCGAATTCGGACTATATTCAGTCTTGGAGGTGTTCGATGAACCAGGTTCGAATTTCAGAGAATTTCGTTCCCGTGAGTGAGTTCAAGGCGCAAGCGGCTGAGTGGCTGCGGCGCGTCGCGGAAACCGGTGCGCCGGTGATCGTGACCCAGAACGGCCGTCCCGCGGGCGTGTTGCTCTCGCCGGCGGCTTTCGATGAGTTGACGGAGCAGGCTCGTTTCGTCGAGGCCGTTCGGGATGGTCTTCACGACCTTGAAACCGGGCGTGTTCGCTCGCACGCTGAGGTCGTTGAGCGCATGGAGACTCGCTTTGGCAGAGCGAAATCATGAGCCGGCGGCGCCAAGGATAGCCCCTGCCGCCATCACTTGGTCCGACCGAGCCATCGCGGACCTTGAGGCGATTGGTGACCATCTCTCACGAGACAACCCGGTCGCCGCCGCGGGCTGGGTGATGAAACTCATCTCGGTCGCGGAGGGCTTGGCCTCCGCACCGCTCGCCGGACGCCGGGTTCCCGAGCTTGGCCGTGACGACATTCGAGAGACGTTTTTGAGGACGTACCGTGTCGTCTACCGTGTTTGCGCCCAACGGCAGGTAGAAATCGTGACGATCTTCGAAGGGCATCGGCTCTTGCGTGCCGGAGAGGGTCAGGGTGGCTGAGATCACGGGTGCCGCCCCCCGGATTGACACCTTCCCCCGCCTCTTGTATTGGCGCAGGCCGAAAGTGGAGGGGTCGCATGAAACTACTCTTGCCCGTAATCACGTTGGGTCTGCTCGCTCTGACCGGCTGTAGCGACAAGGGCTCGCCCGCTGGCGCTGGCCCCGGCTCCCAGGCCGCCTCGAAGGCCCCTGAGGCCACGACTATCAAGATCGGCGAGTTCGGCTCTATGACCGGCTCGGAGGCGACCTTCGGACAGTCGACCCACAACGGCATCCTGCTCGCGCTCGAGGAGGTCAACGCCGCCGGGGGCGTCAACGGCAAGAAGGTCGAGCTGAAGAGCTACGACGATCAGGGCAAGTCGCAGGAGGCCGGGACCGTCGTCACCCGCCTCATCACCGAGGACAAGGTCGTGGCCATCCTCGGCGAGGTGGCGTCGTCGCTGTCGCTGGCCGGCGGGCGCGTGGCCCAGCAGTACGGCATCCCCATGATCAGCCCGTCGTCGACCAACCCGCAGGTCACGGCCATCGGCGACATGATCTTTCGGGTCTGCTTCATCGATCCCTACCAGGGCTACGTCGTCGCCAAGTTCGCGCGGGAGAACCTCAAGTTCAGCAAGGTCGCGGTCCTCTACGATCAGGGCCAGGCCTACTCGAAGGGCCTGAAGGACGACTTCATCAAGGCCTTCACCGAGATGGGCGGCACGGTCACGGTCGAGCAGTCGTATACCGGCGGCGATCAGGACTTCTCGGCGCAGTTGACGACGATCAAGGGCACCTCGCCCGAGGCCGTCTTCCTGCCCGGCTACTACACCGAGGCAGGCAATATCTCGTTGCAGGCCAAGAAGCTCGGCCTCATCGCGACCATGCTCGGCGGCGACGGCTGGGACTCGTCGAAGCTCGCCGAGATCGCCGGTGACGCCATCGAAGGCGCGTATTATTCCAACCACTACGCGGCCGAGGACACCCGGCCCGAGGTGCAGGAGTTCGTCAAGAAGTATCAGGCCAAGTACGGCTCGGTGCCCGATGGGCTCGCCGCGCTCGGCTACGACGCCGCCCGCCTGCTCTTCGATGCCATGCGCCGCGCGCCCTCGCTGGCCGGCAAGGATCTCGCGGCGGCCATCGCCAGCACCAAAGACTTCCCCGCGGTGACCGGCGTCATCAGCATCGACGCCGAGCGCAACGCGACGAAGCCCGCGGTCGTTCTTCAGATGAAGGGCGGCAAGCCCGTCTACGCCGCTACGGTCGAACCCCGGAAGTAAGACCCTCTTGGCGAAGCTGCTCCAGACCCTCTTCGACGGGGTCGCCGTCGGCAGTCTCTACGCGCTCATCGCGTTGGGCTACACGATGGTTTACGGCATCTTGCAGTTCATCAACTTCGCCCACAGCGACATCTTCATGACCGGCGCGTGGATCGCGTTCGTCATCGCGAAGGCCGCCGGTTGGGCGGGCGGCGATACGCCGATCTGGGCGTCTCTGGTCACGCTCTTGGGCTCCATGATCTTCTGCGGGCTGCTCGGCTTCGTCATCGAGCGGCTGGCCTATCGTCCGCTCCGCGGCGCGCCCCGTCTCAACGTGCTCATCACGGCCATCGGGGTGTCCCTGTTCCTGGAGAACACGGGGCAGCTCGAGGTGCTCTTCGGCACGCAGCCCCAGCGGATGCCCACCCTCCTGTCGAGCGAGCCGCTGTTTCGCATCGGCGGGGTCGGTCTGCCGCTCGTCGATGTGGTCGTCGTCCTCGTCGCCGTGGGCCTCATGCTTTTGCTCCAGTGGCTCGTCTTCAGCACACGCCTCGGCCGGGCCATGCGCGCCGTCTCGTTCAGCATCCCGGTGGCCTCGCTCATGGGGGTCAACGTCGATCGCGTCGTGTCCTTCACCTTCGTCGTCGGCTCGGCGCTCGCGGCGGCGGCCGGTTTCCTCTACGCGATGAAGTACCCGGGCCTGAACCAGCCAGCGCACTCGACATGGATCCTGCTCGGCCTGAAGTGCTTCGTCGCGGCCGTGGTCGGGGGCATCGGCAACGTGCGCGGCGCCATGCTCGGCGGCCTGCTCATCGGCTGCGTGGAGATGTTCGGCGCGGCGTATCTCTCGACGAGCCTGCGGGACGTCTACGTCTTCTCCATCCTCATCCTCGTCCTGCTCTTCAAGCCCACGGGCCTCCTCGGCAAGGCGACGGTGGAGAAGGTCTGATGGGCTACCTGCGCGCCGTCTCGCCGTTCCTCGGGGCCATCGTGCTGGCGTTCGTGATGCAGTTTGGCGTCGCGCCGATGTTCGGGGCGTATTACCAAAAGCTGCTCATCGACATCGGCATCAACATCGTGCTCGCCGTCTCGCTCAACCTCGTCAACGGCTTCGCGGGGCAGTTCTCCATCGGCCACGCCGCGTTCATGGCCGTGGGTGGCTACGCCGCGGGCGCCATCACCTACTACGGCTCGTTCCACGTCTTCGGCGACGCGCTCGTCCACCACGGGCAGGGCGACGTTCTCTTCTTGGCAGCGACCCTCGTGGGCGGCTGTGTCGCGGCGGTCGCCGGTTGGGTCGTGGGCCTCCCTTCGCTCAGGCTCAAGGGCGATTACCTCGCCATCGTCACCTTGGGGTTCGGCGAGATCGTCCGCGTCCTCCTCCAGCTCACCGACGACGTGATGTTCAAGCGGGCGGACATCGAGGCGGCGTCGGTCGGCACGCTCGCCCTCGCCCTCGGCGGCGCGCTGGGCTTCGGAGGGCTGCCTTTCTACACCAGCATCGTGTGGACCTACTTCTTCGCCTTTACGCTGCTCGTCATCGCCGTCCGCCTGAAGACCTCGGGGGAGGGCCGGGCGTTCCTCTCCGTCCGCGAGAACGAGATCGCCGCGAGCGCCATGGGCATCGACACGACCCGCTACAAGGTCCGGGCGTTTGTCCTCGCGGCGTTCTTCGCGGGCATCGCCGGCTCGCTCTTCGCCCACGAGATCGGCACGACGCTCAACCCGCGTGAGCTCGGCTTCCAGAAGAGCTTCGACATCGTGATCATGGTCGTGCTCGGGGGCATGGGCTCGATCTCTGGCGCGGTCTTGGCGGCCATCGTGCTCACGCTCCTGCCGGAGTTCCTGCGCGAGGCGGCGAGCTATCGAATGATCATCTACGCGCTCCTCCTCATCTCGATGATGATCCTCCGACCACAGGGCCTCTTCGGCGTGCGGGAGGTCTGGGAGCTGTATCGGCGTCCGAAGGTCAGTCGCCCGCAGGTCAGGCCCCCGGGATCTTTGCCATGAGCGAACCCTTGCTCGACGTGTCCGGCTTGTCCCTGGCGTTCGGTGGGCTCAAGGCGGTGACCGACTTCTCCCTGAAGCTGCACAAGGGCGAGCTCCAAGCGCTCATCGGCCCGAACGGCGCGGGAAAGACCACGATCTTCAACCTCCTGACCGGCGTCTATCGGCCGCAGCAAGGTGAGGTTCGGCTCGGTGGCCGCCTGCTCAACGGCTTGCCGACCCACAAGATCGCCGCCTCCGGCATGGCCCGCACGTTCCAGAACATCCGGCTCTTCGGAGACCTGACCGTGCTCGACAATGTGCGGATCGCCTGCCACCTGCGGGCCCGCGCCGGGCTCTTTTCCGCGCTCCTCCGCACGCCGGCCCATGTCGCCGAGGAGGCCGCGATCCGCGAGAAGGCCATGGCCCTGCTCGAGGTCTTCTCGCTCGCCGATCGACACGCCGAGCTCTCCCGCAACCTGCCGTATGGTGACCAGCGCCGGTTGGAGATCGCCCGCGCGCTGGGGACCGAGCCCAAGGTGCTTTTGCTCGACGAGCCGGCCGCGGGCATGAACCCGCAGGAGAAGGTCGCCTTGTCCGAGCTCATCACGCTCGTTCGCCACCGCTTCGGCGTCACGGTCCTGCTCATCGAGCACGACATGGCGCTGGTCATGAAGATCTGCGAGCGGATCACGGTCATCGATCATGGCGTGACCATCGCGTCGGGCTCACCGCTCGAAGTGCAGGGCAATCCTGCGGTCATCGAGGCCTATCTGGGCGCCCCGTCGGCGGAAGGTCACTGAGGCATGGCGCTCCTGACGGTCAAGCAACTTGACGTTCACTATGGCGCGATCCACGCGCTCAAAGGCCTCTCGCTCACCGTCGAGGCGGGGCAGATCGTCACCCTCATCGGGTCCAACGGCGCGGGCAAGACCACCACGTTGAAGACCATCTCCAGCCTGCTTCGGCCCACCAGCGGCGATATCCTCTTTGATGGTCAGAGCATCGTCGGCCGGCCCACCCATGAGCTCGTCCGGCTCGGCATCGCGCACGCCCCTGAGGGTCGCGGGATCTTCGCCAATCTCACGGTGGACGAGAACCTGGAGATGGGTGCCTACGTTCGGCGCGACAAAGTCGGGATCGCCGCCGATCGCGAGCGCGCGCTCACGCTTTTTCCGCGCCTCCGCGAGCGGCTTACGCAGAGCGCCGGCACGCTGTCCGGGGGTGAGCAGCAGATGTTGGCGATCGGTCGCGCGCTCTTGGCTCGGCCCCGCCTGCTCCTGCTCGACGAGCCGTCCCTGGGCCTCGCGCCGCAGGTCGTGCGGACCATCTTCGACATCATCCGCGACATCAACGCCTCGGGCACGACGATCCTTCTTGTGGAACAAAACGCGCACATGGCCCTGGGCGTGGCCCATTTTGGGTACGTGCTTGAGGTGGGCCAGATCGTCATGGCGGACCGGGCGGAGACGTTGGCGAAGAGCGACGAGGTCAGAAAGGCGTACCTCGGCGTGGGCTGAGGACGGCAGCGGTTCATGTTCGAGATTGACCCCTACATCGCGCTCGTGGGGCTGCCCATCGGCCTCGTCGTCGGCTTGACCGGCATGGGCGGCGGCGCGCTCTTGACCCCGCTGCTCATCCTGGGATTCGGCGTCGACCCCTTGACCGCCATCTCCAGCGATCTGGTCGCCTCGCTCTTCATGAAGCCGGTCGGCGGCGCGGTGCACCTGAAGAGCGGCACCGTGCGGACAGACATCGTGAAGCTCCTCATGTGGGGCTCGATGCCCTCGGCCGTCGTCGGCGTGCTCCTCCTCAAGCTCCTGTTCCACGATGACCACGGCCCCATGAAGACCATGCTCGGCTGGGGACTGCTCGTGGTCCTGCTCTCCATGGTCGCTCGCCGGATCTTCGGGCAGACGCGGCCCATCGACGCTGTCGACACCGACATCAAGCTGCGCCCGCTGCCCACGCTGCTCGCGGGCGTCGTCGGCGGGCTCATCGTCGGCCTGACCTCGGTGGGCTCGGGCTCGCTCATCATTGCTTCGCTCATGATCATCTATCCGCGGATGAGCATGAGGGGGCTCATCGGCACCGATCTCGTCCAGGCTGTGCCGCTCGTCGGGGCCGCCGCGCTCGCGCACGTCTTCTTCGGGGATGTGAAGTTGTCGCTGACCTTGTCCTTGCTCATCGGCGCGATCCCCGGCGTTTATATCGGCGCCCGAATCTCCTCGACGGCCAAAGATGGACTCATGAAGCCGATCATCATGGTGCTGCTCGCGGCGACCGGCGTGAAGCTCCTGGGGGTCGGGAACTTGACGGCACTTGCGGTCGCCGCCGGGGTCTCGGGCGCGCTCTTCGCCGAGGCCCTCCTCCGACGCAAGGCCGCCCCGGTGGTCGACAGCGAGCCTCGATGATCAAGCTCTCGGACGTCGCCGCGGGAGGCGGTGAGGCACGAGTGAGGGTGCCTGGGAGAGATTTGCCGCCAGAGGCATCCTACTCGAAGCCTTCAGGCTAGACTCCGCGGCGGCACTTCCTCGGGGCGAGACCGCTTGGGCGATTTGGAACGAAGGCAGCTCCACCTGCTCGTGGCGGTCATTATATGGACCGCACTGGCCTGGCCACTTTTGGCTGGACCCTCGCCCTCCGGCCGCGGGCCTTCAGCGAACGGGCGACCCTTCGTCCAGGCTCGAGAACCTCCGCCCGCACAGCTCAGTGGGTCGCGATGAAGCTCTTGACCTGCGCATAGTCCTCCGGGTGAATCGAGCCTACGCGCACGCAGCGTAGGTTCTTCGCCGGATCGACGAGCAGGTGAATCGGGATAGCCGCGGTCTTGTCGAGCCCGACCGAGTCCAGGAACGTCGCGAAGGCGGCGTCGCTCTCCACCCAGCGCACGGTACCCGGCAAGCCGGTCGTCACGCGGCTCTTCAGCGCGGCTTCATCGGCGAGCGCGTCGATGGACCACAGATCGAAGCTGACGCCCATGCCCTCGCGTTGAAACCCATCACGCCAGCGCGCGAAGAGGCCCATCTCCTCGATACACGGCTTGCACCACGTCGCCCAGAGGTTGACGTATGACCAGCCGGCCGGCGTCGGCACAGCCGCTGGCACGCCGCCGATGGGTCGCTCTACAGGCGCGACGAAGGGCTTTTGTCCCGGGCCGAAGGTCTTCTCACAGAAGCCGTCTCCGGAGGGCGCCGTGGTAGCCGCCGCCGCACCCGGGGCGGCCTTCACGCTATCGGTGCGAGAGATCGTCTCGGCGCGGGCCGAGAGGGGGGCCGGTCCGCCGCTCTCCGACGAGCCGCTGCAGGCTCCAAGCAGGAGCGCCAGGCTCACGCAGGCGGCGTCAGATCGCACAGTCAATCCAGGCGATGAAGGCGCTGCGGTTGATCTCTTTCTCGGTGCAGGGCACGTCCACGAGACCCGAGCGCGACCGGCTCCAGCCGCAGAACTCGGTGCCGAGCTGCGCGAAGCCCTCGCCCAACCAGAGCAGGCCGACCTCCTTCTTGAGGTCCGGATCCTTGAACTTCGTCTCCAGGTGGCTGAGCACGGCCTGCGCGCGGGCCGCGCTATACTCCTCGTTCTTCTTGGCGTCGCCGTCGGTGCTCGCCCGGGACACCACGAAGAAGAAGCTCGCGCCGCGCTGATCGGCCCAGGCCTTCTCAACGAGCGCCTTGGCCGGCTCATCGAGCTCGGTGTTCTCCGGATCAAACTGGATCAACCCGGCGCGCTTCGAGAGGGGCAGGAAGAGGGCGTTGAAGTCTTCGCTGGAGAGCTGCGCGACGCTTTGAGCTTGCATCGGCTGGCAACCTCGACCGCCCGCCGCCTCGCCGAGCAGGCCGCAGGAGCCGGCCACGCGACGAACGATCGACTTGAGCTGGGGCGTGCAGTACTGGTCCTCGGCCATCGCGGCCACGGGGACCGCGCTCGGCGTCGCGAGCTTGGCCGCCACGTTCTCCTTATAACGAGCGTCGGCCGCGCCGAGCCAGCCGGAGACCATGAACGCGGGGATGGCGATCCCGGCAACCGCCGTGACGACCCGACCAATGATGTCGTGATTCACTTCGAACCTCCAGCCGGGGCGGCCCCGGTCTTCTCGAGCATTCGGGCGAGCGTGAACTCCAGCCCGAGATCCGTGTCCTCGTCGCACATCCGCGTCCCGTTCACGAAGACCTGAGGCGTCAGGAGCGACAGCGCGTTCGACACGGCCCAGCGTAGGCTCTTGTTGAGCTTGTTCTGCACGTTGTGGCCGCCGAGGCAGCCCTTCACCGCGGGGAACTTCGTCTCAATCTCGGCCCGGAGCTTCTTCTCGTCGGCCTTGGCCATGGCCGTCAGGCTCTCCTGCTCGGCGAAGGCCCAGTCGAGGATCTTGCGTGCCTCGGCCGGGCTGCCCTTGCCGTCGACCGCGCCCGCCGCGCACAGCATGGCCTCGGAGACCGCGCAGGCGCCCGGGTGCATGGAGCCCGAGACCATCCAGTTACACGTCGAGTCGAGCGGGAAGAGCACGGCCTTGATGTCGAGCTTGTCCCGAAGCTGGGTCGTCTTGAGGCGAACGTCGAACGCCCGGCACGAGGGGCACAAGGGATCGAGCAGCTCGATCGTCGAGGCGCCGCCGGGGTGGCTGTCGATGGGGAACATGATCCCGTTCTCGTCGTTGGGCTGAACGAGGGTCCCGCATCCTTTGGCCCCGCCCGCGCTCGCGTCGGCCTGGGGCACAGCGCCCAGGTAGACCAGCGTCAGCACACCGACGAAGGCGACGCCTTCGACGACGCCGATGAAGAACCGCTGGATGCCCTTGCCGTCCGAGCCGCTCGACATGACCCAAGTGAGGACCGCCGCGACAAAACACGCGACGCTCGTCCAGTAGATGCCCTGGCAGGTCTTGCAGATGGCCCCGACCTTATTGACCGCGAGCCAGTAGAAGATGCCGCTCATGCCCAGAGGCAGGAGGGTGGCCGCGGTCAGGAAGAAGCCGTCGCTCTTCAGGGGTTGGCCGCGCCACAGAAGATGCGCTGCGCGATAGGCCAGGAACGCAAAGACCGCGATCGCGAAGAGGCTGACCGGCAGACCACCCCAGTAATCCTGACGGAACCACGAGCTGTACGGAGACAGCATGACCGTCCGGCACGGGCTCTCGAGCTCGGCCTCGCTGGCGCCGGGGACAAAGGAGCAGTGGATCTTGTGGACCTCGCGATCGAGGTGCTGAACAAAATCCGAGGTGCTCGTCGCCGCGAAGGACGCGCCCATCAAGGCCACCACGAGGAGGATGGCCAGTGGAATCCGCGCGAGATGGTTCGGCTTCAGAGACGAGGTCTCATCGGTCGAGCCGTCATCTGACGGGGAGGAAGAGGTGAACTGGGACATGGGATCGGACATGAAGGTCTCCGCCGCGCCAAAAAAGCGGCGGGACCATGCCCATGGAACGGAGAAAAGGCAAGCCTTGGGCGAAGCAGCCCTGAGGCGAGGGCCTTACTTGCCGCCGGCCGGGCTGGAAGGCGCCGAAGGCAGGACGCCGGGGGGCAGGGGCTTACACGCGCACTCGGTCACGATGGAGCCGGTCTTGGCCGCGTCGTCCTTGTGCTTCTTGCAGTCGGCCAGGGAGGTCTCGCCGGCAAACTTCTTCTCGGCCTTCGCCTTCATGTCGTAGACGAACCAGTACTCGCAGGCGTTGGCCACGAGCTCGACGTTCCACGAGGTCTCGAAGTCCTCCGCGCCCGGCTTCTTCGACCAGACGTGCTCGGCCACCGTGATCTCGAAGTTCTCGAAGCCCGGCTTGATGACCGTGAACTTGTACGTCGGCTTGATGTCCAGGTTCTGGATGTCGAGGGGCGTCACGCACTGCATGTCGACCTCCACACCTTCGACCGGCTTCTTCTGCATACACTTCTTGGGATCCTCGTCCTGCACCACGATGGCGCCCGGCGGGACCGACTCGATGTGGATGTTGCCGAACTTCTTCAGCTTCAGGAGCTGTTCGGACATGTGCTTCTCCTCCGCGTCGATGCGGAGTCGGCGCCGCTCGCTGCGGACCTCCTCTGACGACTGCTGCGCGAGGAAGTAGCCGGTCACGCCAACGATGACGATGAGTGCTACGAAGAGCCCGAGGTTGAGCGCGCCCCGCTTGGTCACCTCCGGATCGACGAACCGGCCGATCTTGTGGGCCGCGTCATCGTCGCCGAGCTCACCGCCGCCGCCCATGAGCAGGTCGCTGACTGTGTCGAAGTGGGCCTCAGCGTCGGGCTTCGGCCGGTCGGTCTGGCCGGACTTGCCGCCCCCGGACTTGCCGCTGCCAGATTTGGCACCGCCGGCCTTGCCGTCACCTGGGGCCTTGGCCCCCACGTCCTCGGCCAACTTGTCGATGATCTCGTCGCTCGATTTCGATTTCGCCATCGTCGGGGCTGTCCTCTCAGGTGTTCCAAGCGCAAAACGCGCGGCAGAATGGGGGATAATCGCTCGACGCGCAACGGGCAGACGATTACTCGGCTACCCAGTCGCAGGCCCTCTTCTCGGGCTTGCCGGTCTCTTTGTCGATCTTCGGCGCAACCTCTTGGTCGACGGGCACGACGGTGATCTTCCGAATCGTGCCTGCGACGCAGGGTTTGGCCTTCTTGTCGCAGTTCAAAATGATCACGTCGCGCTTGTCGCCGACCCTGACCCCGTAGTCTGCCCTCACCTCGTACTCGCCGAGCGGCAGCTTCTTGAACGTGAACTCGGAGCGAACGTCGTTGAAGGGCATCTCGTCCTCGATCTTCATCGAGGTCTCGAGCCCGGTCGCGAGGTTCTTCGCGACGATGAGCGAGGTCGTCTGACCGGTGCGCCGGACGAAGGGGCAGATACGAACCTTCAGGCGCCCTTCGCCGGGACCGGGGGGACGGTCTGCCTCGGCCTGGACCTTGGCCTTCTCGGCGTCGGCGCGACGCTGGTCTTCCATGGCGAGCTTCTCGGCCTCGGTCCGCTGACCTTTGAGGCACCGCTCGTACATGCAGACGTACTTCGGGTGCTTGCAGTCCTCATCTTGAGCGCACGTCGGCGGCAAGAGGATCGGCGCGCTCTCGGCCTTCGTGGCCTCGGTCGGCGAGCTCTCCTTGCAGCCGGCCATCGCCAACGCGCCGAGCGTCATTGCCAAGGCGACGAGCGCCCGGCCCGCCAAAACGTTTCGCATCCAGCTACACGAACTGCTCAAGGGATCGCCTCCGAATCTCAGCGCGCGCAGACGCTAGTTCAATTCGAACGCGGAGTAAAAACGGCAATCCAATCCGGGCACGGTGCAGATTTTTTCACGGCGACCCTACCTTGACAGTCGGGGGAGCCTCTTGTACCAATTCGCCGTCTTGAAGGCCGGGAAACGCTCGGCTGTAGGCCGTTATCCACTCTGCCACCTGAGTCTCCGGAGGTTTTCTTTCATGGATAAGCTCGCGATAGCGTTCGCCGAGGGCGGCGTCATGATGTGGCCCATCCTCTTTCTGTCGATCGTCTGCTGGGCGATTGTGATCGAGCGAGCGTATTTCCTGTACGGCAAGGCAAGCGTCCGCGCCGAGGAGATGGTCACGATGCTGCAGCAGAGCATCATGTCGGGCGATCTGGCGAAGGCCATCCGGTACGTCTCGGCCTCCAATACCCCCCTGGCCCGCATCATTCACGCCGGACTCCTGAAGGCCAAGGGCGATGCCGAGGAGGTCCAGGCGGCCATGGACGAAGCGGCTCTGCGTGAGCTGCCCCGCGTCGAGAAGCGCACGCCCTACCTCGCCATGCTCTCGAACGTGGCCATGCTCGTGGGCCTCTTGGGGACCATCATCGGCATGATCGTTTCGTTCGGCGCGGTCGCGAACGCCGACGCCTCCGAGAAGGCCACGAAGCTCGCTGAGGGCATCTCCGAGGCCATGAACTGCACGGCTTTCGGTCTCATCACGGCCGTCCCCGCGCTCCTCTTCTACGCCATCCTTCAGGGCAAGACCCAGTCGATCATCGACGAGGTCAACGAAGGCTCGCTTCGCATCGTCAACTTCGTCTTGGCGAACCGCCACAAGCTGAAGGACTCCAAGGAGACCTGAGAGCCTAACGCGCTCCGCTCCCTTTTGAGTTTCTCTTGGTGCTCCTCTTCCCTCTAGACAACCGAGGATAATCCCATGGCGGGTGGTGGCGGCCCTACGCCGGCAAAAGGCGGAAAAAAGTCGGTCGACTTCAACGTCAACCTTGTGCCGACGATCGACCTCTTGTCCGTGCTCATCTCCTTCCTGCTGATCACCGCGGTGTGGACGCAGCTCGCCCGCATCAACGCGAGCCAGGTTTTGCCCAAGACGCAGAACCAGCCGCCGCCGCCGCCGGACGATAAGGAAAAGGACAAGAAGCTTTACGTCTTCGTGACGCCCGACGACATCTCGGTCAGCTACACCGAGGAGGCGCCGACGGTCTTCAAGAAGACTGAGGACACCCTACCTATCAAGCTCTTCCGTGAGGGCATCGGTGAGTTCGCCAAGCGCGCCAAAGAGCCCCGCAAGGAGCAGGTCGTCGTGGTCGCGCCGACCGACGGCACCGAGTACCGGACCGTCATCGAGGTGATGGACGTATTGCTCGACAACTCGCTGACCGGCATGTCCATCGGCGACGCCAACGTCGTCCGCGGCACCATGCCCGAAGACCCCAACTCTCCCCCGCCGGGCGGCGCCCCCCCCCCGGGCGGCGCGCCTCAGTGATCGAGAGGACCGTTCATGCCCTTCGTCCACAAGCCGGGTAAGCGCCTCGTCGTCAACGCCCCCCTCAAGTTCGTACGCGAACGTGCGAAGGGTCACGGGCGGTCGAGCGGCTACGCCGATCTGAACGTCACGCCCATGGTCGATATGTTGACCATGTTGGTCATCTTCTTGCTCCAGACGTTCAGCGCGTCGGGCGAGATCTTGACCATCTCTAAAGACATCACCATGCCCAAGGCGTTCAACGCGACGCCGCTCGAGCCCGCGCCGATCATCGCCATCTCCATGGCGAAGATCGCCTTTCAAGGGCAGTTCGTCATGGACTCCACGGGCATCAACAACGAGAAGTTCATCGACTTCGTCCTGCCGCCGCTCAAGGAGCGCCTCGAGCGCAACCGTGACCAGTGGCGCCTGCACAACCCCTCCAAGTCCTTCGACGGCCAGATCATCATCCAGTCCGACAACTCGGTGAACTTCGCCGTGATCAAGATGATCATGATGACCTGCGCGCAGGCCGAGTATACGAGCATGAACTTCGCGGTCCTTCGCACGGGTCGCGGCGACGCGGCGGTCGGCGAGGTGCCACCCGGTGGTGCAGCAGCCCCGGAGGGCGGCGAAGCCCCGGCGGGCGGCGGCTGACGCCCATCCTGCGATGGATGCACGGGCGGTGGAGTGGGCTCCTCCTCCTGTTCGCGCTCATCGTCACGGCGTTCGTGACGGTCTTCTACTTTCAGCGGACGGGCGGCGCGTTCGACGAGTTTCGCGTGGCCAAGTTCACGCTCTTGACCTTGGAGCAGATCCCGGTCCTGCGTGAGAACGGCATGGCCGTCGAGGTCATGGCGGACACCGAGCTCGAAATCCTCTGCCACCGCGTGGCCCCCCTGCCCGAGCACGGGGTCGAGCACTTCCGGTTCGAGATCCAAGGCGTCGTTCACGAGCAGCCGGACTGCAACCGTCTGTTCAGGCTGCCGGGGGTCGTCGGTGACGTCGTGGTCATCGATGTCCAATACGTGCTCAAATCGACGGACGGTGGCCAGACAATCATCGACCGCTACACCTTCGAGGCGCTGCTCGTGCCGCGCGGTCCATTCGTTCGCCTGCGGGGGTTCGGCACGCCGAAGAACGAGAAGATCGAGGGTCTGACCTTGCCCTACGAGGTCATGCCCTACGCCGAGGCGGGCATCGCCCTGGACGGCAAGGTCGGTGAGTTCACGGCGCTGTTTTTTGTGAGGCGCCCGGGGCGCTCCGAGTGGCTCATGCGCGTGGCGCTGCCCACGGAGGCCGGGGGCGCGCTCAGACCCCAGTCGGCTTCGGTTCGGACCTACCGGCGATGGGGCGAGTGGACGGGCTACGCGCTCATCCCCGAGGAGCCCATCGCGCTCGGCCTGCCCGATGACCACCGCGAGCTCTTCGAGGTCACGGCCGCCGTCTTTCGGAAGCCCGACGCCGCGGCACTGTTTGACCGGTGCTGTGCGTCCGGAAGCAGCGCTACGGGGGGCGCGTTCGCGATTGGCGGTCTCACGGACGCGGAGCTCAAAGGCAAGGCGTTTCAGGGGCTCGTCGCCCGACCGCTCTCGGTCGTGCGCGCCGCGACGGAACACGGCGTCGCCCACTCCATCCCCTGAGGTCGCTCCGCAGGCTCTGACGTCGCTCGCGCTCAGTCGCCCTTCATCAGGCGTCGACGGGAGAAAGTCTCCGCGGGGACCTCGATGTCGAACTGGGGGTCGGTGATCAAGAGCTCCGTCACGCTGCCTGCGCGGCTCTTGTCCTCCATGCGCATCCGCGCCGCGTAGAGCTTCGCGCCCGAGGTCTTGATCTCGCTCTGGGACATGACCTTCAAGAGCAACCCGCTCGCCGCGTACCGTTCGACCCGCAGGGGGATGAAGGTGGCCTTGGCGATGAAGGTCTTGCGGCGCGCGTATGTCTGGCCCGGCTGCTTCGCCGTCAGGTCCAAGACCCAGCAGTCGCTCCCGTCGACTGTTTCGCTGCCGAGGAGCTTGGCGTCGTAGTCCTGGAGCAGGGCGCGGCTCTCGAGCATGTCCTCGTAGCTGAAGTCACTGTCCATGAGCGACTGCCGGAGCAGGTGCCCGCTGACCTTCACGACCTTCTCCGTGCCCGGCAGGAACATGTAAAGGTTCTTGTCTACCTTGAGATACTTGATCCCCTTGTCGCGGGCGGGGGCCAGGAACTCGCTGTAGCTGTCGTCCCAACCTCGCGACTGCATCCGTAGGGTGCGCGCGTCGGACTTGCCGTCCCGAGTCACGGTCATCGTGGCGACCGCGATGCGCGTCTTGAACGTGAGCACCTCATCCATCTTGCGGACGAGCTCCTCGGCGGTCGGGGGAGGTACGACCGGGCCTGATGGGCCCTGGGCCACGGCGGTGAACGGGGCCAGGGCCGAGAGAATCAGCGCGATCGTGAGCAGACGATTGGTCAACAAGGTTTACCTCCTCCAAGGGTCTCGAACCTAACGCGCTCGAGGGGTCTCGTTCCAGCCCAGAGCGCGTCTCACTTGCCGCGACGCATGGCCTCGATGGGCAAGACGCGGCTCGCGCGCATCGCGGGCCAGAACGCGCCGAACAACACCACAAAGAGACCGACGCTCACCGCCCAAACGAGCCCCTCGAGGGTCGGCACCGCCTGGATGACGTTGCTTACAGGGACCAGCATCTTGCGAGTCGTGCTCTCGCCCAAGCGGATGCCCGTCTCGGCCAGATAGAAGCTGGCCGCCCCGCCAAAGACCACACCCAAGGACGCCCCGACGATCCCGTAGGCCGAGGCCTCCAGCAGAAAGACCTTCACGATGCTCCGCCGCGCGAGCCCCAGCGACAGCAGAACCCCGATCTCCCGTTGCCGTTCGAGCACGGTCATCATCATCGTATTGAGCAGGTTGATGCCGGCCACGCCGATGATCATGAACATGAGGATCGACAAGACGACCCGGAAGATCCCTGAGACGAGCCGGGCCATGCCGATCTCGCTCCAGATGGAGACCTCCAAGCCGTCGACGAGGCCCGTCTTCTTCAAGGTGTCGCGCAGGGCCTCGGCCTCCTCGAGATCCTCACCGACGAGCACGATCTCGGTGGCCTCATCGTGCAAATCGAGCAGTCGTTCCGCCACGGTGATGGGCAGATGCGCGAGGCGGTTGGCGAAGCGATTGCCGTAGTCAACGATGCCGACGACGTGGGCCTCAACGTCTCGGATGCCCTTGCGGTAGCTGATGATCTGCACGTCGTCGCCCGCTTTGACGCCGAGCCGCTTCGCGAGATCGGCCCCGAGCAGGACCTCGTTCGCGTCGTCTGCGGTGAACCACGACCCGCTCTTGAGGCGATCATCAATCCTCGACAGTCCTCGCTCAATCGAGGGCTCGAAGGCCACGGCGGGCGCGAACTCGAGCACCTTCCTTCCGAAGATCTGATCGTCGGTGAGCGTGTCTTCGTCGACGGCCGCGGACTCGGGCACGATGGTCGAGACATCGGTGTACTGGACCATGACGCGGAAGTGGATCCGGGCCGCAGCGAGGACGACGCCCGGCGTGGCTTGTAAACCACCCGTCAGCGCGCGACGCCCGTGGAGGTTGAACTCCAGCGGCTCAAAGCGGCTCTCGCGCTCGTAGTCGGCGTGTCGGACCCGGACGTGGCCGGTCTGCTTGGCAAACTCCGTGACAATGTGGTCCTGCAGGCCCGTGAGCATGGCGTGGCCGACCATGAGCAGGCCGACGGAGACGACGACGGCGAAGGTCGTCAGGAGCGTGCGTGCGCGGTTTCGGGTGGTGTTTCGCCACGCGTATCGGAGGAGGTACATGGCTCAGTCGCCCTCCCGCAGGGCGTCGATGGGGCTGAGCCGCGAGGCCCGCACCGCCGGCCACAACGCGGCAAGAAAAGCGACCAGGAGGCCCAAGGCCACGCCGAACTGCACCGTCTGGGCGCGCACGTCGAAGTACAGGATCGGCGGGACGAGCGTGACCTGCTCGGCGCCCTGCAGGGCTTCGAAGCGAATGCCGACACGGGCGAAGTGCAGCGAGATGAGCAGGCCGACGAGCGCGCCGAGCACGGCCCCGACGGCGGCGATGAAGACGGACTCGGCGGCGAGAAGCAGCCTCACGCGCGATGGAGACAGTCCCACCGCCAGGAGCGTGCCGATCTCGCCGGTGCGCTCAAACGCGCTCATCATCGCCGTGTTCGCCGCGCCTGCCGCCCCGATGAGCATGATGAGCGCGACGATGATGTTGAAGGCGGAGCGTCTCAGCGCGTTGACGTCGCGGAAGTCCTGCGTTCGCTCGAGCCACGTCTCGGTCGTCAACTGACCCGCAAACCTGTTCTCAATGTGGACCTCGGCGGCCTCGGCATAGCTCGGCGTGGGGAAGCGGGCGAGGACCTCGGTGGCGAAGCCCGGCGGCAGATCGAGGAACTCCGCGCCAAAGTCCCGGGGCAGGAAGACCGAGAAGTTGTCAACGAGCGGGTGGCCGGACGCGATGCTCCCGGCGAAGCGCACCGCGTCGAGGGCGTTGAGCGTGCCTCGGCGGGTCTTGGCCTTGAGGAAGATGCGATCCCCCGGCTTCCAACCGAACGTCGAAGCGATGCCTGTGCCCGCCCAGAGGTAGGGTTCGTCACCCGGCAGGACGGGCAAGGCGCCGAGGTCGAAGACGCGGAGGTAAGCCTCGCGATCGATGACTACGCCCCGGCAGCGAAGGGTGCGGCGACCATCCCCGACCTCGGCCGCGAACGAGACGCGCGAGACGACCTCGGTCCCGGCCTGTTGGGCGACGAGCGCCAACGCCACCTGCTCCGGCTCGGGGAAGGGCAGGTCAAGCGGGTTGTAGTCTTCCTCAGCGAGGTAGGCCTCGGGGACCACGCGGATGTGGCCCGACTCGTTCTTGACCTCGATGTCGATGAGCGTGGTGTCGATCCCGTCTACGAAGCTCCGGGAGACGATGAACAAGGCGACGCCGAGCCCGATGGACGAGAGAGTGAAGAGCGATCGCCGCCGGTTGCGGAGCGCGTTTCGTCCGGCCAGGCGCAGCAGGTAGAGCACATCAGCCATGGGCGGCCGACGGGGTCTGGTTCGCCTCGTCACCGACGATCCGACCGTCGCTGAGGCGGACGATGCGGCGCGCGTGGCGCATGAGGTGCTCGTCGTGCGTCGAGAAGACGAACGTGATGCCCAACTGCTCGTTCATCTGGCGCATGAGGGCGATGAGGTCGTCGCTCGTCTTGCGGTCCAGGTTCGCGGTGGGCTCGTCGGCGAGCACGAGGGCCGGCTTCTTGACCAGCGCCCGCCCGATCGCCACGCGCTGCTGCTGGCCGCCGGAGAGCTGGTTCGGCCGGCGATCCTTCTGCGACTCGAGGCCGAGAAGCGACAGGACCTCGAGCGTTCGTGCCCGCATCTGCGCGGCGGTCTGGCCCCCGTGAATCTGGAGGGCGAACTCGATGTTCTCGTAGGCCGTCAGCACGGGGATGAGGTTGAAGCTCTGGAAGATGAATCCGATCTTCGCGTTTCTGACCTCACCCCGCTCGGCCGCGCTCAGGCCGGTGGTCACGTCCCGCCCGTCGATGAAGACGCGGCCCGAGGTCGGCGCGTCGAGGCAGCCGATGCAGTGCAAGAGCGTGGACTTGCCCGAGCCTGAGGGGCCCACGAGCGTCAAGAACTCCCCGCGGCCAATGCTGAGGTTGATGCCGTCCATGGCCCGCACCTCGTTCTCACCCGAGTTGTAAATGCGGGTCGCCGCCTCGATCAGGACGACAGGAGCGGCGGCGGAAACGGTGGCAGAGGCCGCGGCGGGATCAGAATGCATGACGTCCCCAGAGGTAGAGGTTGGCGGTCGGAAGGAGCCTCGCGCCGCCGATGTCGTGGAGGGTGGTCGCGAGTCCGGGGTTGACGAGGGCGAGCTGCGAGTGTTCGGCCTCCGTCAGGCGCGGGAGCGTCGTTGTAAACTCACCGCCAGTTGGCCCGTAGGTGAGCTGCGCGCCGAGGGTGATGGTCAGCGACTCCAGGGCGAGCGCGATCAGCTGCGGGGAGATGAGGCCGGATCCGTCGACGAGGTTCGTCACGTCGAGGGCTTGCGCCCGGAGCCACGAGTTGAGCTCCAGCCGCAGGAGCGCCACGGCATAGTGAGACCCAAGCAGGAGGCGGTCCCGAGTGAAGGTCTCGGCCAGCGTGGCCTCGGCGCCCGGTTCGCCGAGCACGACCGGGAGGAGTCTCTGGCCCAGGTTCTCCCGGTCCAGCCGCGCTCCGGGTCGAGCCTCACCGTCCCCTTGATGAAGGTATTCGAGAGAGAGGTAAACCGCCTTGACCACTTCGAAGCTGTAGTCCACGCCGAGCTCGACGGTGGGGAAGACGTCGCTCGGCGCCGCGCTCGGGACCGTGGCCGTCGCCTCGATCCAGAGCCCGACCTCCCACTCGCCCCTCAGATCGAGGCCGCCGATGAAGTGCTCGTCTTCTTGGTCCCAAGTCGTCGTCACCGCAGCGTCCGTCGTGCCCATGGTCGTGTCGGCCCGACCGACGAAGCGGCCAGCGCAGCAGGTCTCTGCGGGCACAGCCGCCACCAAAGCCACGTTGCTGCGCTCGTCGACGCCGTAGGTCAGGCGCGCGGCGAGCACGCCCACGCGCTCGGCGGTGAGGTCGCCGGCGTCCCGCTCATTGAAGGGATCGGTGGGGTTGAGCAGGAGGCCCGAGCCCCAGGCGATCGACTGCTTGCCGAACGTGAGATCCAGGTCGTCGTCCGTGGCGGTGAAATAGAGTCGTTCGACAGTCACGAGGTCGTCGATGGACTTTGGCTCCCGGTCGAAGGCCAAGTGACCGACCGTCAAGAGCGGCGTCACGACGACCGTCGTATCCGAACCGATGTTCAGCTTCAGCGTCGGGCGCAGGCGTTCAATCGCGCCGTATCGCTCATCCGGGTGCAGGCCGGGCGGCAGAAAGGGGAGCTTCGCGGTTTCAGGGTCGAGGCCGAACAAGACGTGATGCCGACTCTCGACGTAGCCCCCGAGCTCGCCTGTGACGGGGCCTTCACCGAGCTGGGCGGACGACTGCCCGCTGGCAAAGACTGACACCAGGATCGCGGCCACCACTCGGAGGCCGGTCATCGAATGACGACGCTGAACGGGAGGTGGTGGAGCGGCGCGAAGACGGTCCGATCATCCGGGTCGGCGACGAGGAAGATCTCCCACGGCCCCGCCGCCGACGGACCGGCCCAGAGGCCCTCAATCTTGTACGGGACGTCGAGGCGCGCTTGCCAAATGACCGTCCCCTGGGCGTCGAGGAGGCCGAGCACGCAGCCCTTGCACGCGCCGTCGAAGAACGTGCTGCCGCCATCCTCGGCCGCCGCGCTGTAGAGCACCTGACCGTCGCTCAAGGCGAAGGCGTCGGTGAAGCCGAGCGGCACGCCGTCGAGGGCTCCGAGGTCCACGGTCTGTATGCCCATGAGGACGCTCGCCGGGACGGGCGTAGAGGTGTCGATGGCACTGAGGACTCCAGCGAGGTCGAGGGAGATCAGCGCGTTTCTGCCCGCGGCCCCGTTGCCCCGCTGAAAGACCAGGAGTCGATCACCGGAGACGGCCGCGCCCTCGAGGTTGAGGTCGGGCAGGGCGTCGGAGAGGGCTGCGAACAGCGGGCCGAAGTCGATGACTACCGGCTCCAGGGCCGAGCAGAGCGTGACGCCCCTTCGACGTCGCGGGGTCGAGCCCGAGCCCAAGACCAGCAGCCGCCCATCGGGCAGCGCGGTGATGGACTCGAAGTCCGGCTTGCCTCGCTTGCGCTCGTGCGGTTCGTCGGAGAGCACCTCGTCAACCAAGTTTACCGTTCGGACGAGCTCAAGAGAGACCCGATCGTAGACCTCGAGCGTGACCTCGTCATCGGCGACCACGAAGAGGTGTCGCTCGTTGGCGAAGAGCCCGCTGGCCGCCGAGCAGCGCAGCGTCTTCAAGAGGTCTGGGCGGAGAATTACAGTCGCTCGACGAGGATGGTTGTCGTCCGATCGGTGATGAGCGCCCCGAGCTTGAGCACGGCGAACGTATGCCTCGTCGGCGCGCCCGGCTGAACAGGCATGGGGGGCATGGGCACATCGACGAGCGGGCCCCAGTGGCCGTCCATGAAAAACGCGCAGCCGGTCTCGCCTTTGGGGCACGTCGCGGCGAGTCGCTCAAGCAGGGGGTTCATCATGCCGCCGTCATCGAGGTCCAGGTGCAGCGAGGTGTCCTTGTCGGTGTCGCCCGAGGTGCCCATCGACGTGCCCACAACGACGCGCCCATAATCCAGGCGATACTCATCGCCGAACTCGACATAAACCGGCAGCCGAAAGAGCGGTCTGGGGCTCGCGCCGGTCGACGTCTCCTCGAGCCACTTCAAGAGCTCCGGCGTCGGCGAGACGGCGTGGTTTGCGGTGGACATCAAAGCGGGCTCCGTTGGCAAGAGAGTGGGCGTCGCGCCGCACGCGCTGGCGGCGAAGATTACGGTAGTCAGCGCCGTTCGGTTCATTAGGGCGAGCGGGGCGCTTGCCCTTCGGTCTGATAGTTGAAGTTGTGGCCGCCCTTGGTGGTGGCCTCGTGCTGCCAGACCCAGCCGCCCATGCCGTCTTTGACCTTCTCGTCCGTCTCCTTGTCGGTCATGGACATCTGAATCATCTGAAGGCCCCGTGACGACAGCTTCAGGCCCGCGGCGATGACCGCCTTGACGTTCGAGCCGTCGGCCGTCATCGAGTTCCGGATGTTGACCTTCGCGCGGTCGGCGGTGAACGCGAAGTGGTCCTCCCAGACGCAGGCGGTCGCCTTCGTCGGCCAGGGATCGGAGACCACGATGGCGCTGTCCGTGTCCTTGGCCATGTCGCCGATCAAGACGAACGCATGGTCGAGGCCCTCCTTGTCGGCGCGGTTGATCACCTCGCCGCTCGCCGCCACGCGAAGGTAATCAAAGGCGACCTGCGCGTGCTCACCGCAGTTCCCCCCATGCGCGAGATCGGCCTTCGCCGCGGTTAAGGCGTCGGGGTTGGCCGCAGCGATCGGGCGCACCGAAGCCGCCATCTCCCAGCAGCCCGGATCGCGCATTGCCTTCATCCGGTAATACGAGTTGAACTTCGAGCCCTTCAGCGCCTCGGCCTGATTGCCCGCGCCGAACGCGAAGGCCTGCTTGGCATGCTCGATGGCCGACTTCGCCTTGGAGAGCCGCGCCCCGGCGTTCGCGCTCACCTTCTTGACGCCGTCTTCGCCCTGCTTCTTCTGGATGGCCTTCGAGTCCGTCGCGAGCCCCTGACTGCGCGAAGGTCCGGCCATCTGGTCCAGCAGACCCTCCGCGCTCCCTCCGGAGACGACCTTCGAGGCGACGGCGTCCGCGTGCTGCTCATAGGCATCGCCGCTGCGGCCCACGCCGTCTTTCAAGTGAACGCCGGCGCGCTGCTGGACGACGTGCGCCGCCTCGTGCGCCGCCGTGTGCAAGTCAGGTTGGCCCTTGAACGCCACGTCGTTGCCCGAGGCGAACGCGCGCGCGCCGAGGGTCTCATTCGCCTGCGCGGCCGGGCCCCCGACATGTGCCGTGACGCCTCCGAGATCGTGATGCCCAAACGACCGCTGGATCTGCGCTATGTGCGGCATCGGCTGCCCCGAGCCCTCGACCCCCTTGGCCGCAGCCTCCTGGGCCTCCGGACCCGCGACGGGCTGACCGCCTTTGGCCTGGATGTTCCGCACGTACTGCGTGAACGCCGCCTGCGAACCGCTGCCCCGGCCCTCATTGGCGGTCTTCGCGCTGTCCGTCGCGCTCTTCGGGGCCCTATCAGTCGAGTTGACCTTGGCGTCTTGCTTTTCGCTTCGCATAGGGGCTCCTGCGTGGATATTCGACCGCGCGCGATGCAAGGGTGCCGATTGAACGAGGACATCGCAAGGGGGGGCGGAGGCTCGCGACCGTGCCGCCTGACCGGGCATCGTAGGGGTATCACCCGAAGTCGAGGTCTCGCATCGTGGCGAAAGTTGTCGTCAATCATCATCGCTGCGAGGGCAAGAAGACCTGCGCGCAGGTCTGCCCCGAGGCGGTCTTCGTCATTCGAAAGTCGGACGTGGTGCTGCCCCTCTTGGCTCGGCTCAAGGTCTGGGCGCATGGGGGCAAACAGGCCTTCGTCGTCAACGAGGCGGCCTGCACGGCGTGCATGAAGTGCGTCGAGGTCTGCCCGGAGGACGCGATCACGGTGACGCTATGAGAGTTCGAGAGGTCTTCGCATTGCTCATCTTCGGCTGCTCGTCGAACACCCTGCCCATCGACGCGCAGGCGGGGCCTTCGGTCGCAGCCTCTGGTCCGGCCGACCGGGCGTTGTTCGACCGCACGTTCAGCGACGGCAAGGCCGAGGTGTCTGGCTACGATCTCTTCATGCCGAGGTACGGTGAGCTCCGCCACGGCCGGGCCGTCGCCATCTTCGTGACGGAGCCCTACTCCAAGAGCAGCAACGTCAAGGTCGACCACTTCGACGCGTCTAACCCTGACCACCAGAACGTCCTGAAGCTGAACCTCATCCGCAAGTTCCAGACAGGGGTCTACGACTACAGCCTGCTGACCAGCGTCTTCGCCGATCCCGACGCCGACTTTCGGCCGCATGAGGTGAGCTTCTCGTCCCAGGAGTGGTGCGGCCACGTCTACGAGGAGACGGTCGCGACGCCGACGGGTTGGAAGGTCCGGACGGAGAGCTACTTCGAGGGCGAGACGAAAACCGCCGAGGTGGAGGGGCTCGACGTCTTGCCCGAAGACGCCCTCCTGATTCGCCTGAGGGGGCTGCGGTCGGCGACGCTCCCGACGAAGGGTGGACCGCTTCGACTCCTCTCGTCGGCGACGCAGCGGCGACTCCTGCATAGGCCCGCTTTGGCCTATGAGACCGACCTCTCGTATTCGGAGACGGCCCGGGACGTAACCGTGCCCGCGGGGACGTTCGCCACGCGGACCGCGACCTACAGACGCGAGGACGGCAAGAGCTGCGGCTTCGATCTCGAGGTCTCTTATCCGCATCGGATCATCGGCTGGTCCTGCGAGGACGGCGAGGTCGCGAAGCTCACGGGCACCGAGCGGATCCCCTACTGGAACTTGCAAGGTGAGGGGCAGGAGAAGGGGCTTGGTGGGCTCGGTCTCGGCGTGCCGAAGCTCTCGCCCTGAATCACGGCCTCGGCGACGGCGCGGCGGGCGCTCAGCGAACGTAGATCGGGTTAGAGTAGATCCACGGCGTCGGCCGCACGAGGAGGTCGGCCAAGATGCCGAGCTCGGGGGCGAGGTGCATCGGCGTCTGATACACCTCGACGCGGTAGACCCCGGGGCGCTCCACCGCGTAGCTGAAGTCGCTCGAACCCTGGGCGACGACCACCGACTGCACGCCTTCACCGTCGTCGACGATTTGCAGGAGGCGCACGTCGAGCTCCGCGGCCGGCACGCTCTTCGGCACGTTCACACGCAGCGTCAAGCCCGCCTCGAAGCTTCGCTCGGCGCCCATCTCGATGCGGAGGCCGTCCTGGCCCCTGCCCGAGAAGTCGAAGCCGTCGGGCTCGCCGAGCAAGTGAAAGACCACCAGGTTTCGGCCGGTCGCGAGCGCCTCGCGCACGACGTCGAGATCGAAGGCCGAAGCCGCGTCGACGAGCAGGTAGTTGGCGAACCACGTGGTGAAGCGTCGGTAGCTGTCGAGCCGCTCCCCATCCGAGGGCACGACGAGCGGCGGCAGGTTCTGGTGGATGTCGCTCCCGGCGTGGCCGAGCATGGTCCGGGTCGTCACGAGGCGGTTCCAGGTCTCGATGGCCCAGCGGTTCTCCCGCAAGATGGCCAGCATGAAGAGGTCGGGGTGCGGGCCGCGGTCGCGCGCGTCGAGCAGGCGGCTGATGTCGGGCAGGACCTCGGCGAGCTGATGCCACCGCGGGTTGACGTTGGCGTGGAGGTTGTAAATCTCGATCCCGTCGAGGCCGATGGGATCGAGCTCCTCGAAGGTCCGCTCCTCCGTGTGGGCCTGGAAGACGAGCGCGCCCGCGGCCTTGAGCCCCAGGACGCCCTCGACCGTGCGTTGCCCGTAGAAGCTCGGATCGTCTGGGCGACGACGCAGGAGGACTGGCATGAGGTCGCTCTCGCAGCCCGGCGCGATCAGCACGGTCGTCCCGTCGGGGCAGGCGGCGACGTTGCCGATGGTCGCGCCGCCGTCGTCCTTGATCAGCACGTCGCCGAGCGTTGAATCGAAGAGCACGGCCTCGTCGAAGGTCACGTCGTTGAAGGAGTCCGGGTGGTCCGTGAGGAGCAAGTAGTCGAGGCGGGCGTTGCAGATCGCGAAGCGGAGGTCGGCGAGGCACTGCTGGTCGTACTGCCCGTCGGGCTTGGGGTTGCCGTCGCAGGCGTCGTGGCTGTGGACGCTGTGCATGTGGATGAGGCCCCGGCGCCAGCGGAGGCCGGACGCGGCGGCGACGTCGGCGGTGCTCGGGGGGCGCGGGCGTGGGGCCGCGGTTGGGGGCGCAGGGGGGGCGTCGGGTTGGGGGCCGTCTGAAGGGACGACGTCGGCCAGATCGGCTGCGTGGGCATCCGCGACGTGGGCATCGGCGACGTTTGAATCGGGCAGCGCCCGGTCCGGCATCGCCTGATCGGTTACCGCCAGGTCGATCCCCGAGTCGGCCTCGGGTGGCCGGGCCGAGTTGGAGTCGCCACAGGAGGTCAAGACCAAGAGGAGGAGGGGCAGGGGGGAGGTTCTCATGGGGCCGGATACTACTCCTCGAATGGCCGATCGCTACCCGCACGGCGCACGCCAGAGCCTCGCACGGTTGCTCGGGCGCTTCCGTGCCCGCAGGATGCGCGGCCATGTCGATCCGCTCCGACCCCTCAAGTACGACCCTGCTCGGCACCCTCGCCGTCACCACGGCCGCGGCGCTTTGGGGCCTATGGGGGCTCGTCATCTCGCTGGCGGGCATCGCGGGTCCAAGAGCCGCGTGTGTGGTGCTCTTCGCCATCGGCCTGTCCGCCTTGCCCACCTTGCCTCGTCGGATCATCCGCGACCGGGCCTGCTATTGGGCGCTCTTGGCGACCGGGTTCGGCAACGCCGCGAACAGCCTCCTGTATTTTGAGGCCCTCTCTCGGGGCCCGCAGGCCGTCGCGGTCTTGTCCCACTACCTGGCGCCCGTGCTCGTCGCCTTGCTCTCGCCGCTGGCCTTGGGCGCGAGGCCGACTCGCCAGACCTGGCTCGCGCTGCCCGTCTCGATCGTAGGCCTCGCGCTCATCCTCGGCGATGGGCTCTTTCGTTCGGGCGACACCCTGACGACGGCGATGCTCGGCGGCGCGTCGGCGATCTTTTACGGCGGGCAGATCGTCGTGCAGAAGCGCTTCAGCGACCGGCTCGCGCCCTCTGAGCTGCTCGTCTGGCACGCGCTCGTCGGCGGATTCCTGCTCCTCCCGCTCGCGCTCTTCCTCCCCGCCCCGTCGTGGTCGAGCATGGGCATCCTGGCCTTGGCCGGCGCGATCTTCGGGGGCTTCGGCGGCTCCCTCTTCCTCTGGGGCCTCGGTCGAATCCCGGCTGCCAAGGTCGGCGTCCTGACCTACGTCGAGCCCCTCGTGGCGGTGCTCGTCGGCCTGCTCTACTTCGGCGAGGCGATGGCCCCGCTCGCTCCGGTCGGCGCGTTCCTGATCCTGGGCGCAGGCTGGGTCGTCGCCCGGGAGTGAAGGGGAGCCGAGTCATCGCCAACGCGTTGCGGCGCCTGGCGCGGCGTCCGGCACGGCGTCCGCACCCCGCCCGGGCGAAGTGCTTGGCACCGCGTCGGCACCGCGTCGGCACCGCGTCGGCACCGCGTCCGGGCACCGCGTCCGGGCACCGCGTCCGGGTGGGACAGAGACTTCCTCGTCCGCACGCTGCTCGGACAGTAGGACCCCCAACATCCGCCGCTCTCCGAGTCACGACCACGACCACCGGAGTATGCGGGACGCGACCACGGAAGCCGCCACGGGCTGTCGGCGTGCGAGGGGGACCCAAACCCCACGCCCGCAGCGTCACGCCGTCGCCTAAACCCAACGTCACAGACCCCTCAAGGGGCGCGATGACCACCTCAAGTCGTTCCTACACACCCGCAGCCTCGACGCATAGGATCACCGAGCGCGACGTTCGGATTCGAGGTGCGATTGCCCTGGCCGGCCGGCCGACAGACGCGAGGCAGGCCCCATGCCCCACAGCCTTCACGCTCGAAGGCCACCCGACCTCGGGTCACGGCGTCCACGGACCACAGGTTCTGCCCGAGTTGCGTGCCGCTCTCCCCGGTCGCCACCCGAGAGTGAAGCGGACCCAAATCATCGTCCCCTCCTTGCGGCGTCCGCTGCGGGCCGCGTATCACTCGCCGCGAGGTTCATCATGCGTTTGCTCTCGAAGGCCATCCTCCTGCTCGCCGCGTCTCCGCTGCTGCCCGGCTGTGGGGCCGACACCAAGCCCGATCTCGGCGTAACCCCCCCGACGCTCCCGAGCGTTGAGCCCCCATCCGTCGCCACGCTGCCCGCCTCGGAGGCGCCAGTCGTCGTCGAGACCCCGGCCACGACGACGCCACCCGCGCTCGCAGCCACCTCTCTGGCCGCCACCGCCGTTGTCCTGCCGATCTCCGCCCTCGTGGGCGCCGACTTCGAGGTCCTGCTCGACGCCAACGCGACCACCGGGTTCAAGTGGATCCTCGCCCCGGGCTTCGACGCCACAAAGGTCGTCAACTCACTTTACGAATACCAGTCTCAGCCCACCGACCCGCTCCTCGTCGGCGCGGGTGGTCGCGCGCGGTTCGTCTTCAAGGCGCTCTCCAAAGGCGAGGTCGAGCTGACCTTCCGCTACGTTCGTCCCTTCGACAAAGACGCGGCCGACGCCCCCACCGAGACACGAAAGGTGGTCATCCAGTGAGGTCAAACCGAGCCTTCTCTCTTCGTGGTGTGCCCGCGCTGTTCGCCGCGCCCGCGCTCGGTGCCGCGCTCACGGCTTGCGGCGATGACGCCGAGTCGCAGCGCGATCCCGCCATCTACATGGACAACGGCGCGATGGGCGACGCGACCGCGGAGGCCTCGCTCCCAGACGGACCCGCGCCCGACACCCTGCCCGCCGATGCCGCTGTGCCCGACGCGGGTTGTTTGGTCAACCACCTTTACGATCCCGTCGGCGCGACGAGGCGCGAGACGCTGCCCGACGACTTCTTCACGGTCGACGATCCGGCGACGTTGACCGGGCTGCGCGTGAACACCTCTGGAGCCGGCTGGCGAGCGGGCGCCCTCCCGACGGTGGCGCCGATCTTCGCCGATCTGGACACGCTCGACGGCTGGGGCATCACCGGCGGGATCACGCTGAGCTTCAGCGGCGCCGTCGCCCTGCCTGAGTCGGGACCGGACACGGCGACGGGCGGCACCGTGGAGCTCTGGGCGCTTGGTGACAGCCCCCACCGCGTGGCCGTGGACGTGGAGCACACCGACGACGGCAAGACGTTGATCATCTGGCCGATGGTCCCGCTGACGCCCAAGACCCGTCACGGGCTCATCGCGACGACCGCGCTCTTGGCAGAGGACGGCGGCTGCATCTCCCCGAGCCCGACGACTCTGAGCCTGCTCGATGGCACGGCGACGGACGACGCGCTCGTGCGGATTGTGCCTCGTCATGCCGATCTGCTCGCGGCGAGCGGGCATGGAGCCGAAGACGTCCTCTCCAGCACCGTATTTACGACCCAGTCCACGACCGAGACGAGCACGACGATCGCCGCGGCGATCCGCGAGTCGGACTATGACTTCGACGCCGCGCCGACGTGCACCGAGCGCGAGTTCTTCATCGACTGCCAGGCGGCCGCGATGTTCTCCGACTACCGGACCGACAAGGTCATCGTGGGCACCGAGCCGGTTACGACCTATCGCGTGCCGATGAGCCTCTGGCTGCCGAAAGACTCAGTGGGACCTGTGCCGGTCATCGTCGTCGGTCACGGTCTGAGCGAAAATCGCAACATCTTCGCCGACCTCGCCGAGGTCTTCTGCCCCGAGGGCTTCGCGCTCGTCGGGATTGACGCCTTGGGCCATGGCAACCACCCGACCTCAGCGGGCCCGGATGATCCCCTCGGGCTCCTGAACTTCCTGGGCATCGACATCGGTACGCAGCGCATCTTGGGGCTGCGCCTTCGCGACAACTTCCGGCAGTCGACCTATGACAAGCTCCAGCTCCTTCGGCTGCTCCGCACGCACCCGGATGTGAACGGCGATGGGCAGCTTGACCTCGACATGGACCGCCTCGCGTACTTGGGCATCAGCCTCGGGGGCATCATGGGACCGGAGCTGCTCGCCCTCGACGGCGGTTTCCAGCTCGCGCTCCTGCCGGTCGCCGGCGCGCGCCTCGTGCCGATCATCACCGAGTCGTCCTCCTTCGCGAATTTCCGACCGATCATGGAGGGCGTCGTCGGCGGCGCCTCCGAGCTGCGGAAGATCGCCACGCTCGTCCAAGCGCTCATGGATCCGGGTGATCCGGCGAGCTACGCCGCTCATGTGCTCAGTGATCGCTTCGAGGGGGCCGGGACCCACGCGCCTCATGTGCTCCAGCAGATGGCCATCGACGATGAGATCGTCAACAACGGCTCGAACCGGATTCTGGCGCGGGCCTTGGGGCTGCATCATGTGCCGCCGGTCGTTCAGGACGTCGGCCTCATCCCCGTCGCGGGCGAAGCGCCGATCTCAAATAACCTCGAGGGGCCGGACGGACAGAGCGTCACGGCGGGGCTCTTTCAGCTCGATCGCGTGAGGGAGACGCCACGTGGGCGACCCGTGAAGGCCGGGCACAACAACGCCCTCGCGATGGAGGGCTTCTTCCAGCTCTACACCTTCCTCTTCGCTTGGCGGGACGGGGAGGCGCCGACGATCGTCGATCCCTACGCCGAGCTCATGACCCCGCCGCTGTGAAGCGGGCCTCTTCGCTGCGCGGGCGGCTCTCGGTTCGGTAGGAGAAGCGTCGCCGAAACGGGTTGTCGCGATCGTCGATCACGTCGGCGGTCAGCTCCCCGAGCATGGGGGCGAACTTGAAGGCGTGCCCGCTCCCGCCGGTCGAGACGTAGAGGCCATCGCGGCCCGGCACCGCGTCGATGAGGAAGTCCCCGTCAACGGTGTCGCAGTACAAGCAGAGGCGCGTGCTTTCGATCGGCGCGTCGGCGAGCGCGGGGAACGTCGTCGACAGGAACTCGCGGAAGCGGCCCTCCTCGTCTGGCCCGACCTCGCGGGTCTCGTCCGCTCGGAGGCGTCGGCCGGCGCCGTGGTGGGCCACCTTCACGAGTCCTTCGGCGTTCGCCGGGAACCCATACCAGCCGGTCGTGGAGATGTCCGCCGACCAGGTCGGGAACGTGGGCCCTCGGAAGCGATCAGGCTGGTCGGGCTTGAAGTGAAAGACCGGCTGTCCGACCGAGGTGAGCATGGGGCTCAGCTCCGGCAAGAGCAGCGGCGTGAACGCCCCCAAGGCGACGACGACCCGGTCGGCCAAGAGTCGCTCACCGGAGGCCAGTACGACGCCTCGGACGCCTTCTGCCGTCTCGTAAAGTTCCTTGACGATCGCCTGCTCCCGCAGCGAGACGCCCCCAAGGACCGCGAGTTGGGCGTAGGCACGGACGACGCGTCCGCTCTCCACGTAGCCCCCACGCGGGTTCAAGTAGCCGTCGGGGTACGCCGAAGCGCGCCAGAGTGGGTAGCCGAGCGCGAGCGCGTCGGCGTTCAAACGAGTGAACGGGTGGCCTCGTCGCTCAAGCACGCGTAAGGACTCAAACTCGAAGCCCCCAGGCGCCAGCGGCGCGCGGCTCATGAACAGGAAGCCGGTGCCGTGGAAGAGGCGCGCGCCGAAGACCTCGACGCTGCGTTCCCAGGTGGGCAAGCAGGCCTCCATCAACGCCGTGTAGAGGTCGTCGTGGCCGTAGTCGAGCCGCACGGCCTTGCTGATGTCCGTCGACGCCGCGAGGGGGTCGGGGACCGCCCCTTGCTCGAGGAGCGTGACGCGGTGACCCCGGCGGGCGAGCGCGTGCGCCGAGGTGGCTCCGAAGATGCCGCCCCCCACGACGATGACGTGGGACGCGCCCACTCAGTCGACCGTTACGGGCACGAGGACCCGGTTATTGGTCAGGTCGGACTCGGCGATGGCGCCCTCCGGGTTGACCATGACCTCGAGGAGGTAGTCCCCCGGCGCGACGTCCGTCACGTCGACCCATTGGCATTGCGTGCCCGTTCCATAGACGTCGGCCCATCCACGGCTGATGCCGCTCCCATTGCAGGGCTCGTCCGGGGCGCCGCTGGGCGGGAGGTCACGGTAGTGGAGAATATCCACGAGGAAGAACGACTGTTTGTGGCCGGCCGCGACGATCTGTCCTTCGGCGTCGAGCAGTCGGTACCGCGCGAAGTCCCGAACGTGATGGTGCATGTGGCAGGGTGAGAACTCATAGGCCTCCGGGAGCTCGTTCGGGCCGGGCAAGCAGAGGTCGGCTGCCCCGATGTTGGCAATGATCCCCGGGAACGTCAGCAGCTTCCTCAGGCCCGGTCCGCCGACGCAGGCCTCCTCCACAGCGCAGAGGTCGAAGCCCGCGATGTCCTGGAACTGCACAATGTAGTCTTGGGCCACGACGTCGCCGTCGATGACGAGGTCCGGCAAGAACGCAAAGACCGGGTCGCAGAGGTCCCCGACGAGGTCGAAGTCGGCGTCTCGCTGATCGACGTTCTGGAGGTCCGGGCAGTTGTCGCAGCCGTCCCCTCGAGCGTCCCCGTCGCGGTCGCGGTCCTCAGGATCGGGGGCGTCCGGGCAGAGGTCGCAGACGTCGCCGAGCCCGTCGAGGTCGCGGTCGGACTGGTCGGGGTCGCCGACCGCCGGGCAGAGGTCGCAGGCGTCCCCGACGGCGTCGCCGTCCACGTCCCCCTGCTCGGCGTTGAAGGCGCGCGGGCAGGTGTCCAAGGCGTCGCCGACGAGGTCGTCGTCGTCGTCGTCGTCGCAGGCGTCCCCGAGGGCGTCGTGATCGAGGTCGGCCTGGGCGGCGTCGGGGGCGAGCGGGCAGAGGTCCTGGACATCATCGACCCCGTCCCCGTCATCGTCGTCGTCGCAGTCGTCTCCCAGGCCGTCGAGGTCGAGGTCGTCGTGGCGAGGCGCGGCCAATGCCGGGCAGCCATCGCAGCGATCACCCCGGCCGTCGCCGTCGCCGTCGACCTGAAAGGGGTCCGAGACCCTGGGGCAGAGGTCCACGTCGTCTTCGGCCCCGTCGTTGTCATCGTCCTCGTCGCAGGCATCGCCCCGTTGATCGTGGTCGAGGTCGAGCTGCTCCGGGTTCGCGCGCACCGGGCAGTTGTCGGCCGCCTGGGCGAAGTTGAGCTGGAGTTGCCAAGAGTGGAGGGTGCCCACATCTCCGGGGTTGACGTCGTAGATCCGCAGCGTGAAGCGGCCCCGCACGGGGCGACCGACGAAGTAAGACAGCCGCTCATCGGGCCGAAACGTGCCTCGAAATGGGGACGGAGCGGCCGCCACATAACGCTCCGCGTCGTCCCGGAACAGCGTGCGGTCGTAGCAGTCCCGGCCGGTGCCGTGCCCCACGCTCAAGGCCACGACGCCCGGTATGAGATTGTTGAGGAACCCGAGGGAACCCAAAGCCGCGCGGTCGACCTGCGGCCCGATGAGGTAGAGGTGCAGGTCCTGCGGGTTGTTGTGCGTGATGGAGACGAGCACGCCGACGTCCGTCGCGAGACCGCTCGTGTCGAGGTCCACGTCGAAGTCCATGAAGCTCTCCCCGGTGTCGTCGCCGTCGCTCAAGAGGACCTCGGCAAGGGCCCCGTTGAGGCGGGCTTCGACGGACAGACCGCCGCTCGCGACCCCATCCGCGTCCGGGTCCTCGCAGGCGTCGCCGGTCCGATCGCCGTTGAGATCCCGCTGATCGGGGTTGGTCACACCCCGGCAGTTGTCGAGCAGATCCACGCGCCCGTCGTGGTCGTCGTCGGCGAGGCAGGCGCGGTGCGGGTCGTCCACGGGGAACGTGTCTTCGGGGCTCGTCGCGAACAGCGGGCAGGCGTCGTCGACGTCGGGCACTCCGTCGTCGTCGTCGTCCGGATCACAGGCGTCACCCGCGCCGTCACCGTCCGAGTCGAGCTGCGTAGGCGCGGCGACAGCCGGGCAGTTGTCGTCGGCGTTTATCAGGCCGTCGGCGTCGATGTCCGGGTCGCAGGCGTTGCCCAAGCGGTCGCGATCGACGTCGCCCTGGTCGTTGTTTTGGACGAGCGGGCAGTTGTCCAGAGCGTCGGCCCAGTTGTCGTCGTCGTCGTTGGGGTCGCAGGCGTCGGGCTGCGTATCCCGGTCGGTGTCCAGCGCGCCGGTCTCTGGCAGACACGGCGGCGTCCCCGCGTCGGTGGGCCCAAGGTCCGTGGCTGCGTCGATGAGGCCATCGGCGGTCAGGGCGTCCGTCGTCGGCTGCAGGTCGGGGCTGGCCGAGGCGCGGTCTTCGGCGCGGGTCGATGGGGCGGGTCCATGTTCGGAGACGCAGCCGGAAAAGAACAACGCGACGACGAAAAGGCGCGTGACGGGAGACATCGGACCTCCAGAGCTGCGGTCGCTCATCCTTTCACAAGACGAGCGGCACAATCAGCAGGCAATACGCGGCGGCAAAGAGCGCGCCCACGACATCGAGCACGGCGCCGGTCTTGACCATCTGTCGAACAGTGAGGTAGCCGCTCCCGAAGACGATGGCGTTGGGCGGGGTCCCGGCGGGCAGGGCGAAGTCGAGCGAGGCGGCGATGGTCGCGGCGAAGAGGACGGTCGACAGCGCGTGGGGTGTGACCGCGTCCTTCAGCACGTTGAGCATGACGCCGATCGTGGCGACGTTCGAGGTGAAGGCCGTCAGCGCGACGGTGGCGACGGTGGCGCCCAGGACCTGAAGCGGGACGGGGTGGGCGGCCAGTCCTCGGAGCTGCTCCCCTAGAAACGCCGACAGGCCGCTCTCCTGGACACCTCGCGCCATCGAGAACGCCCCGCCGAGCAGGATCAGCGTGTCCCAGGGCACGAAGCGCAGGGACTTGAACGTCAAGACCGCTTGACCACCTACCCGAAACACCATGAGGAAGAGCGCGGCGAGCATGGCGATCCCGCCTTCGACGTGCGCCGAGGTGAGCTTGTAGTCGTAAAGTACGTTGACGATTGGCGCGAGCGTCCCGTGCAGGGGCGAGCCGGCCATCCACAGAGCGGCGGTGCCGGCGAAGACGCCTAAGACGACCTGCTCACCTCGGGACATCGGCCCCATCTCGGCGGTGGCCGTGGCGACGACCGCCGCGCCCACGTCTTTGTGAGGTGCGTCGGCCCGACCGAGCCGCCAGAGCACCCACCAGACGATGGGGATGAAGAGGAGGACGAAGGGCGTGCCGACCGCCATGAACTGAAGAAATGAGACCTCGACGCCGACGTTCTGTTGCATGAACTGGGCGAACTGGGCGTTGGGCGCGGTCCCGATCTTGGTGCCGATGCCGCCGACGTTCGCGCCATAGGCGATCGCCAGCATGATCGCCGCGCCGAAGTGTACGAAGCGTCGCTCGGACTGGGCCTCGAGCTGCCGAATCACCGCGATGCCGATGGGCACGAGCATGGCCGCCGTGGCCGTATTGGAGATCCACATCGAGATGAGCGCCGAGGCCGCGAGGATGCCCAAAAGGAGGCGCTGGGGCTCGGTCCCCACGCGGGACATGATCGTCACGGCGATGCGCCGATGCAGGTTCCACTGTTGCATCGCCGCGGCCACGCACATCCCGCCGAGGAAGAGGAAGATGTAGGGGTCGACGTAGGGCGAGACCGTGCCTTTGAGCCCGACCGCGAAGCCCTCGCCGAAGACCCCGATGAAGGGGAAGACGACGAGCGGGATGCAGGCGGTGACGCTGATGGGCAGCGCCTCGGTCAGCCAGTAGAACGCCATGAGCGCGGTGACGGCCGCGGCTCGAGCCGGCCTTGATCCGTAGGCTCCGAAGTCGTGGAGTGGGGAGTCGAACAACGCGATGCCGAGCGCGAGCAGGAGCCCGATGACCAGCGGTATGGGCTTGATGTGTTTCATCGCATCTGCGCCTTGAGCTTCGGCTGGCTCATGAGCTTGGCCTCGCGCGAGACGTTGCAGCCGCAGGCGACGCAGCAGAGGCCGGCGTCCTGGTCGAAGCCGCAGCGGGGACAGGTCATCGCCCCGGTCAGGCCCAGGCCCGCCTCCTGGCTGAAGCGGCCGCGCGCCTCCCAGGCCTTCTCACCGGCTTGAACGCCGAAGGACCACTCACCCGGATCGATCGCACGCTCGCTGATGCGATAGCCCAACCGACTCGCCGCGAGGCCCCGGAGTCGGGTGATCTCCTCGGGCCAGGACTTCATGAACTCATGGAAGTATTCGCGGCGCAGCAGGTAATACACCACGGCGTCCTTGGCCTCGATGGTGGCCGTCGCGGGCAACTCGTAGAGCATGGAGATCTCGCCGAAGAAGTCCCCCGGCCCGAAGGTCGTCAGCTCCTCGACGCGGCGCTCGAGGGCGAAGCGCCAGACGCGCACCCGCCCCGAGACCACGATGCAAAACCCGATGCCCTCCTGGGACTCGCGCAGGATGACCTCGCCTTTGGCCGCGCTCCGGGGCTCGAACCGCGCGAAGAGGGCGTGACGTTTTTGGGCGTCGAGCGTGGTGAAGATGCTGCCGTTGGGGACGAGCTGCGACAGCAAGCGGTCTCGGTACACGGCCGCGAGGATGTTCTTGAGGGGCGGGAAGTATTGGGTCAATTGCGTAAGGGTCTTGCGCGTCAGGACGAGGAGTTCGCAGTCCACCCGAGCGCGCACTGTGGCCGTGCGTGGGGTGCCGGCGAGGGCGGCGATCTCGCCGAAGGACTGCCCGGCGTTCAGCGTCGCGAGTCGACCGGCCGAGGCGCGCTCGACGTCCACGATGCCCGAGAGGAGGACCATGATCGCGTCTGACCGCTCGCCCTCGGTGATGATGGCCTGACCCGCGGGCACCCTGAACATGGGGCCGCGCTCGGCCACCGCGAGCAGCGCTTCACCCGCGCGTTCGGCGACGGCGTATCGCTCACAGTAGAGGTGCATCAGGTGCGCGGCGTGGTCCCGGTGGCCGGCGCGTGCGAGCAGGCGGGCGGCGTGCAGGGCGGGTCCCAAGGGATAAGGCTGGGCCTGGTGAAGGGCCAAGGCCTCGCGTATGCGGGCTTCTGTGGCCGGGGTCTCGCCTACTTCAACGTCAGACACAGGCGGAGACCTCCGGGGCCCGTCATGAGCCTATCCTCGCTCAGGGTCAACTCACCCGATTTACTTCCGCCGAGGCCGTCGGGGTCCAGATCGCCGAGGGCCAGGCGCCGGTGCCCTACCGGAGGTCGGCGTGGTGGCTGGCCTTTCCGAGCAGAGCCCGGCGGGCGACCAGGCGAACGAGGGGGTGATCATCACTCGCCATCTGGGAGAGGCGCCGAGCCGAGGTCGGGTCTGTCTCTCGCCCGAGGCGCCCGGCCGCGGTCAGCCGAACCTTGAAGGAGTCCGAGCGCGAGCACTCCAAGAGGTCTGTACCCCGCCTGATGGAGAGACCCGCGTTGCCCACGGTCGGCAAAGAGAGCAGCGCGAGGACGATGAGGGAGAGACGTAGGGTCAACATCCGGGGCTCCGATGGGCTTGGTTACACCTGCCTACATTGTACTGAAAGTTCCGACCAAGGCAAGAAGGGATCAAAGGTCCGAGGTCATCGTCGCGTTTCGGCCCCCGGTCTGGCTACTCTCCGCCCATGCCCCCACCCCAATCCTCCGAGATCTACGACTTCATCATCATCGGCTCGGGCTTTGGCGGCAGCGTCAGCGCGCACCGGCTGACCGAGAAGGGCTATCGCGTGCTCGTCCTGGAGAAGGGACGACGCCTCGGCGCTGACGACTTCCCCAAAACGAACTGGAACCTGCGCCGCTGGATGTGGATACCGAGGCTGGGCATGCGTGGCCTCTTCAAGATGACCTTCCTGCCGCACGTCACCGTGCTCTCCGGCGTGGGGGTCGGCGGCGGCTCTTTGGTCTACGCCAACACTCTGCCGGTGCCGAAGTCGCCGTTCTTCAAGGCCCCATCCTGGGCCGACCTCGCCGATTGGGAGGTCGAGCTTCGGCCCCACTACGAGACGGCGCTGAAGATGCTGGGGGCCAACCGCAACCCCAACATGACCCGGAGCGATGAGATCATTCGGGATGTGGGGGTGGAGATCGGGCGGGCGGCGAGCTTCGAGCTGACCGACGTGGCGGTCTACTTCGGGCAGCCGGGCGTGACGGTGCCCGACCCCTACTTCGGCGGAAAGGGGCCGCCACGTACCGGCTGCACCGCCTGCGGGGGCTGCATGGTGGGCTGCCGGTTTGGCGCCAAGAACACCCTCGACAAGAACTACCTCTACTTGGCCGAGCAGGGCGGCGCGTCCGTGGTCGCCGACACCGAGGTCGTCGATGTGCGACCGGCTCCCGGAGACACAAGCCGACCCCTCTATGAGATCGCCGCGCTCAAGGGGACATCGGCCCTGCGCGCCCAGCTTGAGTCGGTCTCTTACCGGGCCCGAAACGTCATCTTCTCCGGCGGGGTCTTGGGCAGCGTCGAGCTGCTCCTCAAGCTGCGGGCGTCCGGCTCCTTGCCCTCGCTGTCGCCGCGGCTCGGGGACTTCGTGAGGACGAACTCCGAGGTCTTGATGGGGGTCGTCAGCATGGAGGACGTCGATCTCTCGAAGGGCATCGCCATCGGCTCCATTCTGCACACCGACGATCGCTCCCATCTCGAGCCCGTCCGGTACCCCGCGGGCTCGGGCTTCTTTCGCGCGCTCACCTTGCCCCACGCCCCCGGCGCGACCGTGACGCGGCGTCTGTGGAACGCGGCAGGCGCGGTCCTCAAGAGCCCCTGGCGAACGTTCAGATCGATGACCGTGCCCGACTGGGCCAAGCGCACGATGATCCTGCTCTATATGAGGTCCGAAGAGGGGACGTTGAAGCTCAGGCTCGGTCGCGGGCTCCGGACGGGGCTTCGTCAGGGCCTCTCGACGGAGCTGGGGGAGGGGCCTCCACCGAAGGCTTGGCTACCCGAGGCCACGGAGCTCGGCGAGCGCGTCTCGAGACACCTCAACGGTTACAGCCAGAGCCTCTTGACCGAGACCCTCTTTGGCGTCCCGACGACGGCGCACATCCTCGGCGGCGCGTGTATGGGGGACTCGGCATCGACGGGCGTCATCGACGCGCGGCACCGGGTCTTCGGCTACGAGGGCCTCTACGTCATCGACGGATCGGCGGTCTCGGCGAACCCCGGCGTCAACCCCTCGCTGACGATCACCGCGCTGGCGGAGCGAGCGATGAGCCTGATTCCACAGAAGGCCAACTGAGTCGAGCGGCCGCCAGCTCAGCCTTCATCGCCTCGACCTCCGCTCGGAGGCGCTCGATCTCCTTGGCCTGGGACTGAATCGCGGCGACGGCCAGGGTCGTATAGGCGTAGAGGTCGACTTGGTCCTCCGAGGCGCGCAGGACCTCCTTGGGCACGCCGTCCTCGATGATGAAGCCCAGGCGACGCCGCTCGCCTTTCGTGTCGTTGAGGTAGCGGTACTCGGCCAGGCGGAGGTCCCTGAGCGCCTGCTGGCGCGTGTTCAGATCGTCGGGCGTGAGGTACCGGATGTCCTCTTTGAAGGCGCGCTTGGAGATGGGGCAGCCGCCGGGTTGGGCGCGGGGGTCCTGCTCGGCGCAGACGAGGCGGGCGTTGCAGTCGTTGCCCGGATCACAACGCGCGCCTTCGGTGTCGCAGGGGTGGCCCTCCAGCATGTGGCCGCCGCACGCGGGTAGGCCCGGTTCAGGCTGATGTCCGCCACAGACGGGATCCCCACAGGTCAGGTACCACGACGTCGGGCCCCCCTGAGGTCGGCACACGCCGCCGCCGCAGTCCGTCGTGCATCTCCACGACGCCGTGCTCGGATCACACTCGCAGTTTGATGGGGCGCAGTGGTCGGGCTCCTGGACGCAGGCCTGACCGTCGGGGCAGCTCCCTTCGCGGCAGCCCTCGGGGTTCTCGTCGACGCAGCCGGGAGGGGGTGTAAGGACGTCCGCGACCTGGGCGTCGTGATGAACGGCGGCGTCGCGGTGAACGGCGGCGTCGCGGTGGACGGCGGCGTCGTGGTGGCCGGCACCGTCGGACCCTTGAACAGCGTCGGCGATGTGGCGGTCCGAGGAACTCCCGTCCGAGGCGCTGCCGCCGTGAGAACCGCCGTGTGGCGCGCCTCCCTGACCGCCGCCCCCGGCGCCGCCGTCAGGGTCCCCGTCCGCCGACTTCTGGCACGCCGTCAGCCCCACGGAGATCGTCAAGATACTTGTCGAAAAGAGTCGTCGAGGAAGTCGCATTTCAAAGCCCCCCGCATAGGTGAAGCAAACCTATCAGGACCGGTCGTCTGTGCCCAGTCTGGAGTGGAGGAGTGAGCGGAGCTCCTCCCGCGTGACCCCGAGCCGCGCGGCGGTCTGCCTCGCCAGCGAGGTCTCCGCCACGCCCGTCACGAACCGGAACGTCGGGCGCTCTTTCTCATCGAGGTCCACTCGGAGGAACCGCAAGCCGAGCCCCTCAATCGACGCCGGCTCCGCGCAGAGCTCCGCGGCGAAACGCAGGAAGTGCGTCGAGATCAGCGCCAGGGGTCGCAGCTCCGCGAGCAGCTCCAGGAGGAGTCGAAACAGCTCCTCGCCTTCGGAGGGGCTCGTGCCCGAACAGAGCTCATCGACGACGACGAGCGTGCCGATCGAGGCCCGCTCGAAGAGCATCCGCATCCGCAAGAGCTCCGTGCCCAGCCGACCCTCGGCCTGATCGGCGGCGTGGGGCTGCGAGAGCGAGGCGAAGACCCCCGGCACCGAGCGCAGCGTGGCGCGGGCGGCCGGCACGAAGTGGCCCCCCTGAGCGAGGACGTGGAGCAGCCCGACAGCTTGAAGAAGGCGGGTCTTGCCCCCGGAGTTGGGGCCGGTCAGGAGCGTCGTCTCGCCGCGTCGCCCGAGCTCCACGCGGCTGGTCACCGGCGTGGTCCCCAGCGCGAAGAGCAGGGGATTGAACAGCGCGTCAAGCTCGCACGCGGCCTCGGCGTCGCCAAAGGTCGGGAAGCAGACCGTCAGCCCGAAGCGCGTACAGGTGTCCCGAAACGCGAGCCCGGAGAGGTACACCTCGAGATCCGCCTTGAGCTGGACGAGCGGGGGCAGGAAGCCGACCAGCCCCTCGAAGACCTCGTCGAGCCATCGGTCCACGAGCTCGGCGTCGGTCATCCGATAGCCTCGCAGCCAGAGGCTCAGGCGGTCGTAGAGCTGGCGGGTCCGGGAGACGTGGTAGCGGTTCCCGGTGGCCTCGCGAAGCCCGTTGATCCGCAGCCCGCGGATCCGGCCGTCCGCGCTGAACTGGAGCGTCAGATCGGCAAAAGCCCGAGCGTTCTCGTACTCCAGCAGCTCCAAGAGCCGGGCGAAGGCCTCGCTCTCCCGGACCTGCAAAGCGAACGTGCGAAGGCGCGACAGCACCGAGGTCGTCCCCTCGAAGGCGTCGTCGGCCAGGGCCGCAAAGACACGCTCGATCTCCTTGAGGAGGTCGATGCGGCGGCGGGCCATCTCGCCCCGGAGGCGCCCGTGGTCCTCACCGTCGAAGAGGCCGAAGAGGACGCGCAGGTGCCCGTAGAGGCGCAGCACTTGCCCGCGCACGGCTTCGGACTCGGCGAGCTCACGCCAGACCTCGGTGCGTTGCTCGCGGACCAGGGCAAGGGCGGGGGGCTGCGACAGGACCCGCAGGAGGTAACGCTCGTTGACGCCGACCGCGTGGCCGTCGAGGTGAACCTGCATCACGCCGCGCAGGAGATCGACGAGGTAGAGCTCCTCGAAGAAGCACGCCGGCTCGAAGGTCGAAGCCGCGATGGGGGCGCGGTCCATGGCTTGACCGATGACGCCGCCGTCCGTCCCGGCCACGAAGGAGAATCGAAGGGCGCGGTCGAGGCGGCCAGCGTCCACGGTGACGACGGGTCTGACGTTGAGCAGGTCCGGCGGCTGGAGGGCCGCGCTCGCGGTGGCCGCGATGGCCGCGTCCGAGATCGGGGGCAGGCGCGCGGGCACTTCGAGGCGCGTGGGCCTGAGCTCCTCGGCCGGGGGGGCGAGGTGCGGCGTTCGAAACGAGAGGCGACGAGAGGCCATGGCCGAGTATGAGCGGGATCGCCCCGACCGAGGCCACTCTTTGAAAAACCGCGAGGCAGCGCGAGGCGCCGCGAGACGCAAGATCTGAAAAATCGGCAATCGGACAGCCAATTTGTCAGGTAATGCGCCCCCGCCTCGCCGTGCGGTTTTCCAGAGCGCCTGGCCGGCCGGGTGGGCCTGCTCGACCTTCTCCCGATGACACAGGTCGAGCTCTACGGCGATCTGTCGGCCCGCCCGCCGCTGACTCAACTCCTGCTCGATACCCCGACGCCCGAGGCCTTGTTCGCCGCGCTCTCCGAGGTGCCGTCGGCGGCCACCCCGCTCCCTCCTCTGCCCGATCGTGGGTTCCGCGGCGGCATGCCCGGGCTCCTTCCCTCCCCACACGGCGGGGGACTGGCTGGACGCGCTGGTAAAGAGTCTCCAAGTCCAGCGTATCGACGCCTTCTCGACCCTCGCGACGCCGCCACAGCGCGGGCACTGGCGCTCGGCCGGTGGCGCCGAGATCGATCTGCTCCTCGAGCGCGATGGGGTCTTCCACCTGATCGAGGTGAAGCTGACATCGCGGCCGACCCGCCGGGACGCGAGCGGCCGGCGCGCCTTTGCGGAGAGTTACCCGGGCCTCCGCATCGGCCACCGCCTCGTGATTCATGGCGGACCGGATTTGGAGCGTCTGGACGAACAGACGCTCGCGGTGCCCGTCGACCGGGTGTGAGGGCACCTCGGACCTATAAAGCGACCGCGAACAGATCCCTCTTGCGGTGAAGTCATGCCGGATGCGAGTCCGAGGCTGTCCGTCTTGTTTCGGAATCGCCACGAACCCGCGTCCGTAAAGTGGCGCTGCCGTCGTCAATGACTTCAGAACCGTCCCATCCCCGGGACTCTGAAGGGACCGTCCATGAGGACCACGACTCACTGCCTCGAACCCAATCTCGCATTGGGGCTCGTCGGCCGCCGGCGCACCACCTGTCTCCCCACCCGGGGCCTGGCACTGGGCGACTCCCACGTCGTGATCGAGAGCCAGCGCCAGCCGCAGTCACATATCACCCGCGAGGCGAGCCGACTCAGGCACCTGCAACAGGCCTGCGAGCGCGCCAGAGAGGCGCTCTCCAGCGGCCCGGTCTTCGGGCTCGACCTGAATCTCGCTTGCGGGCCGTCTCGCAGAGTGCGCTTTGCGTGGCTCGAGTCGGACGACAAGGTTCAGGTCACCGAAGACGCGATCTTGGTCCACGCCGACTGCCCGGAGCGGCTCGCCCGGGGCCGTCGGGATGTGGAGAGCGCCGGCACTCTCGCCGCGCTCTATTTCGTCCACGAGTTGGCCCACTTGCCACAGGGGATCGGCGACTACTCCACCGTTCGCCGGCTGCGCTCGGTGGACGAGGAGGCGCTGCTCCACCTCGACCTCGCCGCCGATCATGTGGCGGCCCTTGTGCTCCAGCGGGTGACCGGTCGGCCGCTCGCTGAGCTGAAGGAGCTCCAGGCTGTCAGCCTCTGCGGCTTCCCCTCGGGTCTATCCCACTCTCCGGAGGCGCGGGCGCGGAAGGCTAGGCGTATGGTCAGCATTTGCGCTGACGCGCTCTTGAGCGACGCCGCCGGGGCAGCAGACCGATACGTCGTCGCGAGCTTCCGGGATGGAGCAGAGACGCTCTCGCTCCATGCCCATGGCGGCGGAGCCCCGCGTCTGACCCTGCAGGCCGAGCTCGACGGGCGCGAGGTCATCCGGCTCGGAGCAGCGGCGGATGCAGCAGCCAACGACGGTGCCAAGGCTGCCGAGGTCATGGAGGTTCTGCGCCGGGCCGTTGGAGCCGCAAAGTGAGCACCTGCTTGGACTCGAAGGGGCAACCGAAGAAACGGTACCCGACCAAATACGACGCGATGCAGGCCGCGGACCACGGGCTGAAGACTCGAAGCGTGTGCCTGCGGGTCTATCAGTGCAGTGGATGCGGGGCGTGGCATTTGACGAGCGCCGACGGCCGAGCATGACCGTGAACGCCCTTTACGAAAACCTGCCAGTCCGATAGGGCAG
>SHZC01000088.1 GCA_009692505.1 Myxococcales bacterium
GGGGGGGGGGGGGGGGGGGGGGGGCGGTGACGGCGGCGACCAGGCTCGACGCGATCGGTATGGAGAGGCCCGATGTCGAGGAGCGCGACCTCGGGCCTCGCCTTCCGACAGGGCCTGACGAACCTCATGCCCGAGCTCATGGAGCACCTCGACCATGCGGGCGAGCTCCGCAGAATCTCGTTGAAAAACCAGTACGCGCATTGGGTCCTCGCCCCCCTTCTCTGAAGGCTTGGACGGTCACCTGAGGGCCGGTCCAAAGACTCTGCGCCAGACCTTCGGACGGTCAGGGCCGCCCGAAGGCGCGGTGAAAGACGCCGTAGCGCGTCCCCCGGTCGTTGATTCGCAGGCAGGCCGCACCGATCTCGAGGGCCGCCTGCTCCAGGACGACCGCCCCGGCGGGGGCCACGTCGGCGCGGCTCGGATCCATGCCGGGTAGCCGTTTTCGGTTGACCAGGGCAGCTTCGAAGAGGGTGTCGACGAAGCGAGACAGTCGCTCCGTCGGGATCTCCAGGCCATGGAGCCGTGCATGATCGTGGTGGTCGAGCGCGAGATGCAGCCGTCCCATGATCGCGCAGGTCGCGCTGCTCCCGACGAGCACCGGGGAGGGCGGCAAGGCGAGCTTCTTCAGGCGCGTCCGAACAATCCCACGCAGGGTGGCCTTGGCCTCGTCTCCGGGCGGGTCGTCTTGAATGTGCCGCTCGCTGAGGCGCACCACGCCGAGCTCCATGCTCTCTCGACCGGCCGCCCACGACAGCTCGCTGCTGCCCCCGCCAATGTCGATGACGACCGCGTCCTCGCTTGTCCCCGGCAGCTCCCGAAGGGCGGCGAGCCGAACGACGTAGGCCTCGGTGTCGCCGTCGATGATTTCAATCTCGAAGCCCATGGGCCGACAGCGATCGACAAAAGCCGCGGCGTCACGGGCGTCCCGCAGGACCGACGTGCCCACGGCCGCGATCCGCTCGACGCCGAGTCGGACGCAGGTCTCGGAGAACCCTTGGAGCACCGCCAGCGTTCGCTCGGCCGCCGCCTCGTTGAGACACCGATGCCGATCGACGCCCTCGCTCAGCCGGGTGACGACGACCTCCTCGTGTCTCACCTCGACCCGCCCGTCGAGCCCGAGTCGACCGACAAGCAGCTTGACCGAGTTGCTCCCCAAGTCGAGGGCCGCCAGGAGACTGTCTCCTAAGACCGGCGTCATCGAATGACGAACTCCGCTCGGCGGTTTCCGGAGTGCGCCCCGTCGGCTTCACCGAGGTCGAGCGGCTTCTCCTCGCCATAGCTGATCACCGCGAGGCGGTCGGCGTCGATGCCCAAGGAGCGCAAGTACGTCCGCACCATCAAAGCCCGCTTCTCGCCGAGTGCCAAGTTGTACTCGGTGCTGCCCCGCTTATCGCAGTGGCCTTCGATATAAATCCGCACCGTGGGCCTCGTTCGCAGAAACGCGGCGTTCTTGCCCAGGATCTCTCGACTTTCCGGCGTGAGGTCCGCCGCGTTGTAGTCGAAGTAGATCGTCTTTAGCCCCTCCGAGGAGCCGGCCTCGGCGGTGCCCACGCCGGACTTGTCGATGAAGTCGTTGGGGTCAATCGCAGGCGTCTCTTTCAAGCCCTCTTTCTCGCACTCGTCCTTCCGAAGCGCGGCCTTGGTCCGCGCCTTCGCGACCAGCTTCTTGGCCGCCTCGGCGTGTCGCTGCGCCTTGTCGTACTCCTTCTCGTCGGCGGACTTGCGGGCCTTCTCAAGCTCTCGCTGAGCCGCTTGGTACTCCTCGGGCGCGCACTTCTCAGCGAGCCGGGCGTCCGCGAGCGCGCCCTCCGCTTCGGACAGGGTCTTCGTCGGTCGACCCCCACACGCGGTCAACGAGAGCGTGAAGAGGGCGAGGGTCAGAGCCAGGTAGGCAGACTTCATGGCGTTACAAGCTCCTTGGAAGCGGGGTCGACGCGGGGTGGGTGACCGGCCCGGGGTGGGTGACCGGAAAGACCGTCGGTCGAACGTCGAAGCGGACGCCGTTGGCCAAGACGACCCGTCGACGGGCCTCGTCAATGGGCAGGGGCAGGGCGTCGGTCGTGGTGCCCATGGCGGAGAGGGCCTCCAGGACCGCGCTGTCGAACTCGGCGTGCCCGCTCGGCCGGAGGATGACGGCGGAGACGACCTGGCCTTCGTTCGATAAGGTGATGGAGACGTGCGCCGTCAGCTGCTTTGCCGTCTCCGGATCCAGGAGCACCGGGCGGAGGTGCCGCTGGACGATCGCCCTGATCTTCGCCGGATAGACATCAAGCGACGCGGCGAAGTTCGGCTTGCCGGAAGGAGAGAGGGCGGCCGGATTGCCTTGGGCCAAGGTCTCGGCCCCACCCAGGAGAGTCAGCGCGACCATGAGGCAAAGCACGAGCAGGCTCGTCGTCTTGAGGCGAGGTCGGTCCACCTTCAACGCCCCCAGGTCGGCGTGAGATACTCACCCTTGCCGAGGCTGACCTGATTTTGAATCCGTCCATCTTCAGTTGAAATATAGAGCTTGGCCTCCCCGGTGCGGGTGCTCGTGAAGGTCACGTACCGACCGTTCGGCGCCCAATCCGGCTCCTCGTTATTGCCCTGATTCTGAGTCAGGCGGACGACGGTCCCCGTGGCGAGCTCGACGGTGAAGATGTCGAAGACGAGCCGCTCATCTCGGGCCGTGAAAAGGAGCTTGTCGCCGCGCGGGCTCCACTCGGGCGTCTGGTTGTACTCGCCCTGGAACGTCAGCCGCCTTTGGTTGCTCCCGTCCCGATTCATCACCCAGATCTGCGGGGACCCGTGGCGATCGCTGACAAAGGCGAGCTGGGTGCCGTCGGGTGACCACGCCGGCGACGTGTCGATGCCGTCGGAGGTGGTCAGCCTGGAGACGACCTTGCCGTCGGCGACCGAGAGCAGATAGATGTCCGGGCTGCCGTCCTTGCTCAGCGTACACGCCACGGTGGTCCCGTCGGGGCCGAGCTGACCGCCCGTATTCAGACCCGACTGGCTCGACAGAGCCCGGGTCGTGCCGCGCTCGAGCACGAAGAGGTCGGGGTTCCCGTTCTTGTAGCTCGTGAAGATGATCCGGCCGCCCCGAAACGACGGCAGCATATTGATGCTCCCGTTCTGGGTGAGCTGTGTTTCCTCGGAGCCGTCAGGGGCGAGCATGACCAGGTCCTTCTGGCCCTTGCCGGTGCGCTTCACGGCGACGATGCGCGTGAGGAAGAACCCCTCCTCGCCGGTGTAGTACTTGACGACCTCATTGGCGAAGGCGTGGGCGTGCAGGCGCAGCTTGCCGCTCTCCAGCGGGAGGCGCACCGGCTGGTCGAAGGGAGCCGGGAGCTTGACTCGCTCCGCCCGGTCGATGGTGAAAAGCCGCATATCCACCGTGAGCTCGGTGCCGCTGATTTCGTAAACCACCTTGACTAAACCCTGCGCGCCGACGTTGAACCACGATCGAAAGTTGGGCTCGAGCCCTTCTTTGACGGGGTCCGTCAGGAACGCTGCGCGGTCGATGAGGTTGAAGTACGCGGCGATCTTCAGGTCGCGGGCGATCGTGCCGGTTAAGGCCTCCGTCACGCCCCGGGTGTCCGGCACGCCCCCTCGGTTGATGGCGTCGGGCACGGCCAACTGGAACAGCACGAGCTTGCCCCCTTCGACGACGACCTTGACGCGATCGGTCGGGGCCCCGCTCGGTGGAGCGGCCTGAGCGCTGGCTTCGGTGGCGAGGAGCAGGACGAGGAGGGACAGAAGGAGACGCATGGGCAAGCTCGATTCGAGGTCTAAGGTTGGCAGCGGATGGTGGCCTCGAAGCCGAGCGAGGTGACCACCTTACGCACGTCCTTGAGGGTCTTCTCGTTGGGCAGCGGCAGGATGAGCGTGCCGTCCTCGAGGTTGAAGTGACGCACCGCACGAAGCGCGGAGTCATCGAAGAAGAGGTTGCCGCTCGTGTCGAGGATCTCGACCTTGTTCTTAACGTGGCCGCCGCGGTCGAGCACCAGGGTCAAGAGGGCTTGGAGCTTCTTGCACTCGCCGGGGGAGATGCCGGCAGGCACGGTGAGATGTTCGCGTAGCTTGGCGGAGACCTCGGCTTGCCAGAGCGCGAGCTCGCGGACCTGCGCGGCTTTGGTCGAGGTGCCGAGCGCGAACCCATCGGGCAGACCCTCGGGGGCGTCTTCGTCGGCACGGATGTCCTCGACCTCTTCGAGCGCTTTCTGCATGGCCTTTTGACGCTTCTTGCGGTCGTCGTCGAGGCGCTTCTTCTCGTCCTCGCGGGCGTCATCCTCGCGCAGACGCTCTTGCTCGTCGGCGACCTTCTTCTGGTCGAGGACTGGCTCCTCCTCGCGCTCCTGGTTGAGGTTCACGGGCGCGGCCGGCGGCGGCTCGGGGGTGGGCACGGCGACGATCCGGGGCAGGGCTTTGGGGTCAAGCACCTTGCCGATGCGGGGCAGCTCGACGAACTCAGCCATGAGGTGCTGCGGAGGCTCCTCTGTCTCAGGCTTGTGGCGGCCGGCGAGGGTGATCGCCACGACGACGAAGACGTGCACGAACGTGGTGGTCCCGAAGGCGAGCGCGTGGGCGAAAGGCTCTCGTCGAATCTGGACGAGCCCCGCAGGCGCGAGGGTCGGGCGCTGTCCGCTGTCGGGTCCACTGGCGGAGAGCTGCGCTTCAATCACGGCGTCGTGGGCGGGGCGAGCGGTGCCGAGGCGTCCGCTTCATCGGCCCCCGGGGGGTTGGTGACCATGCCGAGCTGGGTGACGCCGGCGTTCCGAATCCGCGCCATCACGTCGACCACGAAGCCATACGGGAGCCGACGATCGGCCTGAAGAAAGACCTTCTTCTCCTGCTGCACCTTGGGGTTGTTGCGGAGCTTCGTCTCAAGCTCGGCGAGGCAAGGCGTAAAGTCGACGGTCGTGAGCCCCATCGCCGAGCAGTCGGCCAGGACGTCGGGCGGCAAGTCCGCATCGGCGGTCAGCGTGACGCGCAGATCGACCCTCACATCCAGGATCAACTGCTGCAAGTCCGTGGGCCTCAAGGGGGTGTTGGCCGAGGTATGAGGCAGCTCGACCTCGACCTTCCGAGGCTTCAGCTCGTCGACGATGATCGGCGTCGTGACCATGAACACGATGAGCAGCACCAACATGACGTCCACAAGCGGGGTCACGTTGATCTCGCTGAGCGCGCCTCGCTGCCCCCCACCCGACTTCATCGCCATACGCCGGGCCTCACTTGAAGAAGTGCCGTTTGACGATGTTCAGAAAGTCGTTGCCGAAGTTCTCCATGTCCAGCTCGAGGACCCGCGTGCGCGACACGAAGTGGTTGTAGAAGATGACCGCCGGGATCGCCGCGACGAGGCCAATGGCCGTAGCCACAAGTGCCTCGGCGATGCCCGGTGCCACCGTCAGCAAGGTCGCGTTGCCTTTGGCGGCGATGTTGATGAACGAGCTCATGATGCCCCAGACGGTCCCGAACAGGCCGACGAATGGGGCCGCCGAAGCCGTGGTGGCCAGCCACGAGGTCATCGACTCCAGGACCACTCGCTCCCCGTTTTGGGCGCGCACCAGGGCTCGTTCGATGTTCTCCAGATCCCCGAAGGCGCCCGACATCGTGTCGCCTTGCCGCTGCCCGCTCTTCAGCTTGGTGAGCTCGACGTACCCAGCTCGGAAGACCTGGCTGACGGGGCTGCGCTTGAGGTTCTCGCTCGTCGCGTAGATGGCGTCGAGCTGCTTGGACTGCCAGAAGGCCTCGAGGAAGAGCTGGCTCTCCGCCCGCGCGCGCCGCAGGTGCAGGAACTTGAAGACGATGATGTACCAGCTCGTCACGCTCATAAGGACGAGCAGGAGCAGCACGGACTTCACCACGAGCGAGGCATCGAGGATGAGCTGCGTCACGCTGAGCTCGGCGCCGGGGGGGGCGCGGGTCACGAGGCTGACGAAGACGGTGTCGAGGGCGTCCATGGCTGAGCGGTCCTGCGGGCCCTTGGCCCTTCTCGAGAGGTGGGGCTATGTAAGACAGCCGCATACGCACCGTCAACCGGTGGCCGAAGGGCCGACATTCCGCGAAAGGGTCACGGACTCGCCGATGGGTCTAGACGACGTCCTTTTTCTTGCCAAACCGCTTCGCGACAAAAGCCCCGATCCCGATGACCGCGAACAGGATGAGCTTCTTGCCGGCGAGGAGGATCACGCCGAGCTTGGCGAGCAGCCCGATCTTCGCGGCCACCTTGCCCGCCACGAGCGCGCCGATGCCATAGGCGGCCACGGAGTCGAGGTCCGAGTCGAACTGGTCGTAACGTTTGCCGTCGACGAACTGGACGTGGGGCAGGAGGGTCGTCATGGCCGCCTCGAGCACGGGCAGATCAGGCTCCACACCGACCGCTGAGAGCATGAGCGCGCCGGTCCGGCCGAGCACGCGGATGTCGTAGTTCACCGTCCGCAGGGGCGCGTTCCCGGCCTGCAGCGTCTTGCCCCAGTAGATGCGCTTCGTCTCCTTCTCGTAATGAGGCGGCGTCGTCCAGCCGATGAGGGTCAGGGTCTCCATCCCGAGCCGCTTTCGCTCCTCGTTGACCTCAGCTTCGCTCTCTTTCAACTCGGCGAGCATTTCGTCCCAGTCGATGTCATCGGCGTCGTCATCCTCGATGTGCCCATCGTCGGTGAAGCTGATGACCACGCCCCAGGCGTCGTGGGGTGTGCCCTCGTAGACCGGCAAGATGAGCCCCAAGATGCCGTCGTCCGGGAGGTTGCCCCAGTGCTGCTCGACGATGCGTCGGGCGTCTGCCTGCTGCAAGTAGACGAAGTGATCGGCGAGCGTGATGGTCGCCAGGTCTTTGACGAGGACAAGGCCTCGCTCGAACGTCAGGCCGGGTGGCAAGGCGTCCTGCGCCTCGGCGCTCGTGGTCAGGCCGAAGCAGAGAAGCAGGGACAGCGATAGGCCAGACCTTCGAACGCTCATCACGATCCTTTCGGGCCGCCTCATTCGGCACCCGCCAAGAAAGTCCTACCAACGCGGGTAGATGGACGCAACGGCCTCCGGGTCTATGATGCAGCCCATGAAAAAGACCAGATGCCTGCTCCCCATCGCCGCGCTCGTCCTCGCTTGCGCCGGCGGCAAAGTCAGCGAACCCGGCAATGACTTCGATCTCGGCGCGGGCGGAACCATGCCCGGCCGCGGCGCAGACAGTGGGATGCCCGAGGTGCCCGGAGGGAATCGGCGACCGGAGCTGATGCGCGTCGGAGACCGACAAGCCGTCGTCGGTCGCGCCCTCGAGATCACCCTCACAGCGACGGATCCCAATGGGGACCGTGTCTCGTTCAATGTGCGCTCGTCGCTGCCGGAGGGGGCGAAGTTCGACAAGAACACCGGCGTCTTCTCTTGGACCCCGACCCCGGCGCAAGACGGCACGCTCGTCCTGCTCACGTTTGAGGCCTCCGACGGCTCGCTGAAGGACCAAGAGACCATCCAGGTTACGGTGAGCGCGACGGCCCTCGACGGTGCGCCCGTCATGGATCCCATCGGCGACCAGTCGCTCACCGCGGGCCGACCGTTCAGCCTGAGGGTCGAAGCCGTTGACCCCAATGGCGACGTCTTGACCTATTCGGCGCGCAACACTGAGGGGCTGGTCGGGGCCACGCTCGACGCGACGAACGGGCTGTTCCAGTGGACACCCGACGGCGGACTCGCCGGACAGCGGTTCGCCGTCACCTTCGTGGCGTCCGACGGGATGAGCGAGGCCACGGCCGACGTCAACCTCGTGGTTCGCGGCGAAGCCGAGATGCAGAACCTCCCGCCCCGGATCTCAGCCGTCGATGATCGGGAGGTGCGGGTCGGTCAGCTCCTTGACTTCCGCGTGACGGCCGAGGACGAGACCCCCGATGCCTTGAGCTTCGACACGGTGACGGAGCTGCCCGCGGGCGCGACGTTTAATCCCCAGGACGGGCACTTCGCCTGGACCCCCCGGGCCGACCAAGCCGAGCGCGCGTTTCGGCTGGTCTTCCGCGTGAGCGACGGGATGTACCGCGCCATCGAGACCGCCACGTTCACGGTCATTCGCGGAGACGACGACCCGGTCAATCAGTGCGCGCCGGACGCCGGGGAGCCCAGGAACGACGAGCGCGTCCCGCTTTTGAGCTGCGCGCCCGTGCAGCGCAGCATCTGCCCGATGGCCGACAGCGACGACTACGTCTTTGATCTCACTCAAGGGCAGGTCTTCACCGTGACCGCCCGCTTCGCGCACCTCAACGGGGACATCGACCTGCTGCTCGTGGGTCCAGCGGGCTACGAGGTCGCGGCGGTCAGTGAGGACGACGACGAGGTCATCACCGGGCAGGCGCCTTCGACGGGCGCATATCACGTCTCAGTCGCGGGCTACGACGGCGTGGTCAACGCCAACTACTCCATCGAGCTCGCCGTTGAAGGCAGCCCCTGCGCCGCGGCGTGCGCCGATCCCTCCGAGCCCGCGGGGGGCAACCAGGACGCGGCCCACGCCACCGATCTTCGCAGCGTGATCGGCGGTGATCAACGCATCTGCGCGGGCGATGTGGACTTCTATGAGATCGACCTTCCGGCGGGCTCGAACGTGACCCTCGCGGTCCGCTTCGCCCACGCCGACGGCGACCTCGACGTGGAGCTGCTCGGTCCCGGCGGCCTCACGGTGCAGGGCCGGTCCTCCGACGACGACGAGATCATCTCGTTGATGCCGGTGCCGGCCGCCGGGAGCTACCTCCTGAGGGTCTTCGGCTACATCGACGCCGCAAACGCCTATCGAATCGAGCTCGTCCTTGAGGACGCGGTGGCCTGTGACGCGGACCGGCTCGAGGCCAATGACAGCCGCGTCAACGCCGAGCCCCTCCCGGCCGCGAACTACAACCTGCTCACCTATTGCGGTGATCAGGAGTGGTTCAAGTCGAATGTGCCGGCGGGTCAGGCGCTCGACGTCTACCTCAGCTACGACTCGCTGCGCGCGCCAATCCTGACGGCGAGGGGCGTCAACGGCCAGCGACTCGATGGGCAGCTCTATGAGCAAAGCGGTGGGGTCTCGTGCCGGGCGGATCGCGACGGCTGCCGACACCTGCGCTATGTGCCCGCCACCCCGGGCTTCGTCACCTACGACCTCACGGACGGGACCATCGGGCAGAGCTACGACCTCACGGTCTCGTTCAGCGCGGCGGGCAACGCGGCCGGCGACTGCAGCCCGGCCAACCAGACCTGCGGCGGCTTCGACGTCTGCGACTACGGCTCGGGGCTGTGCGAGAGCGCGTACTGCGACGACTTCTTCCCCTGCCCCGATGCCAACTACCTCTGCCATCAGGGGTGGTGCGTCGAGCTCTGCGAGAACGACCTCACCTGCAACCGCGACGGCTTCTCGTGCAAGGTGCTCGACGGCCTCGAGCTGTGCGGCACCGAGGGCGTCTCGGGGGTGGGCCAAGCCTGCTTCGACTTCACGGAGTGCAGCGGGGATCTCGACTGCCGGATCGACGGCCACCCCGACGGCTACTGCTCGCGGTCCTGTGATCGATCGGCGGACTGCGGCGGAGGTGCGAGCTGCGTCCAACTCCAATTCTCGCAGGCCTGCCGGGCGACCTGCTTCGACGACTTCGACTGCCGGCCGGGATACACCTGCCAGCTCGGCGCGAGCCCCGACGAGGGCGACGTCTCGGTCTGCGCGCCCCGCTGAGTCCGGCCCATGCTTCCGCAGCTCTTCGCCGTCACCGCGCCCGGCTTCGAGGCCCTCGTCGCGCTTGAGCTGCGCGAGGCCGGGTTCGCGGAGGTGCGTGTCGTGCCGGGCGGGGTCGAGTGCCGGGGCTCGCCTCTGCGGGCCAACCGGCAGAGCCGAATCGCCACGCGGTTTCTCCAGCGGCTCGGCACCTTCGAGGCCCGCACCTTCGAGGCGTTGAAGCAGGGGATCGCCGCGTTGGACCGCGCGCCTTTTGGCCCGGGCACGCCCACCGTCGAGGTCTCGTGCCAGCGGTCGCGGCTGTTCCACACGGACGCCATCGCCGAGCGCGTCGTGGAGGCCTGGCGAGGGGGAGAAGGCTCGGGCCCGACGGTCTATATTCGCTTCGACCAGGACCGCTGCACGGTGTCCATAGATACGACAGGTGAGCCGCTCTTCCGACGAGGTTGGCGTCTGGAGACCGGCCCCGCGCCGCTCCGGGAGAACCTCGCTTCGGGGCTGCTCGCCTTCGCCGGCTGGCGGCCGGGAGAGGCGCTGTACGACCCGATGTGCGGTTCGGGCACGTTCGTCATTGAGGCGGCGTTGTGGGCCTCCGGGCGGGAGGCAGGCTCTGGCCGGAACTTCGCGTGTGAGACGTTTGTCGGGCCGGAGGCGGCGGTGAGGTCAAGCTCTGTAGCGACCGTGTTCGGGGCGAGCGACCGGAGTCGGGCCGTGATCGAGGCCGCCCGCAGAAACGCGCAACGCGCCGAGGTCGAGATCACTTTCGCCGTCGCCGATGCGAGCCGCGCCCGACCACCGGCCCCGCACGGCCTGCTCATCTGCAATCCACCCTATGAACATCGCGCACCCGGCGCTCGCCACGCCTTCGAAAATCTGGTCAAGCTGCTTGACGGTCCCTTCGCGAGCTGGCGTGCGTTGATCCTGTGTCCGGTGCCGGGGTGGGGCCTCGCGCTCCTGCCCAGGGTTGAGTCGCGACTGTGTTTCCTCAACGGCGGGCTCAGGATCGAGGCGCTGCGTCTGCGCGAGGTGGACTCGAACCCGCCGCCTTAACTAACCTCGCCGTGAGTTTTCCTGAACCTAAGACCTACGAAAAAGATGATCAAACGATGAAACGACGAAATCTGATGCTGACCGCGACCGCGGTCTTCTTGCTCGCGGCCTGTGATACCGACCCGGACTCGACGGGGGGCACCGCCGGGGGCAGTGGCGGCGCCTCGGCTGAAGGCGACATGGGGTCCACCCAGGACAGCGCAGTCAACGGCGGCGGAAACTCCACGGGCGGCGCGGCGGGAGAGCCCACGCCGGGAGGTGAGCTTGTGCCCGGAGGCCAGCCCGTCCCGGGTGGTGAGCTTGTGCCCGGAGGCCAGCCCGTCCCGGGTGGTGAGCTTGTGCCCGGTGGTGAGCTTGTGCCCGGTGGTGAGCCTGTGCCCGGAGGCCAGCCCGTCCCGGGTGGTGAGCCCGCGCCCGGAGGCCAGCCCGTCCCGGGTGGTGAGCCCGTCCCGGGCGACTGCGTGGCGGACGCCGAGTGCCCACAGGTCGAAATCGTGAATTGCGCTGGTCTGTGCGTCGCAGGTCAATGCCGGGTCATTTGCGGAGGCGACTGCGACGAGAACCGCGCGTGCCCGGGGAACGCCGTCTGCCAAGATGGCCTCTGCATGCCCGTCGGCTGCGTCTGCCCGGCCGTCTATATGCCGGTCTGCGGGGCCGACGGCATGACCTACGGCAACGGCTGCGAGGCCGCGTGCGCCGGGGTGGACGTCATCAGCGAGGGCGAGTGCGGCGGCGTGGCTTGTCCTGACCCGAATGACCCCGCCGTGCACTACGTCTCCGACGATCCGGCGATGTGCGCGCTCGTGCGGTTCGCCTGCGAGCGCAACCAAGAGGCCTTCTCCGGCGAGTGCGGCTGCGGCTGCATCGACCGAGAGGTCAACGAATGCATCTGCGATCTCAACCTCGCGCCAGTCTGCGGCGCCGACGGCGTGACCTACAGCAACGCGTGCTTCGCCGCCTGCGAGGCCGTGGTCGTCGTCAGCGAGGGCGAGTGCCGGCTTGGCATCTGCGGCCTGCCGATCGATCCGGGCCAATGCCGGGGCATCTTCCCCAGCTTCGGCTTCAACAGCGAGACCGGGCAGTGTGTGGCGTTCGACTACGGCGGCTGCGAGGGCAACGCCAACCGTTTCGGAACGATGGTCGAGTGCGAGGCCTCTTGTGGGCGGGCGAACCTCTGCCCCAGCCCCAACGATCCGAACGTGCACTACGTCAGCATGGATCCGGCGTTCTGCGCCGCGGCCCGGATCGACTGCCCCGAGGGTCAGCGGTTCTTCAGCACGCCCGAGTGCGGCTGCGGCTGCATCGGCTCCGACCCCGTCGCCGTCCAGTAAACCCTCACCCCTTAACGGTCAGGCCAGGACCTTCAAGCCGCCGTCGGGGACGCGGCCTCCGCCCGTGAGATCGGAGAAGAAGTCGTTGCCTTTGTCGTCCACGACGATGAACGCCGGGAAGTCCACGACCTCGATTCGCCAGACGGCCTCCATGCCGAGCTCGGCGAACTCGAGGACCTCGACCTTGCGGATGCAGTCCTTGGCCAGGCGCGCCGCCGGGCCGCCGATGCTTCCGAGATAGAAGCCGCCGTACTTTTGGCACGCCGTCGTGACCGCCGCCGAGCGGTTGCCCTTGGCGAGCATGACCAGGCTGCCCCCCGCCGCCTGGAACTGGTCGACGTAGGTGTCCATGCGCCCGGCGGTCGTGGGGCCAAACGAGCCCGAGGCGTAGCCGACCGGGGTCTTGGCGGGACCGGCGTAGTAGACCATGTGGTCACGAAGATACGACGGCATCGGCTCACCGGCGTCGAGCATCTCTTTCAGCTTGGCGTGGGCGATGTCGCGGGCCACGACGAGGGTGCCGTGAAGAGAGAGGCGCGTTCGGATCGGGTACTTCGACAGCTGCGCGCGGATGTCCGCCATCGACTGATTCAGATCCACGCTGACGACGTCGCCGGGGAGGTCGTCGTGGGTCACCTCAGGCAGGTAATGTGAGGGCTCCGTCTCCAGCTGCTCAAGGAACACGCCCTCGCGCGTGATCTTGCCGAGCGCCTGCCGATCGGCGCTACACGAGACCGCGATCGCCACCGGGCACGACGCCCCATGGCGGGGCAGGCGAATGACCCGCACGTCGTGGCAGAAGTACTTGCCGCCGAACTGCGCGCCGATACCCATCGTCTGCGTGAGCTTCCAGACCGCCGCCTCGAGCTCCAAGTCGCGGAACCCTCGGCCGAGCTCGTTGCCCTCGTTGGGGAGTCCGTCGAGGTAGCGGGCCGACGCGAGCTTGGCGGTCTTGAGCGTGTACTCCGCCGAGGTGCCGCCGATGACGATGGCGAGGTGATAGGGGGGGCAGGCTGCGGTGCCCAGGGAGCGCAGCTTCTGGCCCAGGAAGGCCATGAGGCTCGTGGGGTTCAGGAGCGACTTGGTCTCCTGATAGAGGTAGCTCTTGTTGGCCGAGCCGCCGCCTTTGGCCATGAACAAGAAGCGGTATTCGGCGCCGTCGGTCGCGTACAGCTCAATCTGGGCGGGCAGGTTATTGCCGGTGTTCTTCTCGCGGTAGAGGTCGAGCGGCGCGAGCTGCGAGTACCGCAGGTTGGACGTCTGGAACGTGTCGAAGATGCCCCGGGCGATCGCGGCCTCGTCGCCGCCGCCGGTGAAGACGTTCTGACCCTTCTTGCCCATGACGATCGCGGTGCCGGTGTCCTGACAGGAAGGCAAGATCCCCCCGGCGGCGATGTTGGCGTTGCGGAGCAGCTCGAGGGCGACGAAGCGGTCGTTCGCCGAGGCCTCGGGATCTTTCAAGATCGCCGCGAGCTGGGCCAAGTGGCCGGGCCGCAAGAGGTGGGAGATGTCGCGCATGGCCTCGCTCGTCAGGCGGGTCAGCGCTTCGCTCTCGACCTTGAGGAACTCTTGCCCGGCGGCCTCGAAGGTCGTCACACCGTCGGCCGTCAGCCGCCGGTAGGGGGTCGCCTCCTCCGCGCCCTCGCTGTGTCTGAGGGGGAGCAGCTCTTGAAATTGAAACGTCGCCATCTTGGGCCTCCGTCGCGGCATATAGCGCAGGCTGCGTCGCGGCGGTATCGCCGAGGTCAGGCGGAGGTCGAGATTGGCGTGCTTCGTGAGCGCCAGATGGGTATTCAAGGCCCATGAAACTCAACCGACTCGGCTTCGTCTCGCTCCTCTTCGTCGTGGCGCCTGCGGGCGCGCAGGTCGTGCCCGCGTCACCGGAGATCGCACAAGCCACACCCGACCCGTGGCGGCCAAACTTCGACACCGGCCGCGGCCTCCTCCTCGACGGCAAGTTCTCCGAAGCCTGCCTCGCGCTCACCCCGCTCGTCGCGCTCGCGCCGACGCCCGCCGACGGCGACGTCAGCCGCGCCCTCGCCGAGCTCTCCTGCACCTGGAATACCCGCGGTCTGGCCTTTGTCGACAAACGCGACCTCGGCGACGACACGATGGTCGCCAAGGGCCGGGACGAGCGGACGACCGGAGAGATCGCCACGCTCTACACGGCCTCGGTCTTCTACGGCTTGGGCTCGGGCATCTATCTGGGGGTCTTGACCGAACCGGACAGCGCGGCCGGCTTCGTGCTGCCGACGCTCGGGCTCATCGGGACCTCAGTGGGCCTCACCTGGCTCATCGACCACCCCGAGCCCCTGCGGTACGGCGTCGGGCAGGCGATGACGAGCGGCCTGACCTTGGGCCTCGCCGAGGGCGCCTTGTGGACGACCTACTACCAAGCGAGCGCGCGAAGCACCGAGCAGGTGAGCGGGAAGACCGCCGCGACCCTCGTCTGGATCCCCTCGACGCTCGGCGCGGTCGCCGGTGGGCTCCTCGGACAGAAGCTCGGCACGACCCCAGGGCGCGCACGGCTCGTCGCTCAGGCGGGCCTCTGGAGCGCCGCGTTCGCCGGCATGAGCACCATCACCCTCGGGTGGAACGCGCAGGAGCTTGAAGATATCGCCCTCCTCAACTCGGCCGTGGCGTTGAACCTCGGCGCCGTCGGGGGCTATTTCCTCGGTCATGAGGCCTCACCGAGCGTCTCGCGGGGGCTCTTCGTGGATCTCGGGGGCATCTCGGGGCTGATCCTCGTCGGCGGCCTCTACCTCTCGATCTTCTCCGAAGACTTCGGGGGCCAGGACGCCGCGCGGGCATTCCCGCTCACGTCCGCGCTCGGCATGGGCGGCGGCCTCGGCCTCGCTTGGTACCTCACCCGCGACATGGACAAAGACGAGCGCCGGGACGTCGCGGCGGCCTCCGAGGGCTCCGTGCACGTGACCGTCTCGCCGACAGCCGAAGGCGGGGCGCAGGTCGGCCTACTCGGCACCTTCTGAGACGAAGCGCGTTCAGAGGAGCGTCCGGTTCACCATCGGGTGGTCCTCGTCGGTGGGGCCTGTGTCGCTGTCGGGGTGCCAGGTCCAGACGTCGAGCGACTGCTCCTCTGTGTGGAAGCTGTGCCTCAAGCCCGCAGGGATCATGAACCCCAAGCCGGCGTCGAGTCGATGCGAAGCGCGCTCCGTGATGCAGACCCCGCCGCCCCGGGCGACGACGCCGACCCGAAGGCTCGGGTGGATATGCGCCGACTGCCGCGTGCCCCGGGGGATGTGCAGGTGATTGGCGCAGGGGTCGCCGCGCCGGGGCGGGCCGACGAGCAGGGAGTCGGTGCAGCCGTCGATGTACCGCAGCCGACCGCACGCCTCGAGCGGGCCACCAAGCTGAGACAGCCCCCGCGACCCCGGCTTGACGATGAGCAGCCCACGCCCGCCTTCGAGCGAGACCTCATCGTTCGCCACGAACCAGGACAGCGGCTCGAGCACGACGCGCCCGACGGCGAAGCGGAGCGTCGTCGGCTCCGTGACGAAGCCGTAAATGGTCTCGGCCGTGACCCGCTCAACCCGACCTCCAAAGGCCCGAATGGAGACGCCGTCGAGCGTGAGCCACTCGCCCGGACCATCGACGAGGGGTACGGCAATCATGATGGCGAATCGTAGACCTGCCGGAGCCAGCTTTCGAGCGTAAGCAGGAGCCAGATCTTCACGCCCCGTCGTGGTCGAAGTCCTGTCAGACGTTTGTCTAATAAGGCCTCAAGGTAGGGTCGCCGGAAGCCCGGTCGGTGGGCGAGCCCGTCGAGCAGCCGCTCGCGCGCGAAGGCTCGGAGCGGGCCCTGGAACCACGCCTCGACGGGCACCATCATGCCGCTCTTGGGGCGCTCGATGATGCGCTCGGGCAAGGTGTCGCGGATGGCCTCTTTCAGGAGGTACTTCTCGATGGACCCGCTGCGCTTCAGCTCAGGCGGGAGCTCGAAGGCCAGCCGAACGAGCGCCCAGTCGAAGAGTGGGGAGCGGGCGAGGACGCCGTTCTTCGCCGCGAGGTGCTCGACTTTGGGGAGGATGTGGCCGGCGCCCTTCCACGCCACGTTCATCGCCATGAGCCGGTCGAGGAAGCTCGGCCAGCGTGGGTCGCAGAGCCCCGGCGTGACGATCGAGAGCAGCGAGAGCCGCTCGGCCTCCCCGATGAGGCCCGGCTCGAGCAGGTGGTCGAGGTCGTCCCAGAGCTTCTGGTGGGACCGGAGATAGGCGCGCTCTCCGGCGAAGGGCTCATCGGGGTCGCCGTACAGCTCGGAGAGTAGGAGCGGCGCGTTTTTGGGGCCGCCAAAGCAGGGGTCGCCGCCTTCGCCGTTGAGGACCACGCGGTGGCCGGACCGCGCGGCCGCCTCGAAGAGCAGGTCGTTCGGCACGGTCAGGGGATCGCCGTTGGGTTCGGACAACGCGCCGACCGTGGCGTCGAAGCGAGTGAGGATGTCCTCGGGTCGGACGACGACGACCTCGTGGGTGGCGCCGCAGTGGCGGGCGACGAGCGCGCTGAACTCGACCTCGTCTCGATGCTCCGGCCCGAAGGTGATCGACAAGGTGTGGACCGGGCGTCGGCGCGCGGCGAGGGCCACCACCAAGCTGGAGTCGATGCCGCCCGAGAGCGACGCCGCGACCGCCCCGTCGGGCCCATCAGGCCCATGAGGCAAGAGCCGCTCGACCGTCTGCTCCAGGGTACAGCGAAGGCGCTCGCGCAGGCGGGCCTCGCTCTCGTAGATGGACGGGCTCGCCGGCATGAGGGCGAAGGGCCGTCGTAGGGGGCCACGTCCGTCACGGTCGAAGATAAGCTCGACGCCGGGCGGCACCGCCGAGACCCCTCTGACGAGGGTGCGCTCCCCGGGCACATAAGCCGTCGTCAGAAACGCGAGCAGGCCCCCGGAGTCGAGCTCGCGGCTGTGACCGGCTCCGGCGCGGAGGAGGTCAATCAGGCGGGTCGAGTACAGGACCCGGCCATCGTTTGCGCGGCCCCAATACAAGGAGCGAGCGCCGACCGGATCGCGGGCGAGGTGGAGCGAGCCGTCCGTTTCCTCCCAGGCGACGGCATAAGCCCCGTCCAGCCCCCCGAGGTCGCCGAGATGGTCAACCATGTTGACTGTTGTGCCGTCCCGCGCGCAGCCGTCGGACTCGATGAGGCGGACGAGACGCTCAACCAAAGCTGTCCGCGCCTCCGTCCGAGCTCTCGGCGTCCGCGCCGAAGCTGTCGTCGCCGTCGGGTCCGAAGTCCGTGCCGCCGGTCGAGCCGGTGGTCGGGTCCGCGCCGGTGCTCGAGTCCGACTTCGCGCTGCTCATGGCCCGAAAGAGGCGCTTGATGAGCTGCTCGGGTCGCAGCGCGGCGAGCTCCATGCGGTGCTTGCCCAAGAAGTCACGGTCCTTCTTCGACAGCCCGCTCTGGGCGTCCGCATAGTCGGGCTCGTCCCAGCACGAGCTCGGCGCCTTCATCGCGTGGACCGGCCTGAGCCCCACATCGGTGACGGTCACGACCGAGCCGCCGAACCACCCCGGCGACTCGCGGAGCCTTGAGGCGAGCGTGCACCCCAGCGGCGTGGCGTCGTGCAGGACAAAGACCTCGAGGCGGGGGTTCTGCGTTAGCATCTTCCGAACGGTCGGGAAGGCGTGTGGTGGGTAGCCGTCGGCCGTGAGCACCGCGCAGTTGTTCTCGAAGTGGAAGTCGTTGGCGAGCAGGAAGTCGACGGTCTCGGGCCGGTCGCAGAAGACCGCGCGGTCAAAGGAGTAGCTCGTCAGCTCGTCGGCCAATTTCGTCGGCGCCGGCCGCGCTGGGCCCTTCTTGGGGACGATGAGCATCGGCGGCTTGCCGTGCGCGTTGACCCACTTCTTTTGCTCCTTTTCGAAGTCCTCGCGTGACCATTTGAGGCCGAAGGAAGGCTTGGTGAGGGCGCGAAAGAGGAGGACGAGGCCAAGCGAGAGTGCTGAGGCCCACGCGCCCAAGGCGGCGGACTCCGTGGCCAGAAAGAGGAGAAGAGGCGGCACCTGACCGACGACAAGGGGCCAAAAGAGCGCGACGCGGCTGCTCGTCGAGAGGCTGCGTCGATGGGCGAGCGCGTGATGGAGCTGCGAGAGCGTGAAGCGCACCGCCCCGTCGGAGCTGACCCAATCCAGGGCGTTCTGCCACTGAACATCGGTAAAGGGGTCCCCCGTGCGGGGCTCGAAGGCGAACTTGCCCTGGCACTTCGGGCAGGTGCCGCCCCGCCGCTCGGCGTACTTTGCCTCGTGCTCACAGCGGCTGCACTTCATGGGGCACCCCCCGCCCCGACCCCCGGCACAGCTACCGGTCGACCCCGCCCATCGACGAAGAGGCGGCACCACGTCTCCAGGACCAAGAGCGCCCAGAGCCGCTCACCCAAGCGACGACGGCGGGTCTCCGACGCCACATCCTTGCCGAGACGCAGCTCGCGAACGTACTCCGGCTGAAAGAGCCCCCGCGAGGAGACGGCGGTCTCCGAGAGCCGCTCCTCCATCGCCGGCCTGAGCGCCCCGAACATCCAGTCGGTCAGCGGCACGCTCATCCCGAACTTGCGCCGCCAGACGATCTCCTTGGGCAGCCGATTCTGCAGCGCGAGCTTCATCACGTACTTCTCGCAGCTCCCGTGCAGCTTCAGGGCCGGCGGCAGGGTGAAGCTCCACTCGGCCAGTGCCCGATCGAAGAGCGGCATCTGCACGCTGAGCCCATGCGCCGCGGCCATGCGACCGGCGCGTGGCAGGATGTTCTGGGAGCCCTTCAGCGAGATGTCCGTCAGGCGCACGCGGTTGAGGAACGCCGTCTGACGCTCGTCGCCGAGGAAGCGGGCGATGAAACCGCGGCGCAGGCCGGGGCTCACGCTCGCGGCGAGGTCTGGGCCATAGAGCCGCCCTTCGAGGCCGTAGAAGCGGTGGTAGCTGCGGAGGTACTGCTCCTCCAGGCTGAGCTCATCTGCGGTGCCGAAGACGGCGGCGGCGACCATGGGCTTGCTCGTCCAGCCCCCGAAGAGCTGGTCGCCCCCTTCGCCGTTCCACAAGGTCTCGAAGCCGGCCTCCCGAACGGCCTTCGCCAGCAGCCACTGGGGGCCGGTGACGCCATCGCCGAAGGGCATGTCCAGGTGCCAGACGAGGGTGTCGAGGTGCTCGAGGATCGCCGCCGGATCTGCCGGGACCAACACCTGCGGAAACCCGAGAAAGGCCGCGGTCTCCCGAGCCTCTTCCCGCTCGACCGAGGCCGCGCCAAAGTCGAGCGTGAACGCGGTCACGGGCACGCCGGCGGTCTTCAGCCAGAGCCCAACCGCCGAGGAGTCGAGGCCGCCGGAGAGGGCGAGCGCCGCGCTCTTTGCCCCGAGGCGACGCTCGACCGCAGCCTTGGACAGCCGACGAAGGTGCTGGGCGGCGTCGGCAGGCGCGATCTCGATGAGTCGCTCCTCGAGCGCGAAGTAGGGTTCGACCTCGATCCGCCCGCCCTTGAAGGTCAGCCGATGACCGGGAGGCAGTCGAGATACGCCTGATATGGGCGTGGCCTCTCCGGGCACGAAGGAGAACGTGAGGTAGGCATGGATGGCCAGCGGATCGAGCGCGACGGGCAGCTCGGCGAGTGCCAAGAGCTGCTTCAGCTCGCTGGCGAAGTACAAGACCTCTCCTCGAAGCGCGTAGAACACCGCGCGTTGTCCGAAGGGATCCCGCAGGAGCGTGAGCGTGCGTCGGCCCACGTCGTAGTGGCAAGCCGCGAACGCCCCGTCGAGGCCAAGGAAGTCACCTCGCCTCAGCCGGTCTCTCAGCGTCGAAGCCGAGCCGCCCGACGAGCCGCCCGACGAGCCGCCCGACGAGCCGTCCGACGAGCCCATCACCGAGCCCGCGCAGAGGAGCAGCCCGCCCGCCTCGTCGACGAAGACCTGCGACTCAACGGACTCCAAGCCGGAGCTCAGACGAAGGCCGAGCGTCGCGCCGACGAGCGGCCGGATGACCTCGTCCCGCCCTCGATAGGTCACCGCGCCGAGCATCGTGCGAACGGCGGCCTCTGACTCCAACCCGACGACACC
>SHZC01000089.1 GCA_009692505.1 Myxococcales bacterium
TCGAGGACCAGGTGCGGCCCGTCGTGTTCCCGCGCGGGCGAGATGTCGTACCCGACGATGTTCCCGCGGCCCAGCGAGTAGCGCTTGTGGATCTTCAGGCCGGCAGGTGTCGAGGTCGCGGGAAACGCCCCAGCCAGCGGGGCGCGCAGATTCTCTTCACGCTTCGCCGAGCCGCCCCGGCCTCTACCGGCGGCTCTTCTTCAGCGGCCGTTTATCCTCGGTTGGAGCCAGCGAAGCCCCTCGGAGCTCGTCGGCCCAAGCCTGCGCCACCCTCGCCCCATCGGCATCGCCCCGGGCCGTCCGGAAGTCCGCGAGCCTGAGGAAGACGATGGGGTTGTTGGGAAATTCCAGCGACATCTTCTCGTAGATCCCCGCAGCCAGGGCGTGCTCACCGCGTTGCTCAGCGAGCTCGGCAAACTTGAGGCGCGTGATGGGATCCAGCGGCTCGAGGCGCGACAGCTCGAGGAGGTGCGGCCAGACGAGCTCACGTCGGTCGAGGCGGAGGAGGAGCTCGACGAAACGTTTGCGCTCGCTGTTGGACAGCTTGGTCTGGGCCTCCAACTCGACAAGTCGCTTGACGGCCTCTTCGTCGCGTCCGAGCGTGAGCTCGAGCTGCATGAGCTTGCGGAGTACCGACGGGCGTTTGTCCCCGAGCTCGACGAGCACCTTCAGGTCTTCAACGAGGTTCTCCGGAGCGACGTCGCGGGTGATGTCGCACTCATAGAGCTGCTGATGATCGATGAGGACCGGGCCGGTCAGGGCGCGAGCGAGGGCGTAGTGCGGGCGGGCGTCGTCGCAGCGACCCTGCGAGACCAAGGTCATCGCGAGGCTCCGGTGCGCGCTCGCGAGCCGGTCACGGGGGTGCTCTTTCTCAGGCAGGCGCGTCCGCGCGGCCTCGTAGGCGGAGATGGCCTCGTCGTAGCGACCCTGCCCGAGCGCGTTGTCCCCGCGGCGAAGGTCGGGGTCAAGGCAGCTTGTGAGCAGGAGGCTCGTCGCGGCGAGTCGGATCGTCAGACCTTTGGCTTTCACGGCCGGAACCCTATCACAGCCGAGACCCGCGTCCGGGGGGGCGGTTTCGGCGGCCGTCGGTTCGGACTAGGGTGGGGTGCGTGTCCACGTCGCCTCCCCCAGCACTCGAGCGATCTCGAGCGACCTCCCATCTAAGGCGCGCCTTCGTGTCCGCCGTGCTGCTCTGCGCCTGCGGTGGCGGGGCTCGAGAGCCGGAGAGAGCGTCGTTGCCGACGTCAAGCCGCGCCGCGTCTGGGACCCCCCTGGAGTCGATCGACTTCATCCTTCCGCAGGTGGGCGCCCTTGCCCCATTTCGCTTCTCCTCGCTGCGCGGCGGTCCGGTCCTCGTGCAGTTCTTCACCGTGGGCTGCGTGGTCTGCGAGCTCGACTACCCCTTCCTTCAATCGCTCGTCGTCGGTGAGCACGCGATCGCCGGCCTGCGGGTCGTGGGCATCGGCCTCGATCCCAAAGCGGCGAAGCTCTTGCCGGCCTTCGCCGAGGTTCACGGCCTGACGTATCCGATGCTCGCCGGCGACGAACCCATGCTCCGTGGCGTCACGCCGTTCGCGCCCACCCCCATCACGACGTTGCCGATGACCTACCTCGTCGACGGGCTTGGGCGGGTCGTCGAGCGATTCTCAGGTACCTTGCCTGTGGCCTACATGAGGCAGCGCGTCATGGCGACCCGCTGAGGGCCGTCTCGGGACCGCGCCTCCCTCTTTTTCGCGATCATGAAAGGTGCTAGAGCACCCGGCAGGAGGAGCCTGGATGTTGCCCGTTTGGCGAACCGTCGCGAACACGATGAAGCCATTCGTGGTCCTCATGGTCCTCGCGCTCGTCGTGCTCGTCGCCTACGTCTCGACGCTCAACCCCGAGGTCGATGAGCGGAACGCCCGGCTCACCCAAGAGCAGGAGCGGCTCGGGGCGTCGAACCGTCGCCTCGCCGCCGAGAACGAGGATCTGCGCGCCGAGATCAAACGACTCAGAAACGGCGACGCCGAGAGCGTTGAGCGCGCCCGCACCCTGCTCGGTCTCGTGGGCCCGGATGAGCTGGTTTATCAGTTGCCCACCTCGGCCTCGCCCCCGCCCACCTCCGGGCCGAACCCTTGACAAAATCCGACTGGCGGCGTCACCCGGCGGTGCGGCGCCTCGATGAGCTGCACGTCCTGGCCGTGACGGTCCTCTGCGCTGCGGCCCTCGTCTCCGGTGCCTTCGACCGTCCGGCGAGTCGTTGGTGGCCCTGGGCCCTGCTCTGGCTCATGCTCATGGCCGTCACCTCGGACGCACACGCCCGCTTCAAAGGACGCGGCCGAGGCCGACCATTTTTCGTTTATGAAGGACCCGTCTTGTGGATGGTCCTCTCGCTCGTCTGGACGCGACTGACGGGGGGGTCCTCCGGGGAGATGCAGGCCATCGCCGCCGGGGTGGCCGGTTGGCTCTTTGCCACGACGCCCTCTGAGGTGCGCCTCCCGGTCCTGGCGACGGCGTTCTTCACTGAGGTCGGCCTCACGCTCGCGGGACGCCTGACCGCGGGCGAGCTCTCCGTCCACGTCCTGCTCTACGCGCTCGCCTGCTTCGCGTTTTCGAGGCTCGGCAGCTACCAGCGTTGGATGGTCGAGACCGCTCAAGCGCAGGCCCGGGCCGCCGCCGAGGCCGAGCACGCGGGCAAGGCGTATGACTTCGGCGTGCACACGCGCCAGGCCGAGGCGCTCCCTCGACTGCCCTCCCTCGACGAGCCGCAACGAGCGGGTCTTGGGCGCCAGGTCGTCGACTTCGTGGAGCTGTCCATCGGCATGCAGATCGAGGGGCTGCGACAGGCGCTCGGTCTGCAAACCGCGGCCGTCCTGTGGCATAACCGCGACCTCGCCGAGCTCCACCTTCGAGGCTTGTCCTCCAGCCGAACCGACGTGCAGAAGGGACCCTTTGCGCCCGGAGTCGGCGTGCCGGCGAGCATCGTGCGCGGTGAGCTCCTGGAGCTGCAGGTCGCCCCGGTGCGGGCGGGTCATCATGGGCTCCCGTACTATGCCGAGGGGGCTGCGGGCGAGGGCGCGGCCATCGGGGCTTTGATGGTCGTCAGCATCCCTCATCGACTGGGGTCGACCGAGGCTCAGGACGAGGGCATCGACGGCGTGCTCTGCGTGGACCGGACGTCGACCGAACGGTTCGACGACGCCGCGAGGGCGGCCATTCGGATGTGCGCCCGCAAGATCGCGCTCGATGTCGCCTGCGGCCGAATCCTCAAGCAGACCGATCAGGACCGAATCACGTTGGGGCGCATCGTCGTCGTCATGCGCGAACTCAACGCCGTCCTTGGGGTCGAGCACGTGGCCCGCGCGGCGACGAAGGCGGTCAGCGCGCTGTTTAACGTCGATCTCGTGGCCGTCAGCCTCGTCGATGCCACCGACGCCTCGCTCCTGCGTATCGTGCACGCCGCTGGCCCGGACGGAGGTCAGTTCGAGAACCTCCAGTTCACCCTCGAGGAGGGCCTCACCGGTCAGGCCGTGCAGAAGCGCTGCGCCTTGCCGCATGGGGGCGACTATCGCGGCGTGCAGCCCGTCTTCACCGCGTCGGATCGGCTCGGCGAGCTGCGGTCCCTGACGGCGCTGCCGCTCGCCCCGCACGAGGTGGACGGAACACGAGAGCTCGGCGGGGTGATCGGCGCGTTGACCATCGGCAGCCGCGAGCCCGGCTTGTTCACGCCGCAGACGCAGAAGATCCTCGAGCTCATCGCCTCTTCGCTGGCCGTGAAGATGGACCTCGCCTTGGCGCACGAGAAGCTCGGCGAGCTGGCCACCCAGGATGGACTGACGGGCCTCGCCACCCGCCGCGTCTTCTCCGAGCGCATCGAGGTCATGCTCCAGCGGGCCGAGCGGGCCGAGGGGCCCATGGCGCTTATTCTGACCGACATCGACCACTTCAAGCGCATCAACGACTCCTACGGCCACCCCTTCGGCGACCAGGTCTTGCGGTCGGTGGCGCGGGTGATTCAGCGCGCCGTGCGTAAGGTCGATCTCGCCGGCCGGTATGGGGGGGAGGAGTTCGTCGTCTTGCTTGACGGGTCGACCGAAGAGGGGGCCGTGCAGCTCGCCGAGCGACTGCGTCGAGAGGTCGAGGCCCTCGAGTTCGAGTCTGGGGGTCGCCCCGTGCGCGTCACGATGTCGCTGGGCATTGCCGCGTTCCCGAGGGACGGCGCGGTGGCGGCCGATCTCACCGAGCACGCCGACAAGGCCCTTTACCGAGCGAAAGACACCGGGCGCAATCGGACCGTCACCTACGCCGAGGCGCGCGCCCACCTCACAGAAGCCGCGGCGGCCCCGCGCTAGGAGAAAACGTGCGTAAGACCTTCGTCCTCGACACCAACGTCATCCTGCATGAGCCCCAAGCCGCCTTCCGATTTGGGGACAACGTCGTCGTCCTCCCCATCTACGTCATCGAAGAGCTGGACCAGTTCAAGAAGGACCTCTCGGAGCTCGGTCGAAACGCCCGCGAGTTCTCCCGGATCATCGACGACCTTCGCAGCAAGGGGTCCATCAAAGACGGCGTCGAACTCGAGTCCGGCGGCCTCTTGCGGGTGGCCTTCATCGACTCGAAGCGTCCGCCGGACAGCGCGCTCACCTCGCGCCATCAGTACGACAACCACATCCTGACCTGCGCGCTCGAGCTGAAGGAGAAGTCCCCCGACGGACGGATCATCCTCGTCAGCAAGGATACGAACCTCCGTATTCGTGCCGACGCGCTCGGTCTCGAGGCCCAGGACTACGACGTCATCGGGATTGAGATCTCCGACTTGTATCCCGGCCACCGAGAGCTCTCCGTCACCGCCGAGCAGGCCCAGGCGGCCACGGAGATGGGCGTCTTGCTGCCCGAGGAGAAGCTGCACCCCAATGAGTACGTCGTGCTCAAGAACGAGGCCAAGGGTGGGCAGCCCGTCCTCGCGCGCTACGACCCCGCGAGCGGCCGCGTCCGGGCTCTGCCGCGGCGTCGCGAGGCGGTCTGGGGCATCCAGCCTCGGAACAGGGAGCAGTCGTTCGCGCTCGATCTCCTCCTCGACAACGACGTCAAGCTCGTCACGCTCATCGGCAAAGCCGGCACAGGCAAGACCCTCCTGGCCCTCGCCGCGGCGCTGTTCAAGGTGACAGAGGAGGACACGTATCAGCGCGTGCTCGTCAGCCGCCCGATCTTCCCGCTCGGGCGTGACATCGGCTTCCTTCCGGGCACGGTCGAGGAGAAGCTCGCGCCCTGGATGAAACCCATCTACGACAACGTCGAGCTGCTGCTGGGCCTGACGCAGACCGACCGCAAGGACGGGCGGAGCCACCAGGAGCTGTTCGAGCTCGGGCTCATCATGATCGAGCCGCTGACCTATATCCGCGGACGCTCAATCCCCAACCAGTACATTATCATCGACGAGGCCCAGAACCTCACGCCCCATGAGGTCAAGACCATCGTCACGCGCGCCGGAGAGGGCACGAAGATGGTCTTCACGGGGGATCCCTACCAGATCGACAACCCCTACGTGGACTCGACGAACAACGGCCTCGTTCACCTCGTCAACAAGTTCAAGGACCAGGCGATCGCCGGGACCGTGACGCTGACCAAGGGTGAACGTAGCGACCTCGCCGAGATGGCCGCGAACCTGCTTTAGTCAGGGGGCTTTCATCTGGATGGTGATCTTGGCCAGCTGCATGGCCGTGAGCTGACCGAGGTCCCACGCAAGCTCGTGTGTCTGACCAGGCAGGATGGCGGGCACGGGCGTCAGGTCGAGCGTCTTGCAAAAGTTCGAGCCGCAGCTACTCGCGCTCGAATACACACCGACCGCCATGCCGTGGGCCTGGGTGGGTAGGCTCGTCGCCAGGCCCGAGTTCCTGAACCTGACCTTCAACGTGTACTGGGCCGGCGAAGGGGTGTCGTTCGCGATCGGGGTGAACGTTGCGGACTGCAGGGGTGGGTCGAAGGAGTCAACAGCCGGCATGGATGGCGAGACCAAGAAATTGGGTGCGCCGAGCAGCTGGTCATTGCGCTTGTATTGCACGCTCGACGTGAAGCCCTTGTCGATGGTCAACGACCCGACGTTCTTCGCCCGAGCGATCACCCAGATCTTGGAAGACCCGGCGGGCAAGACCACCTCGGTAAAGTGGGCGATGGGCTGGGTCAGGGCGCTGTCCTTTTAAGCCTCCGCCGTGCAGACGAGGTCGGGGTTACCGGAGCCTTGGAGTGGCACGCCGCCTAGGGGCGCCGCGGGGGCTGGGAAGCTGGTCAGGGCCACGCCCAAAACCATTGCGAGGCCGCTGACGTAGGTGACGTACTCCTTCATCTTTGTCCTTCTCTCTTGCCGCCCCCCGGCGGCGTTGGTTATCAGTCCCGGGCCGAAGACCCGGTCGTGGAAATTCGATCAGCCCGTCCGATTTCTGACGCGGTCGTTCAGAGGCCGGTTCCGACAGAGAGCCCGTAGATCAGCGACGTGTGGTGCGGAAAGAAGTCCACGCTGACCGAGGGGCCCGCGCTGACGCTGCCGAGGTGGACGACGTAGCTCAGATTCAGACGCCCGACGAACTGCTTATGCCCCCCTTCGAAGGCCAGGCCTGGCGCGAAGGCGAGCTGCACGTCGCTCACCGCCTTGAGGGCGAAGAGCGGCGCGACGATAAGCTCGAGCTCATGCCCAAACGTCGCGTCGACGAGCGCGCCGAGGCCGATCCTCCGCTCCATGACCGGCAGGTAGAAGACGTAGTCCGCGCCGATGGTCAAGTGAGTGGACGATTCCTCCTCCGCGAAGTGCGTGGTCGCGCCGAGGAAGGCCGCGACGTGGTGGGCGTCGACGTGGTGGTTCTCGACCTCGTGCGCCGGATCGGGGGCGGTGAGGGAAGCGAGCGCGAGCGCGGTGAGCATGGGGGGTCTCCGTTTGCGTCATCGTTGCCCGACCTGGGCCGCGACAACAAGCGCGGGTCGAATCATCCGATTCCCACAGACCATCGGACCTGATAAACGGTCCGACCCCCACGAGCGAGGAGCGTGCCCCATGCGAGTCCTTCATGTCTCCGACCTTCATCTTGGGCGCGACCTCTCGGGTATATCGCGACGCGAAGAGCACCTCGCGCTCATGCTCGAGCTCGTCTCGCTGGCCGATGCCCATTCGGTCGATCTGACGGTCATCGCGGGGGACATCTTCGACGCGGTCAACCCGCCGGCTTGGGCCGAGGACGCCTTCTACGACCTCCTCGATGGGCTCGCGGCCGGGGGGCGTCGCGCGGTCGTCGTCATCGCGGGCAATCACGACAACGGCATCCGCCTCGCTGCGGCCGAGCCGCTTGCCCGGCGCACGGGCATCTGGCTGTGTGGGGACCACGAGGCGGTGCCGGGTGCCTTCTGCGAGGACGGCAAGGTGCAGATCGAGCCGCTGGGCAAAGGTGCCGCGCTCATCCACTCCGCTGACCGTCAACGTCAGGTGGCCGTCGGGGCACTGCCGTTCGTGTCCGAGGCGCGCCTCGTGCCGCTTCAACGCACCGAGATCGTCAGCGAGCTCGAGGTCCGAGACGCCTACGCCGACGCCCTCGCAGAGGCCTTCGCCGCCCGCAAGGCGCTGCTGCCTGTGGGTGTGCCGCACCTGCTCATGGGTCACTGTTGGGTGACAGGGGGGGTCGACGACGGGAGCGAACGGACTTATCGCGTCGGCAACCTGACCGACCTACGGGCGGCGTCGCTGCCCGAGGCGGATTACATCGCCTTGGGGCACCTCCATCGCCCCCAGATCGTGCTCGGCGCGCCGGGTCCAGGGCCAGTGATTTACAGCGGCTCGCCCTTGGCTTGGTCGCGGTCGGACGCGGGGCAGGAGAAACGCGCAGTCGTGGTGGAGCTGACCGCGCCCGGGCAAACGCAGCTCCACAGCGTCCCCCTCCTGAGCGGTCGGCCCATGCGGCTGTGGACGGTGCTCTCCCCCAAAGAGCTCGCCGAGCGCGTCCAAAAGGAGGCCGCCGATCGGCCTTTCGTGGAGCTGACGCTGGACTACGGTCGGGCACTGACCCGCGACGAGCTCGCCGGCGTCCATCGGATGGGCGTCTCCTTTATCAAGCTCGTCAGCGTCTTCGAGCGCGGTCGCTTTGACGACGAAGAGGCCCTCGGTCAGGACGACGACCTGCCCGACGAGGACGTCATCGGAAACTTCTTCGCCGAGCGGGAGCTCTCGGCCTTGGTTGTCCGCCAGCTCACCTCCGACGTGCTCACGCTCCTGCGCGGTGAGTTTCCCCCGAGACCGGCCGGCGCCTTTGACGAGGACGAGGCATGAAACCCACCCGCCTGACCTTCGACGGCCTTCGCACCTTCACCTCACCGGTCGAGGTCGACTTCAGGCACCTCTGCGAGGACGGCCTCTTCGCCATCGTCGGCCCGACCGGGGCAGGCAAGAGCACCATCCTCGATGCGATCTTCATCGCCCTCTTCGGGAAGGCGCCGCGGGAGTCGAAGGGGACGGACTTCGTCAACTTCGGTGTCGAAAAGGCGTATGTCGAACTCGACTTCGAGACGCGTCGGGACGGCGTCGTCGAGGGCTGGCGAGTGCGTCGAGAGTGGCGGCGGAAGCGGGGGCGCGGGAGCTCGGAGACCGCAGTCGACGCGACGCCCGACAAGGTCTGGCTCTATCGGACGGAAGCGGGCTTGGTGCTGATGGCCGATAAAGTGACGGTGCTGGATCAGGTGGTCCGTGAGGACGCTTTGGGCCTCGACCCGGACCACTTCCAGCGCGCGGTCATCTTGCCGCAGGGCGCGTTCGACAAGCTGCTGCACGCGGGCCCGACCGACCGCGCGGGGCTGATCGGCCGAATTTTCAACCTCGACCGATTCGGAGAGGCGCTGTCCAAGCAGGTGACGGAGTGGCGTGCGCCGCTCTTGGTGCGGGAGGCCGAGCTCAAGACGCTGCTCGGGGTCACGCCGGCCACGCCGGAGCTCTTGGGCGTGGCGACGACGATGCTCGAGCAGGCCGAGGCCGAGGCGGCGACCGCGTCCGCCGTGAGTGAGCTCGCCACGACGACGGTGGTCGCGCTCGAGGGCTCGGACCGCGCGTATCAACGCTTGCTTGTCGCGGAGGTGGAGGTCGCGCGCCTCGAAGCCGAGCGGCCCGAGCTGGACACCCTCCGTCAGTCGCTTAGGGCTGCGGAGTCTGCCGAGCCCGTCGTGCCCCTCATTGTCCAACTGAGCGGCGCGAAGGATCGCGAGGCTCAGCAGGGGCGTGCGCTCGTCGAAGCCCAAGAGCGGCAGGCGAGCGCGACGACAGCCCATCGGGACGCGATTAGCTCTTGGGAGGCGGTCGAGGCCGAGCGCGGTACGAACGGACCGGCGCGAGACGCGCTCATCGTGCGCGCCCGAGAGGCCAAGGCACTCGATGACCAGCGCCGGGACGAGCTGGTCATGCTTCAGGGCCATCGCGAGGAGCTCTCTCGTCTTGAAGATGCCGTGAGGCGCATGGCGGTTGAGTCGGAGGCCGCGACCGGTGCTCTGGCGGTCGTGGAGGCCGAGCTTGATCGGCTCGCCTTAGAGCTCTCGTCGCTGCGAACCGCGCCCGACGAGCGGGGGCGTCTAGGTCGCCTCCTGGGCCTCTGCAACGACGCCGAACGCGCGCTCGCTTCGCGCTTGTCGGCGGAGAGCGTCCATGCTGCGGAGACGGAGAGAGCGACCGCGGCCGACCTCGCACTCGCGGAGCTGGTCAAGGGGGTCGAGGCCTGTTCCGCCGCGTGCGTAGCCGCCAACGCCGATCCGCGCCTCCTCTTTGACGCCCAGCTCGAGCAGGCGTCGCTCACGGCGAAGCAAGCCGAGCGGCTCTCGCTCTCGCGCGTCGACGCCGAGCTGACTGAGCTGACCGAGGCCGTGCGGCAGCGTCGCGGCGAAACGGAGACGACGACCGCCTCCGTGGAGCGGGCGGAGGAGGCGCTGCGGGCAGCGGGCGTGGTGCGGGACGAGCTCTACACGAACGTGAGACGGTCCAGGGCGCGGGAGGAAGAGTTGAAGGCCGAGCGCGACCGGCTCGAGGTCGTCGCCCAGGGGGCCGCGCTCGTTCACGCTCTCCACGACGGCGCCCCGTGCCCGGTCTGTGGAGCCCTGGAGCATCCGGCGCCGGCCATCGCCACCTCCGAGCTTGACCAGGCTCGGGCGGCGCACGAGGCTATAGTCAAGCAGCTTGACCATGAGGTCTCGGCTCAATCGTCAAGCAACTTGACGTACAACAGCGCGGAGAAGGACCAGTCGCACGCGATGCAGCTTGCCGCCTTCGCTACGAGCCGCCTCGACGAGGCCCAGACGCTCCTCTCGCGACGGCAGGACGAGGGGACCTCGGTCTTTGAGGGCCGCCTGGAAGCCGAGGCGCGCGCATCTCTCCTCGGGGATCGGGAAACCGAGCTCGCGGCCCTGGTCCTGGGCCTCGACACAAGCAAGGTCGCCTTCAAGGTCGCATCGAGTCAGCGCGACGTCGCCCTGGCGGCCTTCAACTTGGCCGAGAGCGAGGCCAAGGTCACGCGGGACCGCCTGGTCGCGGCCAGCGCGCTTGAGCGGAGGGCGGCTGAACTCGCGTCCGAGGCCGTGGAGCCAGACCAAAAGGCTCGAAACGCCTTCGAAGCGGCGGCCGAGGGGCAGACACGCGCGGAGGTCCACGAAAGGGCACAGGACCTGGTTACGCGGGATGTCCGTTGCGGCGACTTGGAGGTGCGGACCGTTGACGTTCAGTCCGCTCGCCAGGCGGCGTCCGTGGCCCGCGAAGCGGGGAACCGCGCCTCTATAGACGCGGCGGAGGCTCGTGGCCGCTGCCTCGCGGCCCGCTCGAGCTGCGAGGCGCGGTGTGCCGATCTCGCGGCGCGAATCACCGAGCGCGTCCCAGAGGGCGACCCCGCTGTGGTGCTCGCCGATACGCTCGAGAAGAAGGACAAGCTCGACGCGGAGTATGTGGGCCGCCGCGAAGCGTCTGCGCTCGCAACAGCCGAGCTCGGGCGCGCCGACGAGGCCCTCCCCAAGCAGGAGGAGTTGCACAGGTGTCGGGTCTCGGAGTCGAAGGACAGCGAAGAGGCCCTCCTCGCCGCGTTGTCGACGAGCGGCTTCGAGGATGCAACGGCCGCGCGAGCCGCGGTCATGGAACGGGCGTCTCGTGAAAAGGGCGCGGCTAAGGTTGGCCAATGGGACCGCGAACGTTCGAGCGCGGGTGGCGCGCTCGAAGCCGCGCGCGGCGTGTTTCAGGACGCGAGCGCCGTCGTCGATGCGCTTGAGAGCACGGCCGCTCCGACCGCTGAGGGTATCGCGCTTGCCAAGGTCCAGAGTGAGGCCGCCAAGGGCGCCTTGGGCGAGGCGCAGGCGGCTGTCGGTCGCGCAAAGACGGAGCTCGAGTCGCTCAAGCGGACTCAAACCAGCCACGCTCGCTACCAGGCCTCGCTCGACGCCCTCCGGCCGACCATCGCCCGCGCCGACGAGCTCTCGAGGGCGTTTCGGGGCAAGGCGCTCGAGGCCTACTTCGCCAGCCGCTATCTGCGGGCAATCCTGAAGACAGCCTCGCAACATCTGCTCCGCTTGACGCGAGACCAATACGAGCTCTGCCTTCAAGACGACGAGCTCTGCGTCCGGGACCACTTCGACGCCGGGGTGATCCGGAAGGTGAGCAGCCTCTCGGGGGGCGAGTCCTTCTTGGCCTCCCTCGCGCTCTCTGTGGCGCTGAGTGACCACATCCAGCACCGCGGTCGCGTGCAGTTCGACTTCTTCTTCCTCGACGAGGGCTTCGGCGCCCTGGATCCCGACACCCTCGAGGTCGCCCTCAACGCCCTCGAGCAGCTGCGCGGCAATCACCGCACCATCGGGACCATCAGTCATGTCGCCGCCATGCAGGACCGGATGCCCCGCCGGCTGGTCGTCTCCAAGGCTCCGCCGGGCGGGACCGCCACCGTCACGCATGAACCCAGTCTCTAGAATCAAGGGGAAGCCATGACCCTCACGGTGTGTCGACATCCAGACGTTGGCGTGCTCGTCGATGTGCTCGCCAACGACCTCTCCTGCCGCTGGCCCGCCGACCCGTTCGAGCCGCTGCCGATCGTCGTGGGCAGCCGGGGTATGCAGCAGTGGTTAAGGCAGGCCCTCACCACGCGCTTGGGCTCGCTCTCCTCGGTCGAGTTCCCGTTCCCCGGGCCCGCGCTCCTGGGGGCCACCCGCTGGCTAATGTCGGGTGATTCGCTCGAGCCGCGCGCTCGTTTTTGGTCGCCGGAGGCTGCTCGGGCGCCCGCGGCCGCCGCCTTCACCGGCCCGGGCTTGCGCGCTCGCCTCCTCCCCTTGGTTCGCGAGGAGCTCGGTTCAAAGGCCTTCGAGGCGGTCGCACGGTACCTCCGCGCGGACAGTCGCGCGGTCGCCCCGGATCGCCCCGTCGGCGCGCGGGAGTTGGACCTCGCCGGGCAGATCGCCTCCGCGCTCGAGCGGCTCATGTACGACCGACCGGCCGACGCGCTCCTAGAGCTCAGCGGGGTCTCCACTTTGAAAGGTGACGCGGCCTTCCTCGGCGTCCTCCTTCGACGGCTGCATGAGGGCCAAGCGGACTTGACCTCGCCGCTCCGGGAGTTTGAGAGGCTCGACAAGCTCCAGCCCCGCAGGCCCCAGGCTCAGCTCGATCGCACGCTCCGGGTCTTTGGGCTGTCGACGCTGAGGCCCGGCGACAAGCTGCGGCTCGAGCGACTGAGCCGCCACTTCGAGGTCGCGCTCTTCATGCTCTCGGCGAGCCGGGCCTGGTTTCAGGACATCAAGACACCGAGGGAGTCAAGCCGCGCCGTGATGCGTGCCCGGACCGCAGCCGAGCGGGACGCGCTCGCTGAGGCCGCCTTCGCCCGGAACCCGATCCTGGCGGCGAACGGTCGGCCGAGCCGTGATCTTCAGGCGTGGCTTGAGACGCAGAGCTACGAGGAGCTCGACGAGGAGGCCGCCGATCGCCCGCTCGCTGAGCCAGACTCCGTGCTCCGCCACCTTCAAGGCTGGCTCGACCGCGCCGATGATCGGCCCGTCGAGCCGGCGAGCGCTGTCGCCGGGGTCGAACCACCCACGAGCACGCTCGCCTGGGCAGATGTCATCAGCGGCTTGCCCTCGATTGAGCTGCACGCGACGCATGGGCCGCTGCGCCAGTGTGAGGCCCTCCGCGACGCGCTCCTTCGACGGTTCGCGCTGGATCCCACGCTCGAGCCACGGCACATCCTCGTCCTTACGCCGGATCTCGGGGCCTTCGCGCCGCTCATCGCCGCCGTCTTCGGGCGTAACGAGAAGGGGTTCGCGCCGACGATCCCGGTGCACATCGCCGATCTCGGCCTGCGCGCCACGAACCCCGTGGCAGAGACGCTGCTGTCGGCCCTCGCGCTTGGAGAGGAGCGGGTCACGGCGACGCGCCTCGCCGAACTCCTCGACCTTCAGCCCGTGCGCACGCGCTTTCGCCTCGACGAGGAAGACGTCATGGACCTTCGGAGCCTGATCGAGGCGTCGGCCCTGCGGTGGGGCTGGGACAGCGCGGATCGGCTCGAGCACGACCAGCCCGAGCTGGACACAAACACCCTTCGCTTCGGCCTGGAGCGAATGGTGCTCGGGATCCTCATGCCCGACGAAGGGGGCCTCGCGGTGGTGCGCGGCGCGCCGCAAGATCGGATCGGGCCGCTCGGGCCAGCGGTGCCTCTTGAGCTCCAGTCTCAGGCGCGGTTCACCCGCGTCGGCCGTTTGCTTCTTATCTGTGACGCGCTCGACCAGACGCGACGAGCGGCGAAGGTGCCCGCCACGGCCGCGATCTGGCGTGAGCGGCTCACGTCGGTGCTCGACACCCTCACGGACGTGCCGGAGAAGCTCGCCTGGCAGCGGGTGGAGGTCACCGAGACCCTCGCCGAGCTGCTGCCCGATGGGCCGTTAGAGAATGGGCCGTCAGTGAACGGGCCGTTGGAGTACGGACTCGACGCGGTCGTCAGGCTCCTGTCGGGTGCCTTCGAGCTCCCGCAGCGCGGCAGCAAGCCGGCCGGTGGGGCCGTCACGGTCTGCGCGCTCGAGCCCATGCGCTCTGTGCCGTTCCGAGTGGTCGCGATGCTCGGCCTCGACGACGGCCTGTTTCCGCGTGTGCCCACCGGGCCGGCCTGGGACCCCATGGTCAACGAGAAGCGCACCGGGGAGTACGACCGCCGCGACATCGATCGGCACCTCTTCCTCGAGGCGATCTTGTCGGCCCGGGACGCCCTCTTGGTCTTCTATACGGGCTTTGAGCCGAAGCAGGGCAAGGTGATCCCGGCGAGCGTGGCGGTGATCGAGCTCCAGGAGATCCTCCGGGCCGCAGGCGGTCAGGCGATCTCGGAGCTGCTGGTCCACCCGCTCCAGCCCTTCAGCCCACGCGCCTTCAGCGAGCCACGGCTCTTGCCCTTCGACGGCACGATCCAGGCGGCGGCGAGGGCGAGGCTCGTCGGCGCTTCTGCCGTCGAGCTCCGATCCGGCCCGCTCGACGTCCTCGCCAAGCCGTTATCTCCGCCGCTCCTGCCGACGCTGAGCCTCTCCGTCGAGGCCCTCGCGTCCGCTTTGGCGCGGCCCCAACGGGCCTTCCTCAGTGGCCGGATGGGTCTGAACCTCAGGCGAGTCTCCACGCGGCTGCCCGACCGCGAGCCCATCGAGTTCGATGAATACGCGACCTTGAACCTCGCGGGCCGGATCGATCGCGAGCTCGCGGTCGAGGGCGCGCCGCCGCCCTCTCTCGAGGCGATAGAGGCGCGACTGCGAGCCGAGGGTGGCCTGGCCCACCGCTCGGAGGGGAGTCGGATGCTCGAAGACGCGCTCGCCGACGTGCAGAGGGTCAGGGAACGGGCGTCGAAGATGGGGCCTTCCCTCGGCGCGCGCACGTTCTCGGCGCAGCTGGCGAACGGCTTCGTGATGAGCGGTTCCTGCGCAGACGTGAGGCAGGCCGAAAATGGTCAGCTCATCCTCGTTCGTCGGAACTTCTCCAAGTCGATTGACCCGAGGACCGAGCTCGAGTTCGCGCTGCTCGTGACTGTGGCGTGCGCCCACCTTGGTCCCGAGCTCTCCCGTGGCGCGCTCGTATCCGCGGACGAGTGCACCCCCCTGACGCTCTTCTGGCCCCCGCGTGATCCGTGCGAGGTGCTCGAACACTATCTTGGGCTCCACTCGCGGGCGCACTGTGAGGCGCTGCTCCTCTTCCGCACGCTCTCGCGGCAGCTGGCTATTCCGAGAACACCGAAACAAGTAGAGGCCGCCCCCCGGCCTCCCAGCCCCGCTGAACGGGTCTACACGGCCGGGGGGAAGTGGGATGACATGATGGGCCACGGCGACCGACATGACGTCTGGACAGACGCGCTCTTCGGTGAGTTCTCCATCGACGATCTGGGACAGCCGGAGGTCGCTTCGGAGCTGGTCAAGCTCGCTGAATACACCTGGAACCCCGTGCTCGAGATGCGGGGCAAGCAGGCCGCGGCCGAAGATGACGATGGAGGTGAAACGTGACCCACCAGAACGCTGACTGGGATCCGCATACGGCGCTCCCGCTTCCAGGTGACACCTGGGTGCTCGAGGCGAGCGCCGGCACCGGCAAGACCTACCAGATTGCCACGCTCGTCCTTCGTCTCGTGGCCGAGAGCGGCATCCCCATCGACCGCATCTTGGCGATCACGTTCACGGACGCGGCCACCGCCGAGCTGAGGGATCGTGTCCGCCGCCGACTCGCCGAGGGTCGCGACGCCCTCGCCCAGCCGCTCCTGAAGTCCGAGGACGCCGTGCTCGACGCCCTTCGTCAGACGGACGTGGAGGCCCGCCACGAACGGGTCGTGCGAGCCCTCCGCGACTTTGACCTCGCGGGGATCTCCACGATTCACGGCTTCTCTCAGAGGATGCTCAAAGAGTTCGCCTTCGACTCGGGTGAAGACAGTGACATCGAGGTGCTCGGGGACACCTTCGAGGTGCGCGCAAGGCTGGTCGACGACACGCTCGCCCGGATGTGGAATCAAGCCAGCCCCGCGCTGGTGCGGGCGCTCAGCGACGCCAAGGTGGACCGCAAGAAGATGCTCAAGGTCGCCGAGCTCATGTCCGCCGTGGTCGAGCCCACCTGCGAGCCCGCTGGCGAGCAAGTCGTCGAGCCCACCTGCGAGCCCGCTGGCGAGCAAGTCGTCGAGCCCACCTGCGAGCAAGTCGTCGAGCCCGCTGGCGAGCAAGTCGTCGAGCCCGCTGGCGAGCAAGTCGTCGAGCCCGCTGGCGAGCAAGTCGTCGGGCCCGCTGGCGAGCAAGTCGTCGGGCCCGATACCAACGACTCGGCCTGGGTCGCACGCGCGGAGGCTCTCGTGGCCTCGTGGGCGGCGACGGCGGAGGCCTTCGCGAAGGACTTCGAGGGCGATGACGCGCCGGGTATTGTCGGGTTCGAGGCGCTCCGGAGCGAGGCCGCGGCGAGCGCGGCCGCAAAGAAGGACAAGGCCTTCAACGGTGTGGGCATCCAGGCGGGTAGGGTGAGTGGCTGGGCGAAAAGTGTGACGGATCTGGCCGTCGCGAGGGCCAGTCCAAAGAGCCTGCTGTTGAATGACCACCTCGGCAAGGTCTTCCCGAACACCAAGAACAACTGGAAGCGCGGGGACGACGCGCTGCGCCTTACGGACTTCTGGAACGTCATCGAGCGCTGTCGCAAACACCTCGAGGCGGCCTCGGCTTTCATCGATACCTTCAACCCGATCGCCGACTTCGCGCGTCTCGTTCGGGGTCGCCTCCACGCGGAGCTCGTCCGCAGGCGGGTCTTGACCTTCGACAGCATGATCTCGCGCATCGCCGATCGCATCACCACAACGGGTGGCTCGGACAGCGCGCTCGCGAGGCGGATCCGTGAGCGCTACGACACCGCCCTCGTCGATGAGTTTCAGGACACCGATCAGGCCCAGTGGACGGTGCTCGAGGCGGCCTTCCACGGTCACGCGCGGCTGCTGCTCATCGGAGACCCGAAGCAAGCCATCTATAGCTTTCGAGGGGCCGATCTCAACGTCTACCTGCGAGCGCGGGCGTGCGGCACGCGGGTCTTTCAGATGCGCGAGAACTGGCGCTCGGACCCACGCGCGGTCGTCGCGCAGAACGCATTGTGGCGCGAAGGCTCGCTGGCTTTTGGTCAGGAGGGCATCGATTACGTGGACGTCGGCGCGAAAGAGACGGCGCGCCTGTGGCCACCCCAGAGCGGGCTGCAGCTCCGCTTTCTCGACGGGAGCGCTGATGAAGCGGAGCTGCCGTTCGGTTCGCCAATCACAAAGAACGCTGGCATTAAGCTCGCGGCGGAACGCGCCGCGGCCGAGATCGTCAGCCTGCTTCGCGGGGATGTTCGGCTCGAAGACGGCAAGGCGCAGCGGCGGCCCCTCAGGCCCGCAGACTTCGCGATCCTGGTCAACACTCACTCCGAGGCTACCGACGTCCGGTACGCGCTCAGATGTGTCGGGGTCCCCTCGGTGGCCGCCTCGAAGGGCTCGATCTTCACGGCCCCCGCCGCGCTTTGGCTGACGAGGTGGCTCGATGCGGTCGCGGCGGGGGCTTCGGATGACCGGCCCGCGCGCATGGCCGCCGTCACGCCGCTCTTCGGCTGGTCCTACGAGCGGCTCTCCCGCGCCCTGGACGGCGCGCAGGCGCGCTTGGACGCGTTCGAATCTGGCCCGGCCGTGGCGAAGGTTTGTGCAGACGAGGGTGAGGTCGACGTCACGGCGTGGACGGACCTGATTGCGGTCTTTCAGAGGGCCCGCTCTCGCTGGTCGAAGGACGGCTTCGTGGCGTGTCTCGAGCGTACGCTCACCGAGTCCAGCGCCATGGTTCGGGTCCTTGAGCGACCGAGCGGCGAGCGGGACGCGACCGATCTGCGGCACCTCATCGAGGTGCTCAATGAGCAGGCCCGCCAGCTGCGGGGGGGGCCCAAGGCCCTGGCGGTCTGGCTCCGAACGCAGTCGGACGGCCATGATGCGGGTGAGGGTTTCAAGCAGCGGCTGGAGAGCGACGCCGACGCCGTCCGGATCGTGACGGTCCACGTCAGCAAGGGCCTTGAGTATCCCATCGTGCTGCTGCCCTTCGCCTGGGTCGGACGTAACAAGGCCTGCGACGACCACCCGGTGCTCGTGCGCCGGCCGGCGGCCGAGGGCGGCTCGGACCGGCCCTCGCTGATCTTTGGACCCAGAGACGCGGTCACCACCGCTCAGGGTGAGGTCACAGCCGCCGAGAGGGTCGAGGCGCTGCGAAAGGCTTATGTCTCGCTGACGCGCGCGCGTCACCTGACCATCGCTTGGGTCGGTCCGCTTGGACAAGACAACAGGCATCTCGACGGCTCGGCGGTTCATCGGCTCCTGTTTCGCGACCCCGAGATGCCGGGGTTCGAGGGGTTCGAGCGGCCCGTGAAACATCAGACCGGATCCAACAAGGAGCAGGCGCGCCTCGACGCCCTCAGCAAGGGGTCTGCGCGACTCGACGCCCTCGTCACGCGGAGCGCGGCGGCCGCCCCCGATGGACCAAGCCCGGTGAGCTGGTCGCGCGAGCCATGGCTGCCCGATGACGTGAGATACGCTCGATACGAGGAGGTGGACTCGTCCAAACAGACCTTCGACCTCCAGCCCTTTCCCCAAGGCCGGCGGCTCCGGCTCGACTTCGTCGTCACGAGCTTCAGCGGCCTGAAGGACGCGAGCGCGTCCCCGGACGTGGACGAGAAGCTTAAGGCCACGGAGGGGGACGCTCCGACGGAAGAGACCGAGGTGCCGGACGCGGCCGGGGAGGCGCAGTTTGGAGCTCCGAACCTCGAAGAGGCGTTCAACTCCGTGGCTGCGTCCGAGCTTCCGGGAGGCGGGACCGAGTACGGGTCTTTTGTGCACAAGGTGTTTGAGGAGCTGGACTTCGTAACGCGGCGCGCCAAGAACGGCGACCCGCTCGAGGACCTCGTGGTCCGCTCCGCCGAGCGCTTCGGGTTCCGCAAGGGGACCCCGCTGAAGAAGAACCCGTTGGTAGATCGCCTCCTGGCGCACCTCCCGCTCGTGCTCGAGACCCCCCTCGACATCACGATGGACGTCGGCATCATCGGTCCACCGTTGGGGTTCTGCCTCGCTCAACTGAAAACCACGGATCGGCTCGACGAACTGGACTTCGACCTTCGCCTCGGCCGCGGAGACGCCCTGCGGGGAACCGGCCGCCGAGGCACCCTGTCGGGCCTGGGGCAGAGCGCGGGCGAAACCGTCGACCGCGATGCGGGCGAAACCGTCGACCGCGATGCGGGCGAAACCGTCGACCGCGATGCGGGCGAAACCGTCGACCGCGATGCGGGCGAAACCGTCGACCGCGATGCGGTCTATGCCGCCCTACTCAGACGCCGGGAGACGGCCACCGGCTATACGCGAGCCTGGCTGGACCACCTTGCGAAACGGCAGAGAGGTGGCCTCGCGCTGCTCGGGAGCGTCTCTGGATTCTTGACGGGCTCGATTGACCTCGTCTTTCGCGCCGACGGTCGATACTGGGTCGCCGACTACAAGACCAACAAGATCAAGGCCGCAACGGCGGCCCACTACAGCGGAGACTTCATGGGCTGGGAGATGGCGCACCGAGGCTACAACCTCCAGTCACTGATCTACACGGTGGCCCTGCACCGGCACCTCAAGACCCGGGTCAAAGACTATGCCTACGACCAGCACTTCGGCGGCTCGTTGTACCTCTTCGTGCGCGGCATGCTCGGGGCGTTGACCCCCCGCGACCCCAAAACCGGGGCGGCACTGGGCGTCTACGCGGACCGCTGGCCCGCCGAGGTGGTCGAGGGCTTCGAGCGCGCGCTCGGATTGGACGCAGGGGGTCTCCTATGAGCGGCAGCCGCCGCGGGGAGTGCAAATGAGCGGCAGCCGCCGCGGGGAGTGCAAATGAGCGGCAGCAGCAGCGGGGAGTGCAAATGAGCGGCAGCCGCAGCGGGGAGTCCAAATGAGCGGCAGCAGCAGCGGGGAGTCCAAATGAGCGGCAGCAGCAGCGGGGAGTCCAAATGAGCGGCAGCAGCAGCGGGGAGTCCAAATGAGCGGCAGCCGCCGC
>SHZC01000090.1 GCA_009692505.1 Myxococcales bacterium
CGCGCTGTTGATCCGCGATCCGCTCGCCAGCCGCTCGATGACGCGCTGGAGATCGCTCGTGTTGCGCGAGAGGTGACGCTGAGCGTTGGCCGACGCCGTGTTTGTCACGGTGAGCGCCATAGATCTCTCCCAAGTGGAACGGGTCCGACATCGATTCGCCGGATAACCACCGTACGGAAGTCCTCAACCGGCCGTCAAGACCCTTACTCGAGGCGGTGCCCGCGCTCCGAGAGGACCTTCTTCACCTTGGCGAGCACATCCTCAGCCTGGAAGGGCTTGGTGATGTAGAACTTGGCCCCGACGTTAATGCCCTCGATCATCGAGAGGGGATCCGTCTTCGCGGTCAGGAAGATGAGCGGAATGATCTTCGTCTCTTTCCGATTCTTGAGGGCCCTCGTGAACGTCAGGCCGTCGAGGTTGGGCATCAAGACGTCGGAGATGATGAGATCGGGCCGGAACTCCTCGAGCACCCGGAGCCCATCAAGCCCGTCTTCTGCGGTCCGAACGACGAAGCCGTTCTTCTCGAGCAACCGACTCACGAGCGTGCGCACGTGGACCTCGTCTTCGATGACGAGGATGTTGCGTTTGTCCTTTTCGTCAGCCATCGCCGTGAGCTTCGCACGCGGCGACTGAGAATGTAAGTCGCCGTTAGCCGACGCCAAGGGAGCGCAGGGCCGACAGCACGCGCTCAACGTCGAGGCCTTCGAGGCAGGCGTGATCTCCCCTCGGACAGTGGGCCGCGCCATGAGGCGAGCACGGCCGACACTTCAAGTCGTCGCGGTAGAGGTCAAGCCGACCGGGATCGATGGGCAGGCGGAGTGGGTCGGTGGGCCCGAAGATCGCGACGGCCGGGGTGCCCACGGCGCGTCCGAGGTGCAGCAATCCGGAGTCGCCGCCCACGACCGCGATACACATCGACAGCGCGGCGGCGGTCTCCGGCAGGGTCCAGCCGCGCGCGTCGAGCGAGACATCGAGGGGACCGTGCTCCAGACGCTCCTCGGCACTCCCGAAGGCCACCGTCGCTATGCCTCGATCACGAAGCTGCGCGGCCAGCGACCGGAATCGGGTGAGCGGCCAGCGCTTCGTCGCAAAGCGCGATCCGGGCAGCAAGGCCACGGCCTCTGCGGGCACCGAGCTCGGCGTCCGGTTGAGTCGCTCCCCGAGGCGTTCAATGGCCAGTCGCGGCAGCCCGTGGCCGAAGTCTGGACGAGCCGACCTCCCGCAAAGGACGCGATCGACGAGCGCGTGGCGGTCATCGACGAAACGGTAAGGTCGCTTGACGAACTCGGAGTAGCCGAGGCGTCGCCACCCCACGCGGAGGTCCGCCGGAATGCACAGCGCCAGCAGCGCGGTGCGCAACGAGGGGTGAGCCCCGAGCACGACGTCGTATCGGCGGGGGGAGCGGCCGTCACCGCCTGCACGCGACAGCGCGCGGGCAAACGCGAGGGTCGAGAGTGGGCTGTGTTGCGCGCCCCGCTTGTCGAGCCCAAAGACGCGACCGACGCCCTCTCCGCAGGCCGCCAGCGGCTCGAGCCCGGCCCGCACGACGAGGTCCACCGCGAAGCCTGCGGCCGCGAGTCGGGCGGTCGCGGCGAAGGTGAAGACCACATCCCCGACGAAGGCCGTGTCGATGACGAGCGCGCGGGGGCTCACGCGAGCGTCTCGAGGAAGCGGCAGAGCGTCTCGAGATGGGCCTCGGCGGATGGGGGAAACAGGACCGGCGGGCGGGGTCGAGAGAGCGCCGAGACCACCCGCGCCGAGAGGTCGTCTTGGCCGGCGAGGACTGGCCAGACGTGGTCTGGGTGCAGGAGTGCTGCGGCCCCGCAGGCGTCGCTCGCGACGACGGGAATGCCGCGACTGACGGCCTCAGCGATGACGTTGCCATAGGGCTCGTATCGCGCGGGGTGAACGACGAGCGCTGCGGCCGCGATATAGGGGCTGGAGTCCACCGGGCCGAGGAAGCGAACGGGCAGTCCGGCGGCGCGCAGTCGCCAAAACCAGACGCTCGCGTCCCTCCCGATGACCAGCGTCTCGAAGGCCCGCAGCCCGGGGTGTCGACGGAGAGCAGACAACCAGACGCCGAGCCCCCGTCGCTCGAACCCGTGGCCAACGAGGACGATGGTCGGACGGCTACCCTTCGGGTGGTCGCCTTGCGGCCCGTCGTCGATCACCTCGAGCCGCGCCGGGTTGTGCAAGACCAAGCGCGCATCGACGCCGTAGTGCGCCCGCAGCTCGTCTTCGACCCTCGCCGATGTCGCGATCACCGGCACGCTTCGATAGACCTCCCGCTCGATGTCCACGCGACGTTCGACCGCGCGCCCTCTGCGCCCACAGGCGAGCGCCCATGCCGCCGAGCACCCGTCCCCCGTCCGTACGACGGCCATCTCCGGCACGGCTCGCAGGCCAAAACGAAGACCGTCCGCGGAGAGCTGCCCCCGAGCGGAGAGCGCGCCCTGCAGGAAGACCCCATACCGTTCAACGCCCCCGAGGCGTGGCGACCAAACGGGCGGCGCGCCATGGACCGAGACCGTCAATCGGTCATTAATAACGGGGCCAGAACGCGGGGCAGTGTTTTGCACCTTGCGAACCTATCGCGGTCGGGCGATTCGTAGAACTCAGATGGATCCATACGCGCCCACGCAGCTCGGTCGGTATCTCGTCGAACATGAGGTCGGTCGGGGCGGTATGTCGGTGGTCTATCGGGGGGTCGACCCGGCGCTCGGCCGCACGGTCGCCCTCAAGGTCCTCCATCCACACCTCGCCAATCGGGCGGAGTCCCGAGCCCGGTTTCAACGTGAGGCCAAGGCCGTCGCGCGCCTCGCCCACCCAAGCATCGTCGAGGTCTACGACTTCGCCCCGCCCGAGTCCGAGCGCGCCTACATCGTCACGCAGTACATCGATGGCCCGACCCTTCGTGCCCTCGCCGAGGTACAGCGACCGCGGTTCCCGGAGATCGCGGCGATGCTGATGATCCCCATTTTCGAAGCCCTCGACCATGCCCACGCGAGCGGCATCGTTCACCGCGACGTCAAGCCCGAGAACATCATGGTGAGCCGCGAGGGCCTGCCGGTGCTCATGGACTTCGGGATCGCCCAGCTCGTGGACATGGAGACGCTGACCCAGACGGGCACGATCTTGGGCTCGCCCGCGCACATGGCCCCGGAGGTCGTCGACGGGCAGGAGGTCACGTCGAAGGCCGACACGTTTAGCGCGGCGACGGTGCTCTACTGGCTGGTCTGCGGGGTCTTGCCCTTCAGCGGCCCGAACCCGGCCGCGCTCTTTCGACGGATCCTCGAGTGCAAGTTCGACCCGGTCCTCTCGCGCAACCAGACCGCTGGACGGGCCCTCGCGCGGCTCATCGAGCAGTGCCTCCAGCGGGATCCCGCTCTGCGTCCGGACAGCGCGATGGCGGTCGCTGATGCCCTGCGCGCGCTGCTTCGGGAGGCGTCGTTGACCGACAGTCGCGCTGAGCTGCGCGCGTGGTTCATCGATCCTGCAGGCTACGAGGCGGCGTTCCCCGGTCGCGTCGTGCCGGCCTATCTCGCCGCCTCGACCGCGGCCATCAAGCTGAACCAGCTCGCCCGCGCGACCGACTTTCTTGATCGGGTCTTGTCCATGGAGCCGGGCAATGCGCGCGCGCTCTCACTTCTCGGCCAGCTCGAGCGCGGGTCTCGGCGGCAGCGTCGGCTACGTTTGGCCGGCGCGGGGCTCGTGGCGGTCTCCGCGGTCGTGGGCATCTCGCTTCTGCTCCCGTCGGTGGCCTCCGTCCGCGACGACGCCGCCGGTCTGCCCCGTCTGGAGAGCCCCGACGCGGCGATCGCCCTGCTTCTCCCGGGTGCTCCGATCTCAGCGTTCGAGGTCCTGCCGCCCAAGACTCCCACCTCGGTCGCAAGCGCCGCCCCCCTCCCCGCGAGCCTCCCCATCGCGAGCCCCTCACGCCCGCCCCAGCCCCGCACCGCAAGGCCCAGAGTCCGACCGATACCGCCCGCCGAGGTCCAACTGCCTTCGCGATCACTCGTCGTCGACGTTCGCGCCGATCCCTGGAACACAGAGGTCTACGTCGACGGCGTGCGGCATGGCTATGTCTACGAGGTCCGAACCGCGGGGGGCCTGCCCCTGTCTCCCGGCTCGACGCACATCCTGGACTTTCGCCATGAGGCCTGTGAGCGCACCACGATCCCCGTGACGATCCTGCCCGATCAGCAGAAGGTCCCGGCGGTGATCACCCGCTGCAAATATCTGCCCGCCCGACTGCGGGTGCAGGCCAACCGGGACCTGCCCGTCCACCGCGATGACAACGGCCAACTCCTCGGCCAAACCAACGCCGACATCCTCGTGCGGATGACTGGACTGCGCGCCGAGCTGCGCTTGACCATCGGAGACCCCACGGATACTTTGCTCTCCCGCCGGGTCAACTTGGCCGCGGGCAAGTCCACTACCGAGAATATCGAGTTCTGAGTGCGCGCTTCGGCGACTGCCACCATCGGGCTCATCCTCGTCGGCTTCGTCCTCTCCGTCGGATCCGGTGGCCTCTTCGCGCCTTCGGTGGCTTGGGCGGGACCGGCTCAAGCACTGCTCGAGGCTGAGAACTCCTTCGCGTTCGGCGAGTTCAAGCTCGTCGTCGAGCACCTCACGCCGGTCATCGAACCCAAGCGCCTGCTCGCCGGTCGGGAACAGCTCGCCCGCGCGCTCGAGCTGCTCGGCCTCTCGCACTACTACCTGGGCGGCGAGAAGCCCTCCCGAAAGTACTTCGAGCAGCTCGTTCGCCTTGAGCCAGAGAGGCAGCTCGATCCGCTCTTCGTCCCGTCGCCCACCGTGTCCTTTTATGAGCAGATCCGCCTGTCGCTCGCCGCGGACCTCGCCGCCGAGCGCGACACTCTCCGAAGGCGTCGCGAGGCCGAGGCCGAGGCGATTCGTAAGAGCAACCTCGTCGTCGAGCGGGTTGAGCTCCGTCGCAACTCCTACATCGTCGCGCTCCTGCCTTTTGGCGCCGGACAGTTCCAGAATGACGACACGTTCCAGGGCGCGCTCTTCTTGGGCACGGAGGTCCTCGCCGCAGGCCTCTCGGTGGGCTTCGACTTCGCCGTGAGCAGCCTTCGTCTGCCGAATGGCCACTTCAATTCTGCCGACGTCGAGCGGGCGCAGCGCCTCCAGAGCGCGCAGGTGATCAGCGGCGGGCTCGCGCTCGGCTTGATGGCCGCCGGAGTCGTTCACGCGCTCCTGACTTTCGAGGAGACCTCCGAGCTTCGTCGGACGACCATCGCGCCCCAGTTCGGCCCGATGCCGGATGGTCAAGGTGGCGCACAACTGGGGCTGGGCGGGGTCTACTGAGTGTCGTTTTTGACCTACCGCGGCCGACCCTGGAAGCTCTTCCGAACCCTCACCTCGATCGGGTCCGACGCCGATAACGACATCGTCGTGGATGAGCGCGGCGTTGCCCCGACCCACGCGCATATCCGGATCGAAGACGGCCAGTTCATCCTTGTCGCGCTCGACCCCAAAGCCCGGCCAGTCTACGTCGATGGCCGCAGCATCAAGCGCCAGCCGCTCTCGCATCAAAGCGAGCTTCGGCTCGGTGAAGCCCTTATTCAGTTCTCGCTCTGGGACGAAAAAACGACGCTGGAGCAAGAGGGCGTCTCGGGGAGCGCCGGAGATGAGCTGCGGGCCTATCGGCGTCTGGCGACCTTCAGCCTGCGGTTGGGAGAGCGGCTGACCGTCGACGCCATGCTCGAGGCCCTGATGGACGAGGTCATCGCCCTGACCGGCGCCGACAAGGGCTTCCTGCTCATGATGCGCGACGGCCACCGGGACGTGCGGACGGCCCGAAACCTGAACCGCGAGACCATGGCCGCGACGCTCAATCAGATGAGCGACAGCATCATCGCGCAGGTCATCGCCACGCGTGAGCCGATCATCGTCAGCGACGCGCTCAACGATACGCAGTTCAACGCGAGCGCGTCCGTCATGCAGCTTCAGCTCCTCAGCGTGATGTGCGCGCCGCTCCTGTTCAAGGGTGAGCTGCTCGGGCTCATCTACGTCGGAAACAACAACATCGTCAGCCAGTTCGAGCCGCGCTCGCTGGAACTCTTGACGGTCTTCGCCTCACAAGCCGCCCTGCTCCTCGAACACGCGCTTCGTTTCGAGGCGCTCAAAGCTGACAACGTCCAGCTTCGCTGCGCCCTCGACGCCCACCGCTTCGGCCTGCTCATTGGTGCCTGCGATGCGATGCGAGAGGTCTACCGGCGCATCGACAAGATCGCCCCGACGGATGTCAACGTCCTCCTTCGTGGCGCGACGGGCACCGGCAAGGAGCTCGCGGCGCGTGAGATTCACCTGCGCTCCGGGCGGAAGGACGCCCCGTTTGTGGCGATCAACTGCGCGGCGATCCCCGAGAGCCTCATGGAGAGCGAGCTGTTTGGGCATCGCCGCGGGGCCTTCAGCGGAGCGATCGAAAACAAGCTCGGGTGCTTTCAGGCGGCCAACGGCGGCACGCTCTTCCTCGACGAGATCGGCGAGATGGCGCCCAGCCTCCAAGTCAAGCTCCTCAGGGCCATCCAGGAGAAGGTGGTCCGCCCCGTCGGCGATACAAAGTCCGTCCCCGTGGACATCCGCGTCGTCGCCGCCACGCACGTCAACCTTGAGGAGGCCATCAAGACCGGCCGCTTCCGCGAGGATCTCTACTATCGGCTCAACGTGATCAGCCTGGAGTTGCCGGCGCTTCGCGAGCGGGACGAGGACGTGGTCCTCATCGCCCGCTTCCTCCTGAAGAAGTACGCCAAAGAGCTCGGTCGCCCCATTCGGGGCTTCACGAAAGAGGCCATCATCGCGCTGCGCAAGCACGCTTGGCCCGGCAACATCCGCGAGCTCGAGAACCGCCTGAAGAAGGCCATCGTGCTCGCCGACACCGATGAGCTGTCGCCCGCCGATCTCGACTTGCACGGAGAGCTCGTCGTCGATCGGATCCTGCCGCTCGCGGAGGCCAAGGAAGCCTTCCAACGGCGATACATCGACCAAGTGCTCCTGCTGAACAACGGCAACCGCACCCAGACCGCGAAGGATCTCGGGGTCGATCCGCGGACCGTCTTTCGCCATCTGGCCTCAACGCGAGACGACGTGGGCGAAGGCGACTGAGACCGCGCCCGATTTTCAATCGACTACGTTTGCGACCATTTGTGCACCTAGGATACAAAGCCGCGGCGCTGCTTGGCAGCGTGGCAACCGAATCATGGCGGACCGACCGCCGGGAGTATTACAAGATGGCGAATTTCCGTGACTTTCTCGTTGTCGGCCTGACCACGGCCGCACTGCTTTCGGCCTGCGGCGAAGACGCGGCCGGCACTACCGAGAAGGACGACATGGGCACCCCGGCCCCCGGCGGCACGCCCGCTCCCGGCGGCACGCCCGCTCCCGGCGGCATGGGCGGAGAGCCCGCCCCCGGCGGCACGCCCGCTCCTGGCGGCATGGGCGGACAGCCCGCCCCCGGCGGCATCCCCGCCACCGAGCCCCCGCCCCCGGCCTGCGACGCCCCCCCCTGCTCCTGGCCGACCGCCGAGCCCGCCGGTCGCGTCAACTATATCAACCTGCCGTCGAGCGTCGACGAGGCCGAGGCCGCCGGCTGTGATGTCATCGGACCCAAGAAGGGCACCGCCCTCTCCACGCTCGTGGGCCTCGCGCTCATGGGCGCCCAGGGTGGCCTGTCCAGCTACGTCCAGCCCGACGAGAACGGCGAGATCTCGCTGCTCCTCCTCGGCCGGCTCGGCGGCGTGGACGCGAACGAGGCCTTCGGCGCCACCGGCGACGTCGACTTCCAGCTCTTCTCGGGCGACCCCGATCCGGCCGGCATGGGCTACAGCATCTCGCCGAGCAGCTTCGAGCCCGGCACGATGAACCCGCTCATCCACTTCCCGGGTGCGCAGATCAGCGCCGCCGGGGCGCTCACCTCGCCCCCCTCGCGGTTCGCGCTCTCGCTGCCGGTCCTCGACGGCGTGGCGATCAACATCACGCTCGACTCGGCCCAGATCGACGCCTCCATCAGCTTGGGCAATCCCGCTGGCTTCGTCTTGAGCAATGGCGTCATCGACGGCTACCTCACGAAGGCCTCCATCGTCGACCTCATCATCGGCCTGCAGACGGCTTGCGGCATGCCCGATGCGCCGAGCTTCTGCGCGTCGGCGGGTCAGTTCATCGGCGTGCCCGGCACCTGCTCGCAGGAGGAGTGCCCGGCCCTCGGCCTCATCGTGACCATCCTCGGTGGGTTTGAGGTCAAGGTTGACGCAGCCGGCCCCCCCGGTAACTGCGATCCGGCCGTCGTGGACGACTGCAACGCCATCGGCGTCTGCCTCCAGGTCGAGATGGAAGGCATCAACATCACCGGCATCTCTCCGAATTAATTTCGCTCGCTCGGCCCTTCGGCCGCGCGCTGCCCTGCCTCTTACTTCGGAACCCACAGCTCCGAAGGCCTCACCAGAAACCCCGTCTTTGCTCGCAGCGCGTCGTTTGGACCCAGGTCCAGCCGGCGGTCGAGTCGGTAATATCTACCCAGCTCGGGCACGGTGTTCGGCGCGTCCACGATCACCGCCGCCCACTCCTGTGCCCGCAGTCGGGCCGGGAGGTCCTTGAGTCCCCCCATGAAGGCGACGTCCTGGATCCCCATCTGGTGCGTGTGGATCACGCCGTCCCGCTGGTAGGAGACGAAGGGGTGAGCGGGGGCGAAGACTCGACCCGAGATGCCGTCAAGGGCCGCGTTGAAGGCCGCGAGCGCCTCGTGGTCGGCCGGCGTGGGCACCTGCGACCGCGGGTCATAGCCAAAGGCCAGCAGCTGCAAAACGAGGATCCCTGAGACGAGTCGTCCGGTCAGCGCCGGGCTCGTCTTGATGAGGTCGTCAGCCGCGAGCGACAAGAACAGCGCAGAGAAGACCGCCAGCGGCATGAAACAATTTGAATAGGCCCACTGGGTGCTGTGATTGAGCCCGGACGAGCCTACGCAGGCGATATACATCAAAAGCCAATAGATATTTGTCTGAAGTGGCTTCCGTTCGATTGATGGTCGCCTAAGAATGGCTATACCAGCCATGATAGCCATAAAAAGTGGGGGCACGAGAATCAGCAGCCGTGGCGTCTCGTACCACAACTCTGCGTAATACATATGTGGCTCATAATCGAGGGTACGAGCTCTAAATACGAATGCATACCCCCAATGAGCGGCCATCAGGAGACAGATCGCGGGCAAATGAAAACGCTGGCTGAACCATAATAATGGAAGGATGAGCGTAACGGGGGCCAGGAAGAGGACATCCCTCCAGTACTCCATGAGGATGTTCTTCCAATAGAACAGGTGCCCCTGATGGCCCTGGAAGACGTAGGTCCAAAACCACCCGCCGGTGTGGTGGTCGTAAGCCCACGTCGACAGCGCCCCTACCCCGAAGACCGTGAGGAGGAAGAGGGCCGCGTGCCGACGGTTCTGCGAGAACAACCATAGGCCGACCATCGGCACGAAGACGCTCGTCGTCTGCTTCGTGAAGTGCCCGATGACGAAGAGCAACGCGGCGCCGACGACCCCTCGCGTGGAGCGGACCGAGTAGGCCGTGTAGCAGGCCGCGAGCACCAGGAAGATGAACATCGCGTCAGGCCGGGCGACGTCGTAGAAGGCGCCGGTCAGCCGGAACATCGCGGCGTAGAGGCCGACCGCCAGCAACCCGACCTCGCGGCTTCGCTCTCGGCGACCGATGTGAAAGAGGAGCGCGAAGGTGCAAAGCGTGAAGCCGAGCGACACGAGCCGCGCCATCGTGAACGAGAGCCCACCTGTCAGGAACGACAGCCCCGCCAGCAGCGTCGGATAGAGGGGCGTATAAAAAAACGGGACGAAGTCTGTGCTCGGCGGGGCGTAGATCTGCTGCCCCTCGAGGAGGCGCGCGGCGTGGGTGAGCATGCCGCCCTCCATCCACTCGATCTCGAACTCATAGGGCACCCGCATCGCCGACTGGACGAAGAAGGCGAGCAGGTAGACGAGCCCGAGGGCGATGGCGACGCGGTAGAGCTTCACGGGGTCGGCACTATATCAGCGTGCGCCTGAAGCGGTGCCCCTGAAGCCGCCCGTTCTCCGCCCGTACTCTGACTCACCTCCGGAAGTTCACGCGCCGGGCCACATGAGCCTACACTCCAGCGGTGCCCGTCGCCCCCGCTCGCGCTGCGTTCTTCGGACTGTTCGTCGCCGCGTGCCTCTTCGCCGCAGTCGACGCGACGATGGTCCTGCGCGCCGATGTTCCCGGGCTTGACAACACGGGCCGGATCCTTGGCGCGGTCTACGTCACCTCGCCGTTTCTGCTGGCCGGCGCGGTCGTCTCTTCGAGCATCGCGGCGCTCGTCGCCGTTTGGCACCAAGCGCGCCGTCGACCCTCGCCCAGCTTCGACGGTCATGTGGGGCCCCCGCTCGTCTCCGCCGATGGTCCCGCCGCGATCGTCACGTTCGTGGGCTTCGCCGCGGCGTGCTTCGGGGCTACCTATCTCATCGCGACGCGCACACATCACCGCGGCCTCGGGTCCACTGCTTTCGCGCTGTTCGCAGGCGTCTCCGCGCTCCTCGGATTCTGGTGTTGGCAGTTCCTGCGGCGGGCGTTGAGTGACCTCGATGATCGCCTCGGTTTCGCGTCGGTCCTGAGGCCCAGTCGGCTCGTCGGTGCCGCGACCCTCGCCTTCGTCGTGTCCTTGGGCTGGGCGACGTTGGCCAAGAACGACGCGCTCGCCGAGGTCGTCGGCACCTGGCCGCCGATCTTCGCGTTCGCCTTCCCGGCCACGGCGTTCCTCTTGACAACCCTCTTTCGGAAGATGCCTGAGGCGCGACTGGGCTCCCCGAGCCTGCAAAGGGTCGCGGTCACGCTCGCCCTCGTCGCGCTCGCCGGCACGGCGGATCTGCTCCGTTTCCTGGACCACCGACCACCGGTCAAGGCAGCCCTGCTTGAGCACACCCTCATCTTCCGACCGCTGGCGCTGATCACGCAGCCGATGTTCGACGAAGATCACGACGGGTACTCTGGGCTCCTCGGCGGCGGCGACTGCAACGACGAGAACCCCGCGGTCTATCCGGGTGCTGCGGAGATCCCGCTCAACGGCCTCGACGACGACTGTTTCGGCGGGGACGCCGCCGGGATCGACGTGGCCGCAGATGAGGCGTCCGACGACGAGAGCGACGCGCCCGACTACCCGCGCCCCGACGTCCTGCCCCGTCCGAACCTGATCCACATCACCATCGACACGCTGCGGGCCGATCACCTCGGCGCGTATGGCCACGTTCGGGAGACGTCACCGAACCTCGACGCGCTCGCGAGGCGCGGCCTGAGGTTCAAGTGGGCGTTCAGCCAGGGCGCCCAGACGAAGGTCTCCATCCCCTCCATGTTCAGCGGCCGCTACTTCTCCGAGGTCGAGCGCTCACCCGACTCCTGGGCGACGATCTGGCCCGAGAACATCCTGGTCGCCGAGCGTTTGGCCGACGCGGGTTACCACACGGCGGGCTTCCCCTCCCACCGCTTCTTCCTCCCGCTCTATGGGCTCAATCAAGGGTTCCACGATTGGGATCTCGGCCTCGTCGAGAAGTTCGGTCCGCGGATCGTCAACGTGTCGACGAGCACGCAGACGACGGACCGAGTCATCGACTGGTTCGACGCGCGCGGCGTGGACACCGGCCCCTACTACGTCTGGATTCACTACTTCGATCCCCACCACTGGTACCAAAGCCACGACGACGGCGAGGACTTCGGCGAGAAGGACGAGGACCGCTACGACGAGGAGATTCGGCACACGGACAAGCACGTCGGCCGCCTGCTTGACCACCTCGAGCGCGCGGGCTGGTTGAAGTCGTCCTACGTTTTCGTGCAGGGAGACCACGGCGAGGGCTTCGGCCAGCACGGCTATCGCTACCACGGCCAGCACCTCTTCAATGATCAGGTGCGCGTGCCGCTCATCGTCGCGGGCCCGGCCTTGCCGCCGCGGGTTGTTGAGCATCCTGTCGCGCTCGTTGACCTCGTCCCGACGTTCCTCGACCTCGCCGGGATCGATCGCCCGCTTGAGCTGCCCGGCTTCTCGGTCCTGCCCTTCGCCAGCGCGAGAACGGGTTATCGGCGGCCGCCGGTCTACATCGAGATGATCCGTGACTCGAACCACTCCGACCGTCGGGCGCTCATCGAGTGGCCCTGGAAGTACCAGCTCGGCATCACGTTCAACGAGGTGACGCTCTACGACCTCTCGTCGGATCCCGATGAGCAAGTGGACGTGCTCGCCGCCAATCCCCCGGTTCATGAGCGGCTGGAGAAGAGGCTGCGACGATTCATGGCCAATGAGGTGAGGTCGATTCAGCCGCGCCAGTAGTGGTCCTTACTCGTTCCCGTTGTCGGCGAGGCGGCCCTTCCCTATGCTCCACGCCCCATGTACGGCAGCTCCGATGGAACACCTTGGCCCGGCCGAGTTCAGCCCGGCTTGGGCTGGATCGAGGTCGTCTGCGGCAGCATGTTCTCGGGCAAGACCGAGGAGCTCATCCGCCGACTGCGGCGCGCTTCGATTGGCCGCCAAAAGGTGCAGGTCTTCAAGCCGCTGATTGACAACCGCTATGACAACCACGCCGTCGTCAGCCACAGCGAGCTCCGATGGGAGGGCATCGCCGTCGAGCGCGCGCGTGACATCCTGCCCCTCGTGGATGTGGACACCGCCGTCGTCGGGGTCGACGAAGCCCAGTTCTTCGATGTCGAGCTCGTAGAGGTCTGTAACCTCCTCGCCGACCGCGGGCTGCGGGTCATCTGTGCGGGCCTCGACCAGGACTACCAGGGCCGCCCCTTCGAGCCCATGCCTCAGCTCCTCGCCATCGCCGAGGTCATCACGAAGACCATGGCCGTCTGCATGGTCTGCGGTGCTCCGGCCAACCGCTCGCAGCGCCTGAGCGCGAGTGAGAGCCGCGTCGTGATTGGCGCCCACGACACCTACGAGGCGCGCTGCCGCAAGTGTCACTCGGCGTCCCCGTCTGCGTCCCCGGAACAGACCTCACTGCCCATCCTCGACCTCGAGAACCTGGCCCACGGCGCGCGCAAGCCCGTGGTGACCGAACAGTTGCCCCTGTCGCTTCGGGAGAAACCATGACCTTCGTTCTCAGTGAGCTCGAGCATCGTTACGGCCCCGACGTGCACGTCCTCGACGACCCGTTCCTGACGACCCAGCTCGCGCGCCTCTGCTCCCCTCAGACCGCGCAGCCGGGCTTCAACCTCCTCGTGAGTTCGCTGTATACGAGCCTCATCCGCACGGTCATCAACGGCGAGTATCCACGCGCCTTCGCCGAGATCCCGACGCGGATGTTGGCGACCAACCGCAACGGCGTCTTTCGCGGCGAGGTCGTCGAGCTTCGAACTCCGACGGTCGTCGTAGACATCGCCCGAGCCGGGATCCTGCCGAGTCAGATCTGCTTCGATACGCTCAATCATGTGCTCCAGCCTGAGGTCGTCCGGCAAGACCATGTGATCATGGCCCGGGTGACGAATGAGGGACATCAAGTCACAGGCGCGGCCATCTCGGGGAGCAAGATCGGGGGCTCGGCCGACGGCTGCTTCGTCCTCTTCCCCGACCCCATGGGCGCGACGGGCGGCAGCCTCTCCACGGCGATTCGCAGCTATACCGACGGCAGCCTCGGGCGGCCCCGCAAGCTCATCACCTTGAACCTCATCATCACGCCCGAGTTCATCCGGCGCCTGACGACTGAACATCCCGGCGTCGTCATCTACGCGCTGCGCCTCGACCGAGGTCTATCCGCCCCCGACGTGCTCGCGACGGTCCCCGGCACCCGATGGGACGAGGAGAGCGGCCTCGACGAGCGACAATATATCGTGCCGGGGGGTGGTGGCTTCGGCGAGCTCATGAACAATAGCTGGGTCTGAGGAGAGCCAAATGTCCTTCTACGATCCGACAAAAATCGAGGTGCTCTACGACGCGGCGTCCATCGAGGCGCGGTGTCGCCAGCTCGGCGCGCAGATCACCGCCGACTATCAGGGTCGCGGTGAGCTCGCGCTCGTCGGCGTGCTGCGCGGGAGCTTCCCGTTCATCGCCGATCTGGTCCGCCACATCGATCTGCCCATCGAGATCGACTTCCTCGGGCTGTCCAGCTACGGCGAGCGCACTGAGTCGAGCGGCATCGTCCGCATGACCCAGGACCTCTCGGAGCCCGTGCGCGGCAAACACGTCCTCGTCGTGGAGGACATCGTCGATACCGGCCTGACGATGAAGTACCTGCTCGCCAATCTCCAGACGCGCGAGCCCGCGTCGGTGCGCGTGGCGACCTTGCTGCACAAGCCCGAGGGGCAGCGGGTCGAGGTCCCCATCGACTACATCGGCTTCACGATCCCCAACCGCTTCGTCGTTGGGTATGGGCTCGACTTCGCCGGCAAGCTGCGGAACCTCCCGTTCATCGGCGTCGTCGTCGGCGATGAGCCCGTGCCGGGGCTCCGTCTCTGACCCGAGAGCGGCGGCCACGTCTTGGAGTCCGGGACGTCGCGCTCTGGGCCTTCTGGGCACTCGTTGCCTCGAGTCTCGGGTGCTCCGCAAAGGAGAGCCAGACCCCCGCCGACGCGCCGCACGCACAGCCTCCGACGGTCACGCCGTCCGTCGCCCCTCGACCCCCACCTTCGGCCCCTCGAGACTGGGCCGCGCTCAGAGCCGTTGAGGCCGAGTGTGACGACTGCCATCCCGACCAGGTCGCCGCCTTTCGCGCCTCCCCGATGGGTCGAAGCCTCGTGGCCTATGCGTCTGGGTCTGGCCCGCCCACGGTCGAGCCGAAAACCGCGACGCTCAAACACCCGACGGCGGCTACCGAATGGTCAGTCGCCTTGACTCATAATGTTCCTCGCTTCACCGAGCGCGCCGGTGCCGATCACTTCGAGGTCGAGGCTGCCTATCTCGTCGGGAGCGGCAGCCATACGCGCTCGTACTTCTGGCGCCGCGGCGCGGCCCTCTTCGAGGCGCCGTTGACCTGGTATCGGAGCCGTGGAGCCTTCGGCCTGAGCCCCGGCTACGACAGCCCGGACCATCCGGGGATGTTTCGCGAGGTGCGCGCCGATTGCTTGTACTGCCACGCCGATCCCGCGCCGCTCCTCACGGATGGCTCCGCCGGGACAAGAGCGGCCTCAGCGTCGAATCGATTTGGCGAGCCTGCGCCCGGACCCATCGGGTGTACGCGGTGCCACGGGGACGCCCGAGCCCATGTCGCCGCGCGGCAGGCGGGCGCCGTCGACAACACGATCATCGTGCCCACCCGCCTGGACAGCGAGCGACGGGCCGACGTCTGCGATCAGTGCCACCTTCAGGGCGCCGTGCGAGTCGCCCGTCCGGGTCGCTCGCTCGCCGACTACCTGCCCGGCGAGCGACTCTCCGACAGCGTCGTCACGTTTGTCCGGGAGACGCCGGGCAAGGACTTCGGCATCGCCAGTCACGGTGAGCGACTGCGCCTGAGCGCGTGTGGCAAGGGCGCGCTGACGTGTACCCAGTGCCATGCTCCACACGATACGCGCACGGAGCGATCGGACCGCTCGTCTTCGTGTCGGAGCTGCCACGGCGAAAGTCACCGCTCGTGCTCGGCTCAGGCTGGCGGTCGAGACAACGCCGACTGCGCGGCCTGCCACATGGCGCTCGCCCAGACCCGCGACATCCCACACGTCTCCATGACCGACCACTTCATCCGCGCCCGACTCGACGTGGGGCCGAAGACCGCTTCGTCTCCGACGGGCCCAGACGACCGGGGAGCCCTGCGCGCCGTGGGAGCACCCAAGGGGACGCCGACCACGCCGGACGACCGCCTGATGTTGGGGCGCGCCTACGCCGACGCCGCGCGGCTCGGCGGAGACCCGCTGGCCCGAGACGAAGATCGGCGGCAGGCCATCTCGCTGCTGACTGAAGGTCTGCGGTCCTCTCCAGAAGACGCCTTCGCCCTGGCCGATCTCGCGGCGATGCACCAGCAGCGGGGCGACAATGCGGCGTCCGCTCCCTTGCTCGAACGAGCCTTCGCGCTGCGCCCGAACGACGCCACCATCGCGCGGGCCACGGCCGCCTCGCGCCTCTCAAAAGGTGAACTCATGCCCGCCGTCAAGGCTGCGGAGCGCGCCGCCACTGCCGCCCCGGAAGATCCAGCCTCCTTCGTCGTCCTCGGCTCGGCGCTGGCCGCTGTCGGTCGGCGGGAGGACGCGTTTCAGGCCATCCTTCACGCACGAGCCTTGGGTCCGACCCGGGCGGATGTGACGGTCGCGCTCGCCGTCTGGCAGAAGCTGGGTGGAGACTTTGTGGCCTCGCGGGCGGAGCTTGAGCGCGCGATCCGACAGGCGCCGCTGTCCGTACCGGCTCACCTTGAGGCCTTTGATGCTCAGGCGGCGGCGAGTGACTGGGCCCAAGCGCAGCGGACGGTGGAGCTCGGGACCAGAGCCGTGCTCAGCCGAGGTCCGATGCCTGAGAGCCTCCGTAATCGCCTCGACGGGATGCGGTCGCTCGCGCTCGCCAAGCAGGGTCGCGCTGAAGACGCCGCGAAGGTCGCGATGACGGTCGTCCAGCGCGGCGGCCAAGACGCTTATGCTGCCCACGCGCTGGCGGAGTTGGCCCTCAGGAGCCAACGGCCTCAGGACGCGGTGACCCTCCTCGATCGGGCCATTACCTGGTCCCCGGATGACGCCGCCTTGTGGGCGACGATGGCGACCGCCTTAGCTCGAACCGGCCAAGCTGACGTCGCCGCCCGCGCGGCTGCCCAGGCACGTCGACTCGGCTCCAGACCGTGAGAGGCTTCCGCATCGGCGGCGTGGTCGCGATGTGTCGTCGGCTCGAGCTCCTCGCGTCCACCTCGACGCTTTCGCCCGAGCGGAGTGAGCAGGTCCGACGGCGCGCGGCCGAGGTCGTCTTGCAGATCGAGGCCTTGTGCAGCCGCCACGCTCATCCAACCCACCTCTTGCCTCGACCCACGCTGCTCGCGCTTCGAAGGCTGCGCGTGCTTGCGGCCCAGGGCCTGCCGTCAACGAGCACCGATCCGCCGCCTGCGGTCAAGACGGAGCCGCCGCCTGCGCCGAGATCGGCCCCGCCGATGAGGTCGCGCTCTCCCTTGGAGCCCACACTTCGGCTGCGCGGCACGCTCGCGGTGCTCGAAGGCCTCTTTGAGCGTCTCAGCCGCCCCGAGGAGCTCGACGCCATCTCGCAGGCTGCCGGTATCGAAGCTCGTCGCCTCGACGCCCTCAGTCGACGCTGCGGGGGCCTCCACCGGATCGAAGGTCGACCCGGTGTGGCCGCGAGGCAGATCGTCTGGCTCTCGCAGGAGGGTGTGGTGCGAGACGTCGCCCTCGGGCTCACCCAGCTCAGGCGAGACCTCTGGCCAGAGGCCCGCTTCGCGCCGCATGTCGGGCTCGGCCTGTGGTCGGTCAGACGCCCCGTCGTCAAGCTGCAGCCCATCCTGGCAACGGCTGCACCCGACCTCCTCAGCCGCATCGCGCGGGCCATGAAGGGCGCGGAAGACCTGGACTTGGCCCGTGACCTCGACTTCTTTGTCTCGGGTCGGCTCGACGCCGGACTGTCCAGGACCCGCGGCCGCGTCTTTGATCTCGAGGCGATGTTCGACGAGGTCAACGGACGGTACTTCAAAGGCGCGATCGCCCGCCCGACGCTGTCCTGGGCCCCCGTCGTATCGACCCGCGTGATGGGCCGCTACTTCCCACATCAGGACCGAGTCGAGCTCAGCCCGCTGCTCGACGACGAGCGGCTTGAAGCCGACACGGTGGCCTTCGTCCTGTACCATGAGCTGCTTCACAAACATCACGGGGCGGAGCATCGAAAGGGTCGCCGGCACGTCCATACGCGGGCCTTCCGACGTGATGAAGCCGCTTATGCCGAGGCCCCACTCCACGACGCGCGCCTCAACGAGTTCTTTGCCGCCGTGACCGCCGCTCGTCTGCTTTCTTGATCGCACCTCCCTTACAGGCGCAGGATGTGCGCGCTTGAATTAGGGGTCTATTCATGAAGTTACGTTCCTTGTGTTTCGTTCTCGCCACCTCGTCGGTGCTCGCCTGCGCGGGGGAATCAAAGACCGTCTACGTCTTCTCAGACGGCGGCGTCCCCGGAATGATGCCGACGGCGGCACCGAGCACGCCGGCCGGGGGCTGCGCGGACCTCGATCTCGACGGCTATCAGGACAAGCTCTGTAACGCCAACGCCATGGGCGTTCCTCTGCGCGGCGGCGACTGCGACGACCGGAACAACCTCGTCAATCCGGGCCGCCAGGAGAACTGCGCCAACCAGTTCGACGACGACTGCGACGGCGTAGTCAACGACGGCTGCATGATGTGCCGCGACCTCGACGGCGACGGCTTCCAAGACCGCGCCTGCAACGCCGACCGCCGCGCGGGCGCCGACTGCGACGACAGCGACCGGGCCATCAATCCGGGGGTCGGCGAGCGGTGCGGCAACTTCAAAGACGACGACTGCCGCGGCGGCGATATCCCCTGCCTCGAGCAGTGTATGGATCCCGATCTCGACGGCTACGGCACGGGCTCGGGCTGCTACGGCGCCGACTGCAACCCCAATGACGCCTCCGTCAGTCCTGCGGGCGTCGAGCTCTGCGGTGACACCATCGACCAGGACTGCAACGGAAGCGATCTCGCGTGCCGGCAGAACTGCCAGGACATGGATCGCGACGGCTTCGGGGTAGGCAGCGGTTGCCTTGGACCCGACTGCAACGACGCCGATCCCGAGACCAACGCCGGTGCCCGCGATGTGCCCGGCGACATGATTGACCAGGACTGCAACGGCCGCGACCTCATGCTTGGAATGAACTGCGCGGACCGGGACGGCGACGGCTACGGCGTCGGCAACGACTGCCTGGGCGAGGACTGCGACGACGCCGACGCGCGCGTCAATCCCGGTCGCGCTGAGGTCTGTGGAAATCGTAAAGACGACGACTGCCGCGACGGCGACCGCGGCTGTTCGGGCATGGGTCAGGGCGCCTGCACGGACGTCGACGGCGACGGCTTCGGGATGGGCGGCTGCCCTCGCGGAGACATGGACTGCGACGACAACAACCAAATGGTCTTCCCCGACGCCCGCGAGGTGTGCAACGGGACTGACGACAACTGCAACGGCGAGACCGACGAGTGCCCAAGGCGCGGCCAGCTCTGCAACGGTCTGGATGTCTGCGTGGCCGGACCCGGGGCCCCCTGCCGCGCGGACGCCGAATGTAATCTGGACGCGAACGTCGCCTGCAACCTCGAGGTCGGCGAGTGCCGGATCCTCGACGGCTTCGCTTGCGAGGACAACGCGTTCTGCAATCCGGGCGCGGAGTGCGTCGTGGTGGACGGCTGCGGCGATGGCCAGCGCTCCTGCTTCCAGAACAAGGGCGGGCCATGTGATGAGAGCTGCGACTGCACGAGCGTATGGGTCTGCCACGAGAGCGCGCTGGTCTGCGTCGAGTGCTTCTCGGACGGGAACTGCAATGCGGGAGACTCCTGCACCACGGGCGGCTATTGCGCCGAGTCCCTCGACTTGGCCTTCGGTGACACGCGCGACGGCGTCATGCACGGCATCATCGACTGCTGGAGCCGATTCGGAGACACCGCCGAGCCGCAGGCGTGTGCGATCCTCGCCCTGCCGAATCCCATCCTCGTCGGCGGCCTGGAGCGCGGCCAACTCGGGCCTGGGTCCGAGGACGAGATCTCCCTCTTCGCGTGCAACACCGACGAGCTGACCAGTGCCGGCTATTCAGACGGCGACGTCGCGATCCTCACCGAGGTCTTTGGCTGCGGAGCCTTCGACCTCGAGAACTTCTACTGGCCCGACCCCATCCGAGCCGGCTCGACCGGGGAGAGTTGCATCTACTACGCCCCCAACAAGTCCGGATTCGGCTTCCCACAGGATACCCGCGCGGCCATCATCGTGGACCGCTGCGACCTCTCGCTCCTGCGCTGAGCCCCCGCGGGGTGGGCGCACTCTGGCGACACCGTCACCCTCGGGGCGCGC
>SHZC01000091.1 GCA_009692505.1 Myxococcales bacterium
TCCCCGCAGGTCTCGATGCCGCCTCCGACGGTGGCGAAGGCGGGGCTCTCCAGACAGGCCGTCTGGCACAACCCGTCGAGGCTCTCAGCCTGCCCTGCCGCGCCTTCGCCACACTGCTCCGTCGCGCAGCCGACGAAGCGGGTGCAGAGGTCGTCGCAGGGAGAGGGCGGGACCGACGCATCGGGGGCGCCTGAGTCCGAAGCCACGGCGTCGAGGCCGAAATCGGCCGCCACGAGGTCCGGCGTGGCGTCGGCTCGCGAAGGTGAGCTGCCATCGGCCGCAACCGAGGCGTCGACGGTGCTCAGGCGCTCGGGGTTGTCTGCGGCGCAGGCGAGCAGCGTGGCTGTGAGCGCGCCTAAGGTGAAGCCGTATGTCGTGAGTCTTATGATCACATCTCCGGGGGCGGAGGCGGCACGTCGGCCTCGCAGGCAAGGGCCGCCTGGCAGTCGGCGGCCCCGGCGAAGCACTCGAAAACCCGAGCGCTGCCCGAGTCCACCGCACACGAGAACGCGCAAATTTCGGGGTTCCCCTGCGGCTCATCGGCAAACTCCGGGGGAAGACACTCGGCATAACGAGTACAAGCCGCACCGCACGTCTCCGGCCCCGTCACGGGTCCGTTCATGCAAAAGGCATTGAGCGCGCCGGGCTCGCCGGTGTTCGGATCGGTGCCGACAATCCCGGCGATCGCCTGGGCCAACGCGCCACACGGGGCATTACCGACCGCAGCGGCGTCGGCGAGGGCGATTTGCCCCGAGTCGACCGCGTCGTTGCACTCCAGCGCGACCGTGGCGGTGAAGCCATCGCTGTAGCCGGCCATGTTCGGGCAGGCTTCGGTCACGCACTCGACGAGCTTGCCGGCGTAAGCGGCACACTCGGGGTGATCGCCGACCGGGGGCGAGCCGCCGCAGCTCCCGCCCTCGCCGTGGCAGACCTCAGCGAAAGAGTTCGAGGCCGACTCGGCCACCTCGAGCACGTCGGCGCAGGTGCTTCCGCCCTCGATAGCAGCCGCGAGGCGCGAATCGGCCTCGCAGAGGTCGAGGCAACTCTCGACGAGGACGCCACGGGACTGGGGCGCGACGCACTCACAGTCCCCCCCCACCGCGCAGTCGCCGAAGCGGTCGCAGGCGTCGAAGCAGTCCTCACCAACCGGAGGCTCGGTGCCCCCAACCGGAGGCTCGGCCCCGCCAACCGGAGGCTCGGCCCCGCCAGCCGGAGGCTCGGCCCCGCCAGCCGGAGGGTCGGCCCCGCCAGCCGGAGGGTCGCCGCCACCCACAGGAGGCTGGGCGCCCCCTGAGGGGTTGCCCCCGGAGCCATTGCCCCCGGAGCCATTGCCCCCGGAGCCATTGCCGAGATCCACACCGCCGTTGCCCCCCGCGCCGCCCGAGCTCGAAGGCCCCCCGTCTCCGTCACTGCCGCCTTCGTCCGGGACGACGCAGCCGAAGTTCAGGGCGCCGAGCGCCGCGAGCACCATCCACTGATTGCACTTCATTCAAGTTCCTTAAAAGAGAACGCCAAGGTTGAAAAGTCACCATCGAGGCTCTGCAGGGCGGCCTCGTTTCGCGCGCACTCTACAAACGCGACGTGGATTGAGGCAATCCGCATCGAGGCTCCAGTGGCGGCGAGACGACAACGTCTCACCCCACGGCGACTGACTGTGACCCACACGGCTCGAATTCTGGCTCGGTTGTGCTGCAAATCGGCCTGCCAGACCGACGGCACTGACGTTGCGTTAGGCCGGGTCCAACTCTCCGAGACCCTCCGCAAAAGGTGAATTATGTCCCGACGTCGCCCCCCGAAAGCAGCCACGCTCTTCGCCGCCCTCTCGACCCTTTGGGGCTGCGCGAACGCGCCCCCGGCCTCCGAGTCCGAGGTCCTGCCGCCGGCACCCGAGGGCCTCGAACTTCAGCCCGCCTGGGTGGATGAGAAGGTCCGCGGGGGTGAGCTCACCATGGAACGCCCGGAGGTGGGCGCCCTCTCCGTCGGCTGCACCGGCACCCTCGTCTCAAGCCAGGTCGTCATCACGGCCTCTCACTGTGTGGACTACCGCTCGGCCCCTCAGGCCGGTAATCGCGGCACGTTCACGATTGAGACGGCCGACGGTCGCTCGCTCGACTACACCATCTCCCAGTACATCAGCTACGGCAACACAGTCGGCGAGTATGACATCACCTTGATGCGCCTCTCGACGGCGGTCCCGGCCGTCGTCGCGCACCCCGCCCCCATTGCGCTGGTCGAGCCCGCCGCCGGGACGCGCCTAACGGTCTACGGCTACGGCTGCACAAACCGCGGCGCAGGCACGGACTGGCGCAAGCGCAAGGCCGACTTCAACTTCGGGGAAGACTCGGCGCGGCTGTGCCCCGGTGACTCAGGAGGGCCGGTCATCGAGGCCGACAGCGGGCGCGTCTTGCTCATCAACAGTGGCTACTGGCTCGATCGCACGGGCTACGACATCTTTGGAAACGTGCCCCTCCTGGCCCGCGACCTGACCGCGCAGATCGCCGCCTGGACGCCCGACGGAGGCGTTCCCGAAATCGGTGAGGTGCCGCCGAGCGCGCCGCCCGCCGAGCCCGTGCCGGAGCGCTGCGGCAGCGGCGGACTCCAAACCTACTCGGTCTGGACCTGCACCCAGTCGGGGCTTGCGCGCTATCGATGCATCGACGGCGGCTTGCCGGAGCGGAACGAGTGTCCGCTGGGCTGCGAGTCCAAGCCGGCCGGCATCGACGATCTCTGCCGCGCCGGGTCCGAGGAGCCGCCTGCCGAGGAGCCCCCGGTGGTCGAGCCGCCCGCCGAGGAGCCCCCGGTGGTCGAGCCGCCCGCCGAGGAGCCCCCGGTGGTCGAGCCGCCCGCCGAGGAGCCCCCGACCTGCGGGAACGGCCACGATGTCTTCAGCGTGTGGACCTGCACCGGGGACCGCGGCCAAAGGTATCGCTGTCTCGGCGGCGGACAGCCGGAGTGGGAGACCTGCTCGGCCGGCTGTATCACCAAGCCCGCCGGCGTCGACGATCTGTGCCGAGAGGACTCACCCGACGCCCGACCCTGCGGACAGATCTACGCGCCCTACACCGACTGGACGTGTACGGCCGACGGCGGGAGCATCCTCCGGTGCAGCGACGGCCTCATCGAGGCCTACGCCTGTGGTGGGGGCTGCCGTACGCGCCGACTTCGACCGGATGTTTGCCGCTGAGGGGCGCCAAGGGGCGAGAAACCGGACCCGGTCTCGAGGTCTCAGGGCGTCGCGGGGGGCTCGGGCTGAGGATGACAACCCTTGAGCACCCCTGGGTTGACGATTCGGCTCGCTTGAACCTCGATGGCCACCTCCGCCGTCAGCGGATACGTGCCGTCCTGAGCCAACGTCGGCCCGGTCGACCGCCCAAGGAAGAGCTTGTCGTCCCGAACGCGGACTACGCGGCCATCGGCCCCGCCCACCCCGGACCTCAAGCCGCGTTCAGATCCTTCGAGAGCATCCGTTTCAGCGGTCGAAGCGCGGCCTCACGGAGCTCCACATCGAGCTCGATGCGGGGGCTGAGGTCCCGGAGCGCGAGGTAGACCTTCGCCAGGGTATTGCGTTTCATGTGGGGGCACTCATTGCAGGCGCAGTTGGCCTCGGGCGGCGCGGGAATAAAGGTCTTCTCGGGGGCAGCCTTCTTCATCTGGTGCAGGATGCCGGCCTCGGTCACGACGATGAAGCGGGACTCCGGCCGGGTGATCGCAAACTGGAGAATCGCGGTCGTGGATCCGATGTGGTCGGCGTGGCGGAGCACATGGGGCTCACACTCCGGGTGGGCGAGCACAAGCGCGTCGGGGTATTGGACCTTGAGGCCGACGAGCTTGCGCTCGCTGAACGTCTCGTGCACCTGGCAGGCTCCCGGCCAGAGGACCATCTCCCGGCCGGTCTGCTTCTGGACGTAGGCGCCGAGGTTGCGGTCGGGCGCGAAGATGAGAGGCACCTCGGGCGCGAAGAGGGACACGATCTCCACCGCGTTGCTCGACGTGCAGATGATGTCGCTCTGCGCCTTCACCGCCGCCGAGCAGTTGATGTAGCTGACGACCTTGTGGTCCGGGTGTGCGGCGAGAAAAGCGCGGAAGCGGTCGGGTGGACACTGGTCGGAGAGCGAACACCCCGCCTCGAGATCCGGGAGTAGGACGATCTTGCCGGGGTTCACGATCTTCGCCGTCTCGGCCATGAAGTGCACGCCGGCAAACAGGATGACGTCGGCGTCTGTGCCCAACGCCGCTTGGGCGAGCTGCAGCGAGTCCCCCACGAAGTCCGCGAGATCCTGAATCTCGCCGTCCTGGTAGTAGTGCGCGAGGATCACGGCGTTTCGGGACCGCTTCAGCCGCAGGATCTCGTCTTCGAGGTCCAGGTCACTCGGCAGCGGCGCACCCAAAGTCTGCAGGAGTTCAAGGCCGTCACTCACGCGCTGACCCGTCGTCTTGAACTCGGGTCAGCGCGCGCACGACATGGGCCGCCGCCGCGAGCCCGAAGGCCCCCGTCACGAACGAGGCGCTGCCGTCGATGCGCGCTCGTCGATCGCAGGTCAGCAGCCCGTTTTGACCTTGGGGGCAGACACAGACGAAGCCGTCGGCCGCGTCGTATTCCAGGACGTGCGGTGGCTGAATCTGTTCCTCGCTGTAGACCGCCGAGATGCCCCAGTCCACGTCGCGGGGGAAGCCGTGCTTCTCGCGCAAGAGCTGCCGCACGGCCAAGGCCAGGCCGCAGTTTCGGGTCTTCGCCAGATCGGTCACGCGGATCTGAGTGGGGTCCCAACGACCAGCCGCGCCCATCGAGGCGACGAGCGGCAGCCGACGCTCCTTGCAGGTCGCGATGAGGTGGCACTTGGCGGTGATTTGATCGATGGCGTCGATGATGAAGTCCGGCCGCCCCTCGAGGAGCACGTCGGACGTGGACTCCTGGTAGAAGAGCTTGACCGGCTCGATGACCGCCTGCGGGTTGACCAGGCTGAGCCGCTCGTGGAGGAGCTGCGCTTTGCCCTTGCCGATGTTGCCCTTCAAGGCGTGGAGCTGCCGGTTCGTATTCGTCACGCAGACGTCGTCGAAGTCGACGATTCGAACGCGGCCGACGCCGCTGCGGACGATGGCCTCCGCGGCGAAGCTGCCGACCCCGCCGAGCCCCATGATCACCACGAAGGCGTCTTTGAGCCGACGCATCCCGTCGTCGGAGGTCAGGCGCGCCATGCGGTCGAAGCGTCGGTGGAGCTTGTAGGTCGTCTCGGAGTCTGCGGTTTCGGACATGGGCGCAGGGTCTGCGACTTGGGCTCGGGGATCAAGGTGCGCTTGAGCGGGCGCCCGCGAGCTCAGGGGCAGGCGGGCGCCGCCACGTCAACCAGAGTGAAACGGCGTGCACACAGCGGAACGACCTGGCCATCGACCGTGACGGAGAGGTCCGCCGTCTCCGTCCAGTTCACGACGGCCAGCAAGGTGCCGCCCGCAGCGTCGGTGAAGCGGCGAACGTCGACGCCCGCCGGGAGCGCGCCGAGGCCCCCAATTCCGATAACGTCGCGGTATCGTGGGCGTCTCGCGAAGAAGCCGAAACGATCACGCTCGGCGATGAGCTCGTCGAGCATCGGGTTCCGGACGAGGCCCCCGCCCGGCAGCCAGACCTCCAGCCTGGCCCCGGTGATGCGAGCGCCCAAGAGGAAGGCGTCGCGCTCGGACCAGTACCAGTCCGTCGAATCGTCAAGCTCGTTGACTACGTCGTCGAAGTTCGTGTCCGAGGTCCCGGCCAGCCGAGAGTCGTTATTGTAACCGCCGAGGTGCAGCACGTGCTCGTCCATGAGGTAGAAGCCGAGCCGTGGGAACGTCACGAACGGCCGCACCCGTGAGAGCGGCTGCGTGTCGTTCATGAGCTCATACGAGTTGGCCTCCATCACCTCGAGCCCCGTCTGGTCGAACCCCGTCAGCGAGCCATCCATCAAGCCGGCCGCCGGATAAATGTCGACCGCGCCCTCGATCACGGTGCCCGGGGGCAGGCGCCCGCACGCGGCCCTCACCTCGGGCCCATAGGCCGCCAGTTCGGCGCAGTCGGCCGTGGCCTGGAAGAGGTTCCGGATCAGCGCCGGGCTGGCCCACGGCAACCGCGCCAGCGTGTCGATGTAGTGCACGTCCGCGCCGTACGCGATGTTGGCGTCGAGCCAGTCGGTGAGGAACGCGGCCGAGACCTCCTCGTGCAGGCGCCACCCCGGATTGGGGATTTCCTGCCAGTTCGGCGCGATGTACAGGCCCACACGCTGGCCCAGGGCGCGCAGGCCCGCGATGGTCTCCTCAAGCATGTCGTAGCGCGGATGGAGGTCGGTCGTCGGCGTGCAGCAGTCACCCCTGTAGTCGCTCATCTGCCCCCAGATCAGGATGGAGGGCATGTCCGCGCCCCAATCGGCGACGAGGTCAAAGAGGTACGTCGGATCCCAGGTCACCATGCTCTCGAGCTGCACGCCGATGAAGCCGTGGCTCGCCTGCTGCCACTCAGGCACGGGTGGCAGCGGGCCGCGGTGTGCGACCAGCCAGCGTTTGTAGTGGTCGATCGCCACGTGCCAGGCGAGTGTGCCAGCGGGTACGTCCGGCGGGGAGACGCGCACCTCGACGAAGCGGTAGGTCCGCGTCTCACCGGGTAAGGGCGTCGACTGGAGCCCGGGTAGCCAGCCATTGAGGAACGTCTTGCCGGTCCCGTCGCCGATGTCGGTCGAGACGGCGTCCTGGTACCAGAGGGTGAGCTGCCCTCCACCGTAGACGGGCGACACGGCCACCGGTGGCCAGTTGGACGCGAAGATCAGCCGTGCGTCGTCGGGGTCAGCGAGCAGGGTGAGCGGGGCGAAGGTGCCGCCTGGATAGGTCAGGCCGAAGCTATTGTTGGGGTCGGCGCGGTGGTCGTAGCGCTCGGCGACGCCGGAGAGGAAGGGGTAGTAGTAGACGTCGTCGTCCGAGTCGCCGAGCGGCGCGGGCTCGGACTGCGAGGGGAACTGGAGCACCGGGACGCGAAACACCCCCGGCTTGATGTGAAGGTCGAGCTGCCACTCGCCGCCCCCGAGGTATCGGACTTTGGCGCAGTGATCGCGGTTCTCGATACACATACCCACGCACTCCGGCGAGGGCGAAGGCTCGCAGACCGACTGGCCGTGCGCGGTCGTTCGCCAGCCGCCGATGGCGTCGTCCATGAAGCTGATCTGGTAGGACGGAAACGCCGCGGCCCGGGGCGCGTGCTCCAGGCAATTTAAGGCGCAACCGCCGGGCACGCCCGCGTTCTCGCCGTCGTCGCAGAGCTCGTTCGCCTCGGTGAGACCGTCGCCGCAAAGGGAGACCGCGCTGTCCGGGGCAGAGGCGTCGCGTTGGCCGAGGTCGACCCCAAGGTCGCGTCCAAGATCGACCCCAAGGTCGCGTCCAAGGTCGCGCCCAAGATCGACGCCACCGCCCCCGTCTGCTCCGCCACTTCCGACCCTGACCTCGCCGCAGCCGGCGACCCACATCAGGAGCACAAACGCGGCGAGGTCTCGTCTTGAAAGTCTCTTTGCCATATCGACCGACTTAGCCGACCGCCGGCCGCCGAAGCAATCCCGAGCCGCTGAGCGCGCCACGCTGCCCCCCGTCGTCCAATGATTCCGAGAGCGCAGCCGGGTTCATTTCAGCGTCCCGTTTAGATGCCGCCTGCGCCCCTGAGGTCAAGGACTCGAAGCAGCCCCAAATCAACCTCTTGAATCTTGTTCGGCGGCAGTCGCCTCACGCGCTGAGTCAAGAACGAGCGGTCCACGGTCAGTATCTGCGAGACGTTCACCACCGAATCCTTCGGCAATCCCGATTGTCTTGCCGTGAGTGCGACGTTGCCCGGCGAGGCTGCGAGTCGGGTGTTCGTCGAGACGGCCGCAACCATGACCGTCGCGATCGCGCTCTTCGTGAAGGCATCGGCCTGGATGATCAGCACAGGGCGCCGGTCTCCCGGCGTCGATCGGGGCCGTCACGCGGCACCTCGCATAAAGACGTGCAGCAGCTCCCGAAACTGCGCCGGCGAGACGGGCTTGAGCACGACCCCCACGGCCCCGAGCTCCTGAAGCCGAGCCGACTTCGCCTCGCTGACCACGCTCGAACTGACGATGAACGGCGTGTGCCGAAGCTGGGGGTCCTCGCGTATGGCGGCGAGCAGCCCGACGCCGTCGAGGTTGGGCATGTTGAGGTCGGAGACGACGACGTCGACCGGGTGCGCGCGCAGGCAGACCAAGGCGTCCACGCCATCACTGGCCTCCCGAAACAAGACATCCTGAAGCCCGATGCTCGTCAGGCAGCGGCTCACGATCATCCGCGCCAGGGAAGAGTCATCGACGATGAGCACGGCTGGGTTGATCACCTGGACGCCCTTTTCACCGACGGTGGCGGACACGGTTCGGCTGATCACGCCCTCGACATCCTCGGTCAGGACGCCGAGCCCAAAGCGCCAGAGGCACTTCCGGGCCGCGAGCAGGTCTCGTTTGCCGATGTTGAAGCTCTCCAACGGGCTGATGACGCTCGCCCCATCGACGAGGGTGACGTCCATCGTCTTCGGTGCGCCCCCGACCCGGGTCATCGCCTCCATGAGCAGGGGGATGCCCGTGTCGGCGTAGTAGCCGGGCCTCGCCGGCGAGGAGCCCGTGGGCAAGGCGATATGAACCATGCCGACCGCCCCGGAGAACCGACACCGACGGCACCGCCTTGATTCAGGCCTCGAGACGGCCCCTGATGCGGAGTTTAGAAGACGTTAAGCCGCGGAAGCCGAGGGGGATATCCCCATGAGAGCCTAGCGGGTGCGGTCGCCTACTTAGGGGACAATGCCGCCTTCGGAGAAGCCCGCGCAGACCTCGCAGTTGGGGCAGGTCGGATCCGGGAGGCAGAGCACGTCGGCGTTGCAGCGTGCCCTGCGCGCGCAGTCCATGTCGGAGTGGCAGATGGGGTAGCAGGCGTCCCTGAACGCGATCTCGCCCTACGGGCAGCCGGCCACGGGATCGGGTCCGATGCGGCCACATTCGCACTCGGGGAGGCTGAAGAACTGCTGCCCCGCCGGACAGACGATGCGAGCGCGGGCGCAGAACTGCGGGTCCATGCTCGTGTAGCGAACGTTCGGGTCAGTGGCGTCGGGGCAAACGACCCGGTTGTCGCAGGTCGCGACACAGGCACGCAGCGTCTCGAAGTTGTTGGCGTTGCCCCGGCATCCACCGAAGCTGAAGGACGCGCAGTCACCTGTCGCCGGGTCGAAGTACCACCTCTCGAACGCCCCGTCGCAAGGTCCGGTGTCCACCGGCAGACCGCAGGCATGGGGGTGCGCCTCCGCCCGACCGGTAGACCGGCGAGTCGTTGACCGAAAATGCGGCGCTGACCTATACGCCTCCGCGAACTGCAACATCGCCACAGGGCGCGCCTCCCCCCGGAGTCCATGATGAAGAACGAGGCTGCAGGGACCGCTGGCTGGCAACGACGCAAGATCCTCAAGCTCCTCGTCGGCCTGCTGGCTGCAAGGGTGCTGCCGGCTTGCGGTGGCTCGCCGACCTCGGCCGCCGAAGCCTCGACGCGGGCAGAGGGAGTCCGCGTCCTCGTGCTGGGGGCCGGTGTCGCCGGACTGGCTTCGGCCGCGCGGCTTCAGGCGGCCGGCGCCGAGGTGACCGTGCTCGAAGCGCGCGATCGGATCGGCGGTCGCATCTACTCGCACCCGCAATGGTCGGACGCGCCCGTCGATGTCGGCGCATCGTGGATTCACGGCGTCGAGGACAACCTAGTCGCCGAAAAGGCCGCCGAGTGGGGCATCGTCACCGCGAAGACCGACTACGAGAATCATGTGCGCTTCAACGCGCAGGGCAAGGCGCTGACGGACGCCGAAGACGAGGAGATCGAGGCGCTGGCGGACGAGCTTGAGGCCGCCATCGCAGCGGAGCAGGCGCGCCGCGATCAGGCGGGAGAGCCCGACATCGCCCTCGGTGATTTCTTCGAGCAGTTCCTGAACAGCGAAGACGCCGACGGGGAGCCGCGCTTCGATGCGCGCAAGCAGCAATGGCTGGGGTATCTGCTCAACACCGCCATCGAGCATGAGTTCGCGGCCGACGCCGATCGACTGTCGATCCTCGAGTTCGACAGCGCGCCGGCCAACGAGGGCGACGATGTCCTCTTCCCCGGCGGCTATAGCCAGATCATCGTGCGCCTCGCCCAAGGGCTGACCATCGAGACCGAGGTCGTGGTTACGAGCGTCACGACGACCGCAGACGGGGTCACCGTAATGGCCGGGAGCGCGCGCTACCTGGCCGACTACTGTGTCTGCACCCTGCCCCTGGGCGTGTTGAAGTCGGGTCGCGTCACCTTCGAGCCCGCCCTGGCTGGCCCGATCGTCCAGGCGATCGGAGCTCTGGAGATGGGCGTCCTCGACAAGCTGTATTTGCGTTTCCCGACGGCATTCTGGGCCGAGGACCCGGATGCGGGCGCCGCCGAAATGTTCGGTTCGATCAGCGCGACGCCGGGCGCGTGGGCCGAGTTCTTGAACCTGCATCACTACATCGGCAAGCCGATCCTGCTGTGTTTCAACGCCGGCACGTTCGCCCAGTCATTGACGGAGGCCGATGACGCCACCGTCGTTGCGGGCGCCATGCAGGTCCTGCGCGGCATGTTCGGTGACATTCCCGAGCCCGACAGTTACCTCCGCACCCGCTGGGGTGCCGATCCGTTCGCGCACGGCAGCTACACGCACTTGGGCATCGGCGCGACCCGAGACCATCTGAGCGCGTTCGGAGACCTGCGGGGGCGGCTCGCCTTCGCGGGTGAGCACACCGACGCGGACGTCGGCACGGTGCGCGGTGCATGGCGCAGCGGCGAGCGGGCGGCCGGAGTCATCCTGGCCTCCCTCGTCTCCGAAGCCTGAGGCGACGCCGCCCGCTCCCGACCGCGGAGGGTTCTAGAGCGGGAAGGCCGCGGGGAATATCCCGATGAGCGCCCGACGGCTGCGCTCAAGCACGAGCAGCGAAGTCTCGGAACGAATTCGGGCGATAGCGTCGGCGATCACGAGCAGGTTCTGGGGCTCGTTGCGGCGGGCACACCCTGGTGGACTTTGGTCCGGGCAGTCCGTCTCGACGAGCAGGCGGTCGGCGGGGGTGGAGAGCACCGCCCGGTGCACCTTCCGAGCGTCCGCTCGACACACGGTGGCGGCGAAGCTGAGGTGCAGGCCCAACGCGACGTACTCGGCCACCAACTCGGCGCTGCCGCTGTAAGCGTGGACCATACCTCCCGCGTTCGGGAGGCCGTCGGCGCGCAAGAGCGACAGCGCGGCCGCGTGCACCCCCCGCCCGTTCAGGTGCAGGACGATGGGCAGAGCGTGGTCGCGGGCGATCGCGAGCTGGTGCCGAAAGACCGGGAGTTGGCGATCGAGGGACGCGGGCTCAACAAGCCGCGTATCGAGACCCAACTCCCCCAAACCTCGGGCGGGGTTCGGGCCGACGAAGCAGGCCGGCAGCGCGTCGAGGGCGGTTCTGATCTGCACAGGGCTCATGCCCGCGACCGCGCAGGGGTGAAGGCCCGCCGTCCAGACCAGGCCCGCGTATCGGCTCACGAGCGCGCGTTGGCGACCCCAGGTCTCCGGCGAGACGCCCGCGAGCACCGCGCCTACCAGTCCCGCGGCTCGCGCTCGTTCCCAAACGGCATCCCGGTCCTCGTCGAAGGACGCGTCGTCCAGGTGGCAGTGACCGTCGATGTAGCTGCCCATGCGCGCTTCAAAGCCTAACTGCTGTTGTCGCCACAGCATAGGGTACCCTGCCCGCCTGATGTCCGACCGCCTCTCCTTCCATCCACGGGCCGTGGCCGCTTGCTTGTCTCTCTTGGGCCTCCTCCTCGCCGCGGCGTGTGACGACCGCAATCGCCCCCTCCAGGGCCCGGTCATCGACAGCGTCTCGCCCGAGCCGCTCTCCCCGGGTGGGCGCGCGCTGGTCATTGGGCGGGCCTTCGGCGAGGCCCACTCCAGCGCGGTGGTCGCGATCGGCGGCCGTCTCACTTTCATCGAGAGTCGGACGCCCGAATCGATCTCCATCATCGTGCCGGACGATCAGCCGGCCGGTGTCACCTTCCTCGCGCTGACGACCCCGGGCGGCGTCTCCGAGCCGTTTCGCGTGACCGTGTCCGGTTCTCAGCGTCCACCGGACTTCGAGGCCCCCGATGTCCTCCGACCGGATCAGCGGCCGCACGACGGCGGCCCCGCAGCGGACGCCTCGAGACCCGACCTCTCCTTCTCCGACCTCCGCCTGCCCGACGCCACCTTGGACACGGCCTCGGGCGAGTTCATCGCCGATGGCACCAGTCGAGGCGTCGTCCTTCGCCTCACGCCCGTCGACGCCCCGAGCGGAGAGGTCCGGGTCAAGGTCTCCATCGACGAGTCGCTCGTCGGCCTCGTCTGGGGCGCGGCGTTTCAGGTCAAGTTCGACGCCCATCAACTTCGCCTGGTCGAGACCCTGCCTCAACACGACGGGCAAGACGTCTTCGTCGATCGGCCTGCCCCTGACCGGGTGGTCTCGGGCCTCGTCACGCCACCGAGAGCGAGCGAGCTGATGACCCTGCGCTTCGCCATCATCGGGGCTGGAGAGAGCCGGCTCGACCTCCTCCGCCAAGGCACGAGCCTCCGCGACCCCGCCAACCGCGCCCTCCTCGATCTCGTCGTGACCGGGGGCACCATCCGCACGCGCACCGAGGGTCCACGATGAACGCGCTGCTGCTGGGGCTTCTCCTCGCCGGGCAGTTGCCGGCGATGGTCCTCGCGGCACCATCCCCGCTGGCTCGTCAGTCCTTGCGCGCCCACTACCTCGAACATCGCCTGTTCCCCCCCGTGGCCTTCGGTCGTCAGAAGGCCGACGAGACGGGCCCCTACGACGTGACGAGCGTACAGATCACCTTGGCCCTGACGCCCGACGGAAGGCCGAACTCCGCCGTCTTCGTCGTCGACCTCCAGACGACGCGCGACCTCGCGGGCACGCTGACGCTCCTCGCCGTTGAGTACGCCCCCACCGAGGTCCGGGACGCCGACGGTAACCTCGACTTCGAGCACGTGCCGGAACAATACGAGCTGCTCATCCGACTCCGCGAGCCGCTGAGGTCCGGTCGCAGCCTGACTTTGACCATCGACGCCGAGCTTGACCTCGCCTGTGACGATCCCACGAGCTGCCAGTTCGAGACGCCGCCGTTCCATCTGGCCCAGTTCGGCTGGTATCCCGCCAGTTTCGACAACCCACTTGACGATCGTTTCCAGATCCGGCTGTCGGTGCCCCAGCCCGCGGGCCTCGTGGCCAGCTTGTCGGGGGGCTTGCCGATCGCGCGCGGCGAGAGGGTCACAGTTGAGACCCGCGACCGCGCGATCCTCGCCGCCTTCGCCCTCGGCCCGTACGCGGTGACACGCCACCAGCAGGACCGGCGCACCATCGAGGCTTATGTGCTGCCGACCGCCTCAGACGAGGTCGTGCGCCTCGCCAGCCAGACCGCCCTCGACGCCCTCGACCTCTACGACGGCCTCTGCACCCCTTACCCCGAAGCCGTCCTCTCGCTGACCACGATTAACAATCGGGCGAGCGCCGGCCTCGGCCCCGAGGCGAACATCTTCCTGCCCGAGGCTCTCCTGATCGACGCCAACGAGGAGGTCGCGTCGGTGCGGGACGAGGTGATCGCGCACGAGATCGGGCACCAGTATTTTTTCAATCTCATCGGCGTGACCGGTCTGGCCGACGCCTGGCTCTCCGAGAGCTTCGCCGAGTTCTTCGCCACCCGTTTCAGCGAGCGGAGACATGAGAACGACGCGCACTTCCGGGGCAACTACTGGAGCTACGTCCTGCTTGTCGCCCCGAACGTCGACGCGCCGCTCGCCTCCGAAGCCGCGTCGATGAGTCCACGGTACTTCGAGATCGTCTACGAGAAGGGCAGCAGCCTCCTCGAGCAGCTCCGCCGCCGCTTGGGAGACGCGAACTTCGATGGCCTCATGCGGCGATACTGCGCGGCCTACGTCGGGAGGATCGCCACGACCGCCGAGTTCCTGGCGGTCGTGCGCGGCTTCGATCCGGCGGCGGCCGAGTACGCGACTCAGATCACCTCCAAGGCGGGCTTCGTCACGCTGGAGGTCTCCGCGCGCCGTCGCCCGGGCGTTGCCGACAGCCTCGAGCTCGACGTCCGCCAGCGGCCTGGGCCAGACGGGCTGCTCACGCTCGACCTCCCGCTTCGGCTGCACCTCATGGACGGCCGAACGAGGACCCAACTCCTGAGGTTGCAGGCCCAGGCCACGGTCCAGAACCTCGGCGTTGACGTCTTGTGGGTCGAGATCGATCCCGAGCTGACCACCTTCCGCCGTGTTCGCCCGCAGCCGTCGGGGGACGTCAACCTCGATGGCTATGTAGACGGCTTGGACTTCCTCGACGTCCGCTTTGCCCAAGGGCGCGTCGGCCCCACCCCGGACTGGGACGACCGCCTCGACACCAACGCGGACCAGGTCATCGATGATCGGGACCTCGAGGCCGTGTCGCAGGCCCGCCTCGGGGACTGAGTCCTTCGTCTTTACCGCGTCTCATCCGAGCGCGAGGCGGCATAGCCGTGCTCGGCCTTGCTGGCGGCCACGAGTCGATACCTACCCAGCGGCATCGTCTGCGAGAGCTTGAGGTGGGCCCGGAACGTCCCGCCGCTCCCGGTTCGGACGGGCTTGCCCGCGGCCACGGCCAGCCCCCCGTCGATCTTCATCGGCACGAGGAAGACCTGGACGGTCACGTCGGCGACGGCGCCGCCCTCGTCGTCGGTGAGCGCGCCTTTGGCCTCGAAGGGCAAGGCGTCACCCCGAAAGACCTCCAGGCGGCCGGCCTGACCTTCGAGTTCGAGCCGCACCCTTCGCCCAACCTTTGCGGCCTCGGGCGGTCTGAGGCTCTGGAGCCCCTCGAGGCCACTGAGGTCGGGCAGGCCGCCGGCGTCCGCTCCGAAAGGCATGGGGGGCGAGCCCGATAGGGACGAGGGCAGCGGCACCTCCGCGCGCCGCGTCATGCGACTCGCCCCCGCTCCGAACGGCATGAGGGGCACGCCGGATGCGTCGTTCTTCGAGCGCCCGGACAGCAGGGACTTGGAGTAGCTCTCCTCATAGCTCAGCGGCTTGGGGAAGGCGTCGGGCGCGGGCACGTGCAGCCGCGTCGTGCCGTCGGACTTCACGTCGAGCCGCGGCGCTTCCCCCCCGAGATCGACCCGCCGCCACGACCCATCGGGCAGGCCCACCTCGGCGAAGGCGTGCGCCTCGTTCTGGACAAATCGAGTCGGGACACCTGCGGCGCGGGCCGTGACCAGGAACGCGAAGGCCCGATGTCGACAGACGCCGACGCCACCCAGCGCGAGCTCCAGGTAGAGGTCGGCCCCATCTGCGCCCGCGGGGAGCTCGCCGCCGACGAAGGACCGGAAGTGGCGCACGAGCCCTTCGAGACCCCGCCGAAGTGGGTCGTCCGGAGCCACCCCAAGCTGGCCCAGCACCTTCGCGGCCCGCCCTCGAACCGCGGCCTCCAACTGCGCGTCCGGGTGTGCAGCCCCACTCCCCAAGGGCACGTGCTCCGGCAACGAACCGGAGAAGTACTTCGCGTCGGCGTCGACGAAGAAGACGAGGCGCACGGGGCCGCTCACCTCGGCGCGCGCATAGAAGTTGTCGGCCTCGTCCCGAAGCACGGTCACCTGGGTCAGCGGCTCCGTTCGCAACGCGAGGAACCTCATGTCCGGGGCGACCGAAGGCAGCGGCGCGGTCTGACCCGCTCGGAGATCGAGCGTCACGTCTCCATAAAACGCCTCGCGCCCAGGGCCGGGAGCGCCCCCCCCCGTCCCAAGCACCGGCACCGTCTGCAAGGGCCCCGGGCGGATCGAGAGCTCATAGTCTGGCGCGGGCCCCACCTCGTTGAAGACCACGTTGCGGCGCAGCGGGGCGACCTCGGGGTTGAAGAGCGAGTGATACTCCAGGGCGCTGTCCTGGCTCGTCTGGCGGTCCGGACGCACCCGCTCGGGCCGAAGGATGGAGTCCGGTTTGGGGGGCGGTGCTTGCGGTTCCGCGCTCGGCGGCGCGTCCACCGTCTGCCCATTTCGTGCGATGCCGCTGGGCACGCTGTCGCCCGGGAGCGGGGCGGAGACGTGCAGGGCCTCGTCGAAGGTGGGTAGATCGGCGAAGAACTCCGGCGGGACGTACTCGTGGCGGATCGCCGGCTGAGCGGACGCGACCGAGGCCTGAAGCAAGAGCCCGCCGATGAGCAGCGCCCTGGCCACAGCGAGGGGTCGGGCGATCACACCTCTCCGACGATCCAGCCATCAGCGTCCAGCTGGCGGAGGACCTCCTGGGCTTCTCGATCCGTCGCGCTGAACCGCGCGCGTCCGGTTTCGACGTTGACGACCACTTCGGCCCCGCTCGCCCCAGTCGCCTCAATCACCCGCGAGATGAGCTTCGACACCCTCGACGCGCAGCTTCTGCAGGTCATGCCCCCGACGGCGATGTCCCGCGCGCTGTGTGCTTCCAACTCGGCCATCGGTCCCTCGCTCCCAGGTTGTGCTTCGTGAAATACTGGCACCCTATGGCAACCCCGCGAACCCGTCGATTCATGCCCTTCCTCATGGTCACACTTCCATGGGCGTGCAGCGAGCGCGGCGCAACTTTGCCTTCGACCCCGCAGACGGGTGCCGAGGTGTTTGCGGTCGCCTGCGCCCGCTGCCACGGGCCGGACGGACGGGGCGGGGGGGCCGCAGCGGTGTTCGGCTCTGCGGCGCCCGATCTGACCCGGCCGGGGCTGAAGGTGACGTACGCCGATCGGCCGGCCCTCATCGAGCTCTTGAAGGAGGGTCGCGGCCAGATGCCGCCCCATCGAGGCCGCTTGTCCCCGGAGGATCTGGAGAAGGTCGGGGCGTTTGTGGCGGAGCACGTGTTGAAGTGAGACCTCGGCGCAGTTTGAGACGGGTTCGCCTCGGTCTTAAGCTCGCGACGATGACCCTGTCGGTGAGCGCGTGTGGGGACGAGCCCGCCCGGCCGACGTCACGGACCGACGCCCGGCCCGAAGTCGCGGACTTCGTCAACTTACCTGACGATCTGTCGCACATCGAGAGCGACGCGCTGCCGCCCGACTGCGAACACGTCGTCCTCTCGGCCCCCCCGTTTCGTCTGACGGAGTGTGGCGGCCGGCTGATCCTGAGCGTGAGCGATCGACCCGCCTTCGAGCTTTGGCCAAGGGCGACGCTGGCCGGGGCGACCCTGCGGCCCGGTCCGGGTGGCCTCGTCACCTGGCGGCAGCTCACCGAAACCCGGGCCGACGCGACGTTCACCTCTGACGACGGCTCAACGACCCTGCACTTCGGGGTTGCCCGAACGGGCGGTGTCTTGGGGCGAACGGGCGGTGGTCTCGACCTTCGAATCGGTCTGAGCGTCTCCGGCGCCGTGAACACCTCGGAGGGAGACGCCGTGTCCCTGCACCTCGAGCCGCTCACCGGGTCCTGCCTGCCGGGTGACGAGCTCTGGCCGCGCTCCCATCGAGTGCTGCTCACCTGCCCGGACTTCGTCGCCCACTTCGCCGCCCCGGTCCCCGCTGGCGGCGCGCGGGTTGAGGCGTCCGCAATAGGCCTCGTCGCCACCCTCCCCCTCGACGGTGGAGAGCGAATCTTCCCGGACGTCGAGGTCGAAATGACCGGCCTTCGTCTCGACCTCGGCCCCGACGCCGTCACCGCGCAGGTCGCCTGGGCGGCGTCACTCGGCCCCGTGGAACGCACGCCGACGCGGATCCTGGGCTGGCGAAGTGGTCCGGCGTTTGGGCCGCTCCTCTCGCCGTCGATCCTCCTCGACCAATCCCTGGCGGCGAACGGACTCTTCGCGGGCCTCATTGAACGACCGACGACGCTGCTCGAGGGCTTGTGGAACACCGCGCCCGTCTCAGACGAACCAGTAGTCGGCTTACTTGACGATCTCGCGAGCGTGGGCCTCGCGTGGTTTAGCCGTCACGAGCCCGACGGGCGCCCTCCGAGATCGCTCGATGAGCCCGAGCTGCGTGAGTCGGTGTCCCGCCGGGCCATCGAACTTCGGGAGCGAGGGGTCTCGGCCCTGCACTTCGGCGATCTCGGGGCGGCACCCGCGCGGTTCTTCTCCGAGCTTCGGCGGGCTGTGGGCCCCGAGCTGCTCCTGTTTGTGGAGCTGCCGCTCGCCTTCGAAGGTTGGGGTCGGATCGACGGTCTGAGCTTGCCAAGCGCGCTCACGCGGACGGCGAGGGGGGGCTGTCCTTCGGCCTTCGACGACAGCGGCTCGATGAGGACGCCTGAGTGCGAGGCTTCGCTGCACCGAGCGGTCTCGGCCGACGCGCAGGTCGAAACCGTCGAGACCTCGACCCTCGCCGCCGCCTTGTCCCGAAGCTGGGCATTGTCTCTGACGGGCCTCACGCTTGATCCGGGTGGGGTCGTCGTGGGGGTGCCGCGCACACTCGCCGATGCTCGACGCGCAGCGGCGTTGGCGGCCCTCTTTGGCGGCCCGTATCTGGCGGGAGATGAGCTCCTCTCGCTCCCATCCGACCGCCGCGAGATCCTGCTCGCCCCACTCCAACGGGGGGCCTGGCGATGGCCCGCGGCGCGGCCTCTCTTTGCATCCGGTGTCGCTGACGCTCCCGTGGTCTTCTCCCGCTCAGGGCACACGCTCGCCGCCTTCGACTTCAGCGGGAACGGCGCCGATTTTGAAAGCCCGGCGTCTCTCGATCCGGCGTTCGCCGAGACGGGTCCGCTCATCGAGGTCTTTACCGGCCGGATCTTCCCCGCCGACTCGAGGATCGAGGTGCCCGCAGGCGACGTCGTCCTGCTCGTGCGACCGCCGCTCTGAGCCACCCGGTCGGCAGGCTCAGTAGACCACCCGTCGGGTCGCGCGGTCGCTGACCGGCTGAGGCTGCCGATAGACGTCCTTCGCCGCGTCGAGGCCCTTGCCGCCTAAGTCCATGATGGGCTTTAAACCCTCCGAGGCTTGGGGCTGGAGCTCATCGTTGGCCGAGTCGACGACGCCCTTTACGTCTTTGTACTTCTGGTACATCTGACGCGCGTACCCTTGGGCCTCGGGCCGCTGAAGCCCGGCCTGGGGTTTCAGGCCGGCCGCGCCGAGGAGCCGCACGCTGCTGTCTTTGAGGGATTGCATCGCGTCATCGACCTCGCCGAGCGAGCCCGTGGCGCTCTTCGCGAGGCCGAGTGCCGCCCCGGACTGGGCCTTCAGGGGCCCGTCCCCCCCAAGGATCCGGAGCTTGCCGGGCATACCCTCAATCGCCTTATGCAGAGACGCGCCCGCGCTGACGATGTCCCCGACCGCGCGTGTCACCTCGGCCGCCGCGCCGCCGATCGCGATGAGCCGACACCCCGCCGCGTACATGTCCTCGCCCGCCGCAAGGACCAGCGGATCGGAGCCGTAGGCGAGCATCTGCGTGCCGTGTTCCCGGAGGTGGAAACCGGGCTCGAGGAACGCCGAGATGATCCAGACGAGCGATGCCCCTTGACCCACATAAGGCGAAAAGCTGGCGAACATGAACGACACCATCTGGACCTCGCCGAGGGAGCTCCGGCCGGAGGGATCGGAGAAGTCGACGCCGTTCCCGTTGGCGAAGAGGTACTTGTTCAGGGAGCGTGAGTCGCGGGGGTCGCCCTCGGACCGATCGAAGGTGAGGAACCGCCCGGAGTGTGGGTCGAGGACGCGCTCACCCATGTGCAGGAGGCCGGTCGTGGGGTCGGTGAAGGCCCCATGAAAGAGGTGGTCCTGGCTGCTTGGGCCCTCGTGGGCGACGAGCAGACCCGACGTGGAGTAGGCGTATTGGTCGGTGATGTCTCCGGCCGCGTCCGAGAGGCCTCGCACCGAGCCCTG
>SHZC01000092.1 GCA_009692505.1 Myxococcales bacterium
CGGCATCCAGGATTCGGCTGCGCGCGGCGGAGAGGTTCTCCGACGTCGCCGTCAGGTTATTGGTCGTCGACTCGAGGCGGTTCTGCACGGCGCCGAGGTTGCCGCGGATGGACGAGACCTGGCCGATGGCCACGTCGGCGATGTCGATGCCGAGGTTGGCGCCCTCGCGGGTCGACACGTCGATCGACGCCAACGAGTGATCGCTGTTCACGCCGAAGATGAAGTCACCGGCGCCCGAGCCGAAGCCGGTGGCGGCGTTGATGTTCGCCGAGCCGTTGGTGACGGTGATCTGCTGTTCGGACTGGAGGGTCAGCGTGCCGCCCGTGATCTCGGTCCCGAACCCCGTGATCGTCGTGGCCTGCGCGGTCGAGGCGGTGACCTCGATGTTGCGGCCGTCGGTTGCCGTCAGCACCATCCTGCTCGCGGAGTCCAAGCTGGCGATGACGCCCGTCCGGTCCGACACCGCGTTGATGGCGTTGACCAAGGTGTCGTCGGCGTCACCCGCCTGGATGTTGACGCCGGTGATCGTCTGCCCGTTAATGCTGACGAAGTCCGTGGAGTTCAGCGTGCCGCCAACGATGCTGGCGTTATTGGCATCCGCGGACTCGTTGACGATGGCGCGAACGTTGGTGAACTTGGACGAGTCGTTGATGGCCGCCGCTTTGGCGATGGCCGAGCCGTCCTTCAGCGTCGTCGAGACGTTGTCGTCGGCGGCGACCGTTCCGCGGATCGAGGTCCCGTTGATGGCGAGCGCGCCGGCGGCGATGGACACCGACGCGTCGACCGTGGCGCCGGTGTTTCGGGACTGGCGGCCGAGCGCGCTGGCCCGACCGTCGGAGACGCTGACGTTGATCGTCTCTCGAGCGTTGGCGCCGACGTGGAAGCTGGCGCCGAGGAAGCTGCCGTCGAGGATCTTGGTGCCGTTGAAGGTGGTCGTGTTGCCGATGCGTTCCACCTCGCTGACGAGCTGATCGACCTCCGACTGAATCGACTCGCGGTCCGAGTTGCTGTTCGTATCGTTGGCCGACTGAACCGACAGCTCGCGGATACGCTGAATGATGTTCTGCGTCTCCTGGAGCGCGCCTTCAGCGGTTTGCGCCAGCGAGACACCGTCGTTCGTATTTCGAACGGCCTGGTTCAGACCACGGACCTGAGAGGTCAAGCGGTTTGAAATGGCGAGACCGGCGGCGTCGTCTCGGGCGCTGTTGATGCGCAGACCCGAAGACAACCGCTGGAAAGACCGACCCAACTGCGTGCTTGCCGACGTCAGGTTGCGCTGTGCGTTCAACGAGGCGACGTTCGTATTGATGTACAGACCCATGATTCACTCCTTGAAGTAGGGCGAGCGGACGACCTTGTCCTCTCGTTACAGCTATCCATGCTGTCCCGACGCCGTGCCAAGACCCCAAGGCCCGGTCGTCGACTGACTAGACTTTATTGACCCAAAAACACTTGGCAGGGACCTCCGACCATCTCGATTGGCTGCACCAACGACCCCATCGGTGCGCGCCTCGGTCGGCGACATTTCTTGGTTTTTCGATCCTCCGTGGATCGTTCGTCGCGCTTCCTTGCGTCCTTCTTCCTCCTCGCCAGCGACCTTCGTCGGCAGCGTCTAGTTCCGGCAATCCTTCCATCGACTCTGTATGCCCGGACTGAAAACAAAAGATCAGCCTGCGGGACGTATGTTGATAACTGGTTGAAATATAACGATAAAATAGTTAATCAAACCGGCAGAATTGATAGCGAGGGCGGAATTATTGGGGTGAGTCTAAGGGCGGAGGCACGAGAGAAAAGATGAGGGGGGTCCGTCGATTCGATCGGATGGCGAGCGAAGCGGGTCGGATCGGGGGGGGGGAGCTCGATGGGAGGCGGAGATCGCCGGGCGGCGGAGACAGGTCGGGGCTTAAAAAAGTGTGAGGGGGCGCCCCGATGGTCAATCGGAGCGCCCCCTCGGTTATAGTCCTTACCTGGTTTCAACCAGGCCGGTGGTCGCCGGCCTGATGGGTCTCACCTTGGGCGGGTGGATTCCAGACGCCTTCCGGTGCGGGCTTGGACCGGCTGCTCAAGAAGTCAAAGCGGGTTTCAGACCGAAGTCTCCACAAGCAGCCCTTTTTGTTGAACACTCTCTCTCGTCGCGTCCAGCCGGGTCTGCATCTTGAAGAAGATGTCGGAGGGCAGCTCGCGGACGACCTCTTGCGTACGCGAGTCGACAATCTGGACGACGATGTCACCGGACGGCGAGGTCGAAAAACGCACCTTCGCGGTCAGCGACTGGAATACGGCGGTGAAGGGGTGAAGCTCGGCTTTCTCGTTTGAGGTCACGCTCACAGAGTCCGAACGATCACCTTTAGCGACTTCCGGGGCGGACGAGACACTTGCTTTGGGCTTTGGTCGAAAGAGAGACGAGCTCTCGCCGAGGCTCTTGGGTCCAGCGAATGGTTCATTGATGCCAAGGCTCATGTCGATCCTCCTTCAAAACCTCAGCCGTGCCCCTCGGGCCTGAAATCCAAGAACTTAGCCGAGCAGCGTCAGGGCCGACTGCGCGGACTGGTTCGCGGCCGCCAAGATCGACGTGCCGGCCTGCTGGAGGATCTGGTTCCGGGTGAGCTGCGCGGTCTCGTCGGCGAAGTCCGAGTCCTGGATCCGGCTTCGAGAGGCCGACAGGTTCTCGGAGATGGTCGCGAGGTTCGAGATCGTGCTCTCCATCCGGTTCTGAATTGCGCCGAGTGAGGAGCGGTCGGTCGAGATCTGCTCGATCGCCCGGTCGATGACCTCGATGGTGCGGTTGGCCTGCTCTCGATCAAGCACGTTCAACGTGGCCACCGAGTTCTCGGCGGTCACACCGAGGATCTGATTGTCGACCAACCCGACCCGGGTCTCGTTGGCGCCGGTGACGAACACCTGCCTGTCCGAGGAGAACTCGATGGCGGCCCGTGCGACTGAGGTGGTCGCCGCGCCCCCGTTCAGCCCGGTGATCGTGGCGGCGGCCGCGCTCGACGTGAACACCTCGATGTTCCGTCCGTCAATCGCGGTCAAGACCAGCTGCTGGTTCCCGTCGACGGACGCCGTGACTCCGGTCTCCGCGGCGAAGGCGTTGAGCTGGTTGACGAGCTCATGCTCGCCGTCGTCCTCCTCGATCCTGAAGCCGGTGATGGTCTGGCCGTTAATCCGCACGAAGTCCGCAGAGTCCAGGGTGCCGGAGGTGATGGCGCCACCCGTCACGGAGGTCGACAGGGCTCGCGCCTTGACGCCGGTGAACCTGGTGGAGTCATTGACCGCGGCGGCCTTGGCCACCGCTGACGACGCGTGCAGGGTCGTCGAGAGCTGGTCGTCGAAGACGTTGGTGGCCCGGACCGTTGTGCCATTGATCAGCAGGTCGCCGTTGGCCAGCGCCAGCGTCGAGACGATGGCCGAGGTGGCGATGGCGGCGCGTCCCAACGCGGTGGCCCGAGCATCACGGACGCTGATCGCGATGGTCTCCCGGGCATTGGCACCGACGTGGAAGAACGACTGAATGAAGGAGCCGTCGAGGATCTTCTGGCTATTGAAGGTCGTCGTGTCTCCGATCCGGTTCATCTCGGAGATGAGCGCCTGAACCTCGAGGTCCATCGAGGCGCGGTCCGACTCCGAGTTCGAGTCGTTGGCCGACTGAACGGCCAGCTCACGCACTCGGTGAAGGATGTTGGTCGTCTCCTGGAGCGCGCCTTCAGCGGTCTGGGCGAGGCTGATGCCGTCGTTGGTATTCCGAATCGCCTGGTTCAGGCCGCGAATCTGCGACGTGAACCGGGTCGAGATTGAGAGACCGGCAGCGTCGTCCTTGGCGCTGTTGATCCGGAGACCGCTGGACAGACGCTGAAACGTCCGGCCGAGGGTCGCAGTGCTCTTCGCCAAGTTGCGCTGCGCGTTCAGCGAAGCGACGTTCGTATTGATGTACAATCCCATTATTTCTCTCCTTGAGAAGTTGTCTTCCTCGTTGACCCGTGGAAGACGGTGGCATCCATGCCGTTATTGACCCTTATAACTTCGCACTTGCTCTCCTGAGCGGTGCGATAGACTCATTGAACCTGACCAAACTCCTTTCAGCCTTCCAAGATGTTTTGTTTTCTTCGTAACCCCTTCATCGACGAGGTCGCTTCGCTCTTGAAGTCAGATATGAATCAGGTCCATGGCTATGAATAGCGCACGCTTATCTCGCACGGTTATCAGGCGCGGTAACGTCAGGGGAATGACGAGGGCCGTCGAGGGCTTGACGGCAAAGGGGTCGGGGCTTGGCCTGGATCCGAGGCGTTTCGTCTAGATCTGAGGCGCAGGGCGGCTGGCACGGGGCTTGGAAAGGAGAGGGCTCGGAGCACTGGCCCCGACCGCCCCCCGATATGCCGACCGATAGGAGAACTCTCTTGGCCCATGACACCGATACCCTCCGCCAAATCGACGTCACGTCACGCCTCTTGGCCATCGCCGAGGCCTGTGGCGACACCCGCGATCTTGAGAAGCTGCTCGGTCGCTTCGGCCAGGGGCTCTTCGGCTGCGCCCAGGCGGACGTCGTCGCGATCACCGTGCCCCCGCCCGCGGGAAATACCAACCAGCCCGGACCGGCGATCTATCTGACGAGCCGCGCCCCGCTGTCCCCGGCGTCCGAGCGAGACGTGGTCACGGAGGTTCGGAACTTCCTGGACGGAGAGGGCGTCCTTGCCCCGCCGGAGGAGGCCTTCACGCTGTTCCGCGGGACAGAGATTACCCCGATGCACTCTGTGGTGCGGGCCGATACGGTCTACCCCATGTGGAGTCGCGCGCTCGAGTTTGAGGGGGAGACGGTCGGCATCCTCGTCATCTTCGGTTTCCAGGACTGGCAGCTCGCCCCAAGCATCGTGGAGTTCCTCGATCTCGCGGCGAACATGCTCAGCCGGGCGATGGCCCAAGCCCAGACGACTCTCGAGCTTCGGGCGCGGATCAACGAGGATGGCTTGACCGGCTGCCTCAATCGACGTGGCTTCGACGACGCCATCCACCGGGAGATTGAGCGCTCACGACGGGGCAAGCGGGATCTCTCCTTGATCATGATCGACGTAGACCACTTCAAGGACGTCAACGATCGACACGGCCACCAAGCGGGCGACGACGTCTTGACCCGCCTCGTGTCCCGCATCGGGCGGGTCTTGCGCCGCAGCGACTACCTCTGCCGGTTCGGGGGAGACGAGTTCGCGGTCATCTTGCCGGAGGTCGGCCCCGACCTGGCCCGGGTGATCGCCGAGCGGATCGTCGACGGCTGCAGCGTCGTGACGGTCGGCGACGCAGCGGAGCCCATCACACTCAGCATCGGCGTCGCGACGAGCTCACTGGCCTCGGCCTGCAGCGCCGATCTCGTCCGTCAGGCCGATGAGGCGATGTATCTGGCGAAGCGGGGCGGTCGGGCCCGGATCTCGCGCGCGCTCTGAGCCGGGGGCAGGTGCGCCCTTAGGGTGAGCTGCCGGGTGCTCCGCTGACCGGCGGGGGCGAAGATGACCCCCCGATAGGCGGGCCTGAGCTGCTGCCGATGGGCGGCATCGTGCCCGCCGTGCCGAGGACGACGGGGGCCACCGAGTCGGGGACCGCCGGCGGGGACGTGCGGACCTTGCAACTATTGTCCTTGCACGATCGCCCGGGCGGGCAGTCCGCGCTGACTTTGCAGACGAACCGCTCGCAGCTCCCGTCCGAACAGATCTCGGTCCCGGGGCAGTTGAAGTCGTTGTCACACTCCCCACAGCCGAGGGTGAGGGCTGCGACAAGGACGATTGAGTTCAAGAGCAGGGGCCGCTTCATGCTTCGCCGGTAGCGCGTTTCGGATCCGCCTTGCAACCACAATCCTGCCGCCCTTAGAATCCGCCGCAACCTACTCGCGGCTTGAAGGCGGATTCTAATGCAACGAAATCAGGTACTTACGGTGGCGATCGGGGGCCTGCTTGCGGCCGCCTGCGCCGCGGATCCGTCTTCGGACGGCGGCGATGCTTCGCGCTTCGACTTCGGCGTCCAGGAGATGACCGTGGGTGGAGCCGGCGGTGATGGCGGCCCCGGGGCCGACGCGGGAGGCGGGCTGACAGAGGAGCGTATTCGCCTCTCCTATATAAAGGAGGTCGAGTCGGCCGAGGGCACGGTGGTCGACCTCGTGGTCTACGACTTCACCGAAAATCGGGAAGCCAACTTGACCAACGGCCAGGCGGGCGGCGTGAACTGCCGAGCCAAGGGCTGCGTCCTCAATAAGCAGATGACCTGGGTCGGCTGGATGGAGCCGGCGACCGGCGTGGGCTTCGACCTCTTCGTCGCGCCCGTCGACACGCTGCGCCTCATCGCCCGGATCGATCAAAAGCGTCGCGTGGCCACCGAGGTGCACACCTTCGAGTTCACGACCGACGACGCGCGGGACCTCATCGTCTTCTCCCAAGGCGAGGCCGAAGGGCCGGAGGGCGAGCTCGAGGTTCGGGTCGAGCCTGTGGCCCCCTTCGACGCGGCCCTGTGCATGGTGCCCAACATCGATGATCCCTCGGCCTGTCCGCAGCCGGTCGGATTCATCAACGGCGACGGCGCGTTCCGGGTCACCCCGTTCGGCTCGCTCATCATCCTGATCAAGACGACGCTGTCGACCATGACGCTCGACTTCTTCAACGTGTCGAATGGCGCGAGCCAGACCCTCTACACCTTCGGCGAGCAGGGGGGCACGGGCTCGGAGTTCTCCGGACGCCTGCCCGTCGCGCTGTCTCCGGACTCGCGGTTCCTGGCGGTCTTCACCCGCAATGACTTCATCTGGCGCGTGCACAACCTGCAGGCCGTGCCGAACCCGCCCGCGCCCGTCTCGCTCGACCTCTTCGAAGTCGAAGGGGAGCGACTCGGGGACTGCACGCGGCCGGCGCCGTTCAACTTCAACAATCTGCGCTTCGATCCGCTGTTTTCGCCCGACGCCGCGTACCTCTATTTCCTGGCGGCGGGAGACTGCTCACGCCAGGAGATGCTCAGCAACCGCGACGACTTCGACGTCCTGAGAATGGACAAGTCGCTTGACCCTGCCTCGGTCAAGAGCCTGACCAAGAACCTGCGCACGAGCCACTGGGCGAATCACCAGATCGGGGAGTTTGATCTGTCTCCCGATGGCGACCTGATCGCGTTCACGGCCCCCCGCCCCTTCGATGCCCAGAGCAAATCGGTCTGGATCGTGGGCTCGGACCCCGATGAGGCGAACGGGCCGACGTACAACTGCAGCCGGTCGATGCCCGTCGCGGGTCCCGATGGCCGGCAGCGCTGCGAGTTCATCTTCGAGGAGCGTGAGGGCGCCCACGTCTCGTATCGCGGCTTGTCATTTCACCGCGTCCTACCCGACTAGAGCACGGCGTCCTTTCGGACTAGATAACCGCCTCTACGGGCGGTCGTCGTCCGGCTCTTCGGTGTAGTCGTCGCCGGCGTCGTTGATGGACGGGTACTTCCCGATCTCCTTGCGGGCGATCTTCCAGGCCTTCTGGACGATCCAGGACAAGGAGCGATCTTGGCGGGTGGCCTCCATCTGGATCTCCTTGAGCATGTCTTCGGGGAAGTAAAGGCTCTGCTTACGCTTGTCTGAACCGGCCATGTCCTCGGTCTCCTCCGTGTCCTACGTTTCGCACCACTCTGGTCGATGGTAGGCGGAGGTACGGCCTTGTCAATTTTCTACTTGACGACGGCGGGACTCGAAGTGGCGCCAACCGGGAGGCTCGGGGCGCCAGCCGGGAGGCTGAGGGCGGCGCTCGGCAGGCTGGGGGCTGCGCTGGGGTCCACAAACTTGAGGCGGCCGAAGCGGTCAAGCGCGTGAAAGTCCGGCACGACCGGCGGAGAGAAGGCCTGGGCGATCTGCTTGCCTCCCTTAGGCGCGTCCCAGCGGAAGAGGTTGACGCGCCACTCGTCGCCGCTCTTCGGGGGCGTATTCTTCAGACCCGGCGTCTCGGCAAAAGGCACGGCGAGCTCCAGGACGTAGCCCACGTCGAGATCGTCTCGGACGTTGACCGTCCCGTCGACGGAGACCGCCGACTTGAAGCCGGCCATGTTCCACGCGCGGGCGACGGCGAGGTCGCTGCGGTGGGTCACGAACTTTGCGTCGAAGACGACGTTGCTCGGCGTGACCTGCAGCTCGAGGTAATCGTTCTTGTCGCCATCGGGATCGAGGAAGAGCTCGATGACCTCCTGCTCCCACGTATTGCTGTCCCGCTCGGTGAACGTCGACCAGATGTCGGTGTCCGCCGACTCCACGGCGACGTAGAGCGCGGTGTCGTCCCAGAGGAAGCGGGCGCGCGTCTTCTGGAGGCCGGCGGTGTCGGCGCTGCCGCTCGGCGACACGAAGGCCTCCGTATAAGGCGCCTGCTGCCAGGCCGCCTCATCGAGCTTGCCGTCCATCTTGGGGCTCTGGCCCGCAGGGAGACGCATCGCCGTCGCGGTGGGCAAGGCCGCGCTCTTTGCGCCGCCCTTGACGGTCAAGGTCGCGACGTGAACGCGACCCTCCTTGTCGTGTCCGACCTTGTCCGCGTTCGTGATCTTCAGCCGGGTCTCGCCGCGCCAGAGGCCCCAGTAGATCTTCGCCTCACCGCCGGGAAAGTCCGGCTTGATGACGATGCGCTGGGTGTCCTTGACGACCTGCCCCTTCTTCAACTGCCGCAGCGGCATGAGCCCCTCGACCGGGTGATGGTCGAGGTTCATCCAGGCTCGTTTATCGGAGCGGTTGCCCTCGAGGTGCACGAAGATCATGTTGTCGCCCATCGGCTCGGCGAGGGCTTCGAGATAGTAAGTGATCGTGACGGCTTCGCCCGCCGCGACCTCAGTCCGATCGAGGTCGTAGCCGATGAGGCGGACCTGATCTTCGATGACCGCGTCCGTGGTCTTCTGTGGCTTGGCCTCGGCCGCGGTCACGACGGCGGCCTCGACCTTCTTCTTTTGCGCGGGCGTCAAGCTGAGATCAGCGTGCTCGGCGCAGGCGTTTGAACACAGCGCGGCGAGCGCGAGGGCAAGGCACTTTTGTCGGGCCAGCATGGGCGCCTCTTTTTCTGAAAGGGGCGCGAATGTATTTTCGAGATCACACCGACGCAAGCTTGTCAGGGAATCTCGACCTCTCGGCCGCCCTTGAAGTGAAAAAAGAGCTGCGGCTCGTCGGCCTGCTTCTGGTCTCGACGCAGCTCGATCCGATGTCCAGGCACGGCCCAGGTCATGCCCAGATAACCGTCGGCGCTGAGAGGCTTGCTCGGCCCCAAACGCGCCTCGATGCCGGCCTTCATCGCGTCGAAGTGGGTCGGGTGCCCAAACTCCGGGCGAAGCGAGAGCGTGATGGACTCCACCCGCTGCGTGCCATCGCGGGTCAGGATGAAGACGGCCACGCGAACCGGACCCTCGGAGATGGCCTCGACCCAGATCCGGTCGGTGAGGCTCGTCGGATGCGCGCCGGGTCGAAGCCGCGTCAGCTCCGCGACCGAGGTGCCCGGCAGCACCGGGACCGCGAGGGGCGCGTTGGGCAGCCGCCCGATGACCACGTCGAGCGGATAGGTCAGGGGAGGGGTGGGTCCCGCGGCGCTCGAGCTGTCGATGGCGGCGGGCCCGGCGTCGACTGTGGCCGCGACCTCGTCTTTGCACGCCGAGCTGGTCTGCAGCGCGAGGAGCAGCGCGCCCGAACGGGCCGCGTTGAAAAGGCGTTTGTCGATGCCTATCCTGCGGCCGTCACCGCGTCGGCGGTCTTTGAGAACTTCGAGAGAACAGCGCGGCGGGACCATGGCCCCGGAGGACTAGCAGGATGTCGGTGAGCAGGCAAACCTTCCACTTCATTGGGATTGGCGGCATCGGCGTGAGCGCGGTCGCGCGGGTCTTGCACCAGCAGGGTTTTGTCGTTCGCGGGTCCGATGTCCGCGAGAGCCAGATCACCTTGGGCCTGCGTGAGCTCGGCGTGCCGATCGTCATCGGTCACGCGCCGGAGAACGTCGACGGCGCCGATGTCGTCGTGCACTCCACGGCCGTCCCGCAGGACAACATTGAGCGCGTCGCGGCGCGGGCGTCCGGGCGACGTGAGGCGCACCGCAGCGAGATGCTCGGCCTAGCCATCGAGGGGGCCGACAGCGTCGGCGTCACGGGCACGCACGGCAAAGGCACGGTCTCGGCGATGATCACCCATGGGCTCATCACGGCCGGGCTCGATCCGACGTTTCTGATTGGCGGCCTGCTGAACAACTACGCTACGAACGCGCGTTCGGGCAGCGGGGCGATCGCCGTCGCCGAGATTGACGAGAGTGATCGGAGCCACCTGACGCTTCGGCCGAACCATGTGGTCGTCAATAACCTCGAGGTCGACCACCTGAACTTCTACGATGACCTCGACGACATCATCGGCACGATGTCGCGCTTCATCACCGAGAACGGCGCGCTGAAGACCCTGGCGTTGAACATGGACGACGCCGGGGTCCGAGCCCTCGCGGCGACGCTCACGCGGCCTTTTCTGTCGTACGGGACCGAGGCGTCGGAGGGGACAGAGGCGTCGGATGGGACGCCGCTCGACTTCTCCGCGAGGGCCGTCGTCGATCACGGAGACCATGTCACCTTCGACTGCTTTGCCGGCTCGAAACCGCTCGGTCCGGTGCGGCTGAACCTGCCTGGGGCCTACAACGCCGACAACGCGGCCGGGGCCATCGCCATCCTCATGGGGGCCTTCGACCTGCCCTTCGACGTGGTCGCCCGCTCGCTGTCGACCTACGCGGGGCTCGAGAACCGCTTCACCGTGAGGCGCGCGGGCGGCCTGACGATTGTTAAAGACTACATCTCGCATCCCACGGGCATGAGGCGGGTCCTGGAGAGCGCGCGTAAGCTGCCTCATCGGCGCATCATCTCCGTGTTCAAGCCCTACAGATTCACGCTGATGCGGTACCACGGAGAGGAGTACGCTCAGGTCTTTCGGGACGCCGACGAGGTGGTTATCACGACGATGTACGCCGCCGAGGAGCGGCCGATTGACGGCATCGATACGCCGTGGTTCGTCTCCCTCCTGCGCGAGGCCGGGAACACGGTCCACTTCGTACCGGACAACAACGAGGTCATCTCGTTCCTGGACCCCCGCGTCGAGGCCGGGGACATGGTGATTTTCTTCGGCGGGGACGACTTCTTCCGCATGGCCGACACCTGGGCGGAGCATCGTCAGTGAGTCTCTTCTCGGGGGAGCGCGTCGCGGTCTGGGGGGCGGCGCGGAGCGGCGTCGCGGCGGCCAACCTGCTTGTGTCCCTGGGCGCGGACGTGGTCTTGAGCGATGTCCGTGCCGAGTCCATGACTGGGCCCGCGACTGGGCCCGTGCCTGGCCTCGACCCTCGCGTCGATCTTCGGTTCGGCGGCAACGTCATCGACGGCGCGCGGTTCGTCGTGCCGAGCCCGGGCATCATGCCCTCGGCGGCGGTGTTTGACGCCGCACGGCGAGCGGGCGCGACGATCGTCGGCGAGATTGAGCTCGCGGCGTCGGTCGCGCTCGCCCCCATCGTCGCCATCACGGGCACCGACGGGAAGAGCACGACGACCGAGATGATCGGGGCCATGTCTCGGGCTTCGGGCCGACCCACCGTGGTCGCCGGCAACATCGGCGTGCCGCTTTCGGAGCGCGTGCGAGACGTCGGGCCGGACGGGCTCATCGTGGCGGAGGTCTCGGCGTTTCAGCTCTGGTCTTGTGGGCGATTTCGCCCGCGCGTAGCCGTCATGACGAACCTGGCGGCGGACCACATCGACTACTTCGGCAACGACGCGGCGGCCTACGCTCAGGCCAAGGCGAGGGTCTTCGTTGACCAGGGCGAGGGCGACACGGCGATCCTCCGGGCCGACGATCCGGGCGTCATGTCGATGGCCATTCCGCGAGGCGTTCGACGGACGACGTTTGGGCTCCTGAGCGAGGCCGACTGGGTCGTAGACGCCGATGTGATCCGCCGTGGCCGCGAGGCCGTGCTCCGCGCCGACGAGCTCCGCGTGCGGGGGCGCCACAACCTGCTCAACGCGGCCTCGGCCCTCGCGGCGGGAGACGCGCTCGGCCTCCCGTTTGGGCCGATGCTCGACGCGCTGCGGACCTTCGAGGGGCTGCCCCACCGGATGCAGCACGTTCGGCGTTTACACGGCCTGACGTACATCGACGACTCGAAGGCCACCAACCCCCACGCCGCGCGTGTCGGCCTCCTCTCGCTGTCCTCTAGCTACGTCGCCATCGTCGGCGGTTTCGACAAGGGGCTTGACCAAAGTGAGCTCGTCGATGAGCTCGCCGCTCGGGCGCGCGCCGTGGTCCTCATCGGGGGCACGGCGGAGCGCACCCGGCTCGAGATCGGCGTCCGTCTGCCAGTGAGAGTCGCCACCACGATGGAGGAGGCCGTCGTGGTGGCGACCGCGCTCGCCCGAGAAGGCGACGCCGTGGTCCTCTCTCCGGCGGCCTCGTCTTTCGACTTGTACCGCGACTACCACCACCGTGGTCAGGCGTTCCAAGACGCGGTCGGCCAGCTCAGCGAAGACTGAGCCTCAAACCTCGTCGAGCCGCGCGACGACCTGGCCTTCGGCCACGCTCTGACCTTCGGACACGAGGATCTCGGTGATCCGCCCGCCGTAGGTCGACTCCACGGGCATCTCCATCTTCATCGACTCCAGGATCATCACGACGTCGTCCTCGGCGATCTCGTCGCCGACGGCGACCTCGATCTTCCAGACGGTGCCTGTGATGTGCGCTTTGATATTGGCCATGTCTCTCCTCAGCGTCCCGTCTCTTTAACGTACCGTTCGAGCCAACTCGTGTCGTAGGCCGCCGCCGCGAAGGTCTCGGTGCCCAAGACCTCGCGCAGGAACGTGCGATTTGTCGTCAGGCCGTCGATCACGAAGGCGTCGAGCGCGGCGCGGGCCCGCGACGTCGCGGTCGCGCGGTCGGGTCCGGACGCGATGAGCTTGGCGATCATCGGATCGTAGTACGGGGTCACGTCGAAGTCCGGTCCGACGCCGGTGTCGACGCGGATACCCTCGAGGACCGGCGGCACGAAAGCCCCGATGTGGCCCGGCTTCGGCATGAAGCTCTTCTCCGGGTCTTCGGCATAGATTCGGCACTCGATGGCCGCGCCGCGAATCGTCAAGTCCTCTTGACGAATCGTGAGGGGCGCTCCGGCGGCGATGTCGAGCTGCCAGCCAATGATGTCCACTCCAGTGATCGCCTCGGTCACCGGGTGCTCGACCTGCAGGCGCGTATTCATCTCGATGAAGTAGTACTCGCCGTCCTGGCCGACGACGAACTCGACGGTCCCGGCGTTGCGGTAGCCGATGGAGCTCGCCGCTCGCAGGGCCGCGTCGGTCAGGCCTTGACGCAGCTCGGGACGCGTGGACACGAACGGGGAGGGCGCCTCCTCGATGACCTTCTGGTGGCGCCGCTGCACGGAGCACTCGCGCTCGAAGAGGTGAACCCCGTGGCCGTGGTGATCGAAGAGGACCTGCACCTCGATGTGGCGCGGCCGCTCGATGTATTTCTCGAGGTAGACTGTCGGGTTCCCGAAGCTGCTCCGCCCGCGGTCTCGACAGCTCGTCAAAGCCCGCGCGAGTCGCTCCGGCCGGTCGACGACGGCCATGCCGATGCCGCCGCCACCGCCCGCGGCCTTGACGAGGACGGGGTACCCGAGGGACTCCGCGATGCGCGCGGCCTCCTCGTCGTCGTGAACCGGACCATCGGAGCCGGGCACGACAGGGCAGCCGGCTGCTTTGGCCGTGGCCCGCGCCTGCGCCTTATCACCCATCGCCTCGATGGCCTCGGGCGTCGGCCCGATGAAGACCAGCCCGGCCACGGTGCAGGCCCGGGCGAACGCCGTATTCTCCGAGAGCAGCCCATAACCGGGGTGAACCGCTTCGGCGCCCGTCCGCTGAGCGATCTCGAGGATCAAGTCGCGATTGAGGTAGCTCTGGGCGACGGGTGCCGGACCGACGCAGTACGCCTCGTCGGCGGCGCGGACGTGCGGTGCGTTCGCGTCGGCCTCGGAGTAAACGGCGACGCTGCCGATGCCGCGTTGACGGAGGACGGCCGCGATGCGGCAGGCGATCTCGCCACGATTGGCGATGAGGACTTTTTTGAAGGCCATTGGGGGGGCTCGTTACCATACGAGGCCCGAGGTTGCCAGCCGCCGGTTGCCAGACACGCCTCATGGGGCCGGGAGCTTTGCCGTCGCCTCTGTGGTGGGCCGACCCGCCCTTGACCGGGGACCGCCGCCGACCACCCTGAGGCCGTGAGGACTGGGCGTCTGGGGCGGCTGCGGGCTGCTTTTTGCGCCTCGAATTACGTTTTCCACTAACCTCGGAACTCGGGCTTAGGGTTCGTTTTCTCGGGAGACGGTGGCAGCCGGATTTCCCTTGGCTTTGTAGTCTATTGTGGGGGAAATCTGTTTCCATAGGTCCACAGATGACTTGGGCGCAGCGCCTCTCGTTCATCGGGGCGGCCCTGCTGTTGGTGGCGGTGCCTTTCATGCAGCTCAGGCTGGAGGCGGACACCGATAGGGCTGTCGCCTTTGCGTACCACGAGAACGAGGTCCGTCAAGAGCTCGTCTTGGTCGGCGTGGACCTCAAATCGCTCTATCACGGCCTGCGCGGCTACGTCCTCAGTGGAGAAGACACATGGCTCGAGCCCTACACCGACGCGGTCAAGAGTCTGGCGGACCGCCTGCGTCGACTCCGGTTCCTCCTCGCTGAGAGTCCCCTCCAGCGCGCGCGACTCGCCTCCATTGACGAACACTTGGAGTCCTACCGCGCTCACGCAAACCGGGTGCTTGCCTTGGCGCGCGCGGTGGTCATCGTCGGCGAGGGCCGGGCGATCCGGGTTGAGATGGAGGCGACCCTTCACGACCTGGAGGCCGAAGAGGAGCGGCGCTGGGGTGAACAACAACAGGCCGCTGAGCGGGCCAGCGCCCTCACTTCGGCCCTCTCGATCTTCGGCAGCACGCTGGCCCTGGTGCTGATCGCCTATTCCGGCCTCGCGCTCAGACGCACCCTCAACCGGCTCACCGCGACGAACGGAGAGATCGAGTGGCAGCGTTCGGTTGAGGCCAGCGTCGACAGAGTTCTCACTGCGGCGCAGGGCCAGACCGATCTCCGAGCCGCCAGCGGGCTGCTTCTCGCCGAGCTGGCCCTGACCCTGGAGCAGCAGCACGGCGTCGTCTACATCTGCGACGCTGACGACGACAAGGTCTTTACGCTCGTCTCCGCAAGGGCGAAGGCCTCGTGGGGCAAGCCGCGCTTCAGAAGGCGCGCTTGGTCGTGTCGAACCTGATTTCCAATGCTCTGAAGTTCACGCCGAAGGGCCGCGTCCAGGTAACCGTCTCTCGTCCGGCCGCGGGGGTCGACTTTCGCCACGACGCCCTCCGCGTGGCCCGCGGCGTCGGCATTCCGAAGGACAAGCAGAACCTCATCTGGCAGCCCGTTCAGCAGGCCGACGCCAGCATCTCGCGCAACTTCGGCGGCACCGGGCTCGGCTTGACCATCAGCCGGGAGCTCGTCTCCTTGCTCGGTGGTGAATTTCACCTGAACAGCGAGGAGGGCCACGGCAGCACCTTCACCTTCTTCTTGCCCGAGGACTTCACGCCCAAAGGCGCCCTCATGGAGCCCGCCAGCGGCGAAGCTGTGGGCGAGCCTATCGTGGCCGCCATTGACCATGGCGAGCCTATCGTGGCCGCCTCTGGGGCGGCGACCGCGTTGCCCTCGTCGTGGAGGACAATGAGCGCCTCGCCACGCTGCTGCGAGACGATCTGCGCAGGCACGGCTTCAAGGTCGTCGTCGAGGTCCGCGGTGACACACGCCTGGCGATGCTCCGCCGCGTCGTGCCCGACGCCCGCATCTTGAACCTCGGCCAGCCCGGACACCGCGGAGAGGTGCTCTTCGGGGAGGTCCGGAGCAACCCTCGCCTGCGCTTTACGAAGGTGGCCATCATCAGCGGCCCGGATGAGCTCGATGCCGAAATCACCTCGTCCTTGTCCTTGACCTCATCCTGCCCGACTTTCCCGGCGAGGATCTGCTCAGATGCCTCCGCAGCCTATTGGGCCTGCACAACCTGGCGGTCATCGTGCATACGGCGAAGGAGCTCACCCCCGCCGAGGTGGCGGAGCTCAGCTCGGGGACCTTGAGCATCGTCCAAAAGAGCCCAGCAGGCGCCGTTTCACTTCAGGCGGTGCTGAACGCTTTTCTGGCGGAGGTCGGTCCTCTCCAGACCCCCGTCCCGATCAAGTCCTCGACCGTCGCCCCTGAGCTGGGCTTGGGGCTGAGCGGCCGCACGGTCTTGGTCGTCGACGATGAGGTCCGCAACCTCTCCTCGATGGCGGCGGCACTCGAGGCGAACGGCGTGCGTATCCTCGTGGCTGAAAGCGGCCAAGCCGGCCTTGACGAGCTCCGTGCCCAGCCGGAGGTGGTCGCCGTGCTCATGGACGTCATGATGCCCGGCATGGACGGGATGCAGGCGACGCGCCGGATCCGGGACGAGCCGGCCTGGCAGATGCTGCCGGTCATCGCCGTGACCGCCAGGGCGATGCCGGGCGACCGCGAGGCCTCTCTGGCGGCCAACTTCAGCGACTACCTCTCCAAGCCCGTGGACATGCCCACGCTGCTGAAGATGCTCTCCCGCTGGCTGACGAGGTCATGAGATGAAGGCCCCAGCTCAACCCGCCAGACCCGCGGTTCGGGTCGTAGACGACGACCCACGCGCCCTGATGGCGATGGCGGAGCACCGGGAGTGCGAGGCCTTCGAGGGGGATGGGCGGCTTCGAGGTCGCTCGAAGGGTCAAGGGCGACGAACGCAACGCTCGACTGCCCATCTGCTTCCTCACCGCCTCGGACGTGGACGGGTCCGACATCAAGGACGCCTACGAGGCCGGCGCGGCGGACTTTCTGGCCAAGCCGGTTCAACCTTGGCTTCTCCGGGCCAGGGTGTCGGTCTTCGTCACGCTCTGGCAGCAGGCTCAGGCGCTACAGGACCGCCTCCGACTGGAGTTGGAGAACGCCGAGTGGAAGTTGAGCGACGCGCGACTGATCGCGCAAAACGAGCGCGTCGAGCGGAGCCTGAGCGACAGCACGGCGGTGTTCGCCTCCATGGCGGAGGCCTACTGCACCCTTGAGGTCGTCTGCGATGAGAACGAGCAGCCGTCGGGACTCCGGTTCCTGGGGGTCAACCGCGCGTTCGAGGCGCGCTCGGGGTTGGAGAGCCCCATCGGCAAGCTCATGTTCGAGCTCGCGGCGGACCTCGAACGTCAAACCTTGGAGGCCTGCAGCGCCGTGGCCGCGAGCGGCGGGTCCAAGCGGTTCGAGGGCCCGGCGGCCATCGCGGGCGTTTGGGACACCTTTTTCGCCTTCGTGTTCGAGGGGTCAGGTCCTCGCCGCGTGGGCCTGCTCATGGCTGACATCAGCGCGCGGAAGGAAGGGGAGGCCGCGATGCAGGCACAAAACGCCTTCCTCTACAGTCGGAGTGGTGCCCGGTCGCCGCCGCTGTCTTAGAGGCCTCGGCCGGACGATCGAGCTCGCCGTGTCCGAGCTGCCATACTGCCAGGCCGACCGCGCCCTGCTCAAGGAGGTCTTCTTGGCCCTGCTCTCCAACGCGATCAAGTTCATCCGGAGCGCGGCGGGGGCGCGCATCGAGGTCGGTGGACGCAGGGAGGAACGCGACGGTGTGCCGATGGCCGTCAACTTCGTGAAGGACAACGGCATCGGCTTCGACATGAAGTTCGAACGCCGGATCTTCGGCTTGTTTGAACGCCTGAACTTTACAGAGGATTTCTCGGGGACGGGCTGTGGCCTCGCGTTGGCCGCCCGCATCGCCAAGCGCCACGGCGGCTCGATGTGGGGCGAGAGCATCCTCGGTGAGGGGGCGACGTTCTTCCTCGCCCTGCCGGACCCAGACGTGGAAGGCACGCAGCCATGAGAACCTTGACCCACCCGCCCGTGGCGCCCATGGAGCTGCTGCTGGCGGAGGACAGCCCGCACGACGCCCGCTATACAGAGATGGGGCTGACCGAGGCCGGCTACGACAGCGTGCTCTGGGTCCGAGACGGCGAGGAGGCGACAGACTGGCTCTTCAGCGAGGGGGTCTGCGCCGGATGGCCCGAACCTTCGTCGCTGAAGCTGGTCTTGTTGGATCTGCACATGCCGAAGATCAACGGGCTGGAGGTGCTTGTGCGGATGAAGGCCTCCGAGCGCACGCAGCACATCCCGGTCATGATCTTTAGTTCGTCGGCGATGATTGACTTCCAGGCTGAAGCCCTCGCTGCGGGCGCGGCCGAGTACGCCCAGAAGCCGGCGAACCTCGACGAGTATCTCGCGCTCGTCAAGCGGCTTGTCAATCAGTGGGTCGGACCGCCGCCGACGCGGTGACTTGAGGCCATCGCCCTCAGAGTCCGGCGCAGATGACGTAGATGTAGCCCGAGGGGTCGTCGACGGCCGACGCGCCGTCCCAGCCGTAGGTGCAGCTGAGCCTCCCGACGAGGGGGTTTCCGGCGGGTACGCAGCCTCGCTGGACCTTGCGGTACCACTCGCTTCCGGCGGTGAGGGTCGCGCCTTTGTCCGGTGCGTCCAGCACAATGCGCCGTGTTTCCAGCACGATCCTGAAAATGTGCGAACACTGCTCGCGCTCGAGGGTCTGCTCGGCATCATCGCCTTCGACCGTGCTCGGGGCGGGCCCGGTATGAGGCCGCGCGAAGCTGCGTTGCCAAGCTGTACCCGTCGGACCGGGCGGCGTATAGCAATACCACTGGGTGCGCCGCCGCTCGACGGTCGTGCCCGTCTCATCGAGGGTGATGCCTTGCTCGACGAGCCTGATCGCGGCCTGGGCCAGAGCGTCCGCGGGTGGGGTCCGGAGGGTGATGGGCCGACTCGCGCAGCCGTGCATCCCGATTACGCAGACGACAAGGACGAGCGCCTTCATGCGAACTCCAACTGCTCGGGCACCGGTTGAAAAGGGCGCTTGAAGTGCTCGTAGGCCCGCGCCGTCGCGACGCGACCACGGGGCGTACGCTTGAGGTAGCCCTCCTTGAGCAGGTAGGGCTCGTAGACGTCCTCGATCGTGTCCCGCTCCTCGCCGATGGCCGCCGCGAGGGTGTCGAGCCCCACCGGGCCGCCGTCGAACTTGTCGATGAGCGAGAGGAGCAGCCGTCGATCCATACGATCGAAGCCCGCGTGATCGACCTCGAGCTGCTCGAGCGCCCGTCTCGAGACGTCGCCGGTGATCACGCCCTCGTTCCAGACGTCGGCGAAGTCGCGCACGCGCCGGAGGAGGCGATTGGCGATGCGAGGTGTGCCGCGTGAACGCTCGGCGAGGGACACGGCGGCTTCGGCTTTCAGCTCGATTTTCATGAGCCGGGCGGATCGCGCAACGATCGTCTCGAGCTCTTCGACGGTATAGAAGTCCAGGTGCTCGACGATGCCGAAGCGGTCTCTCATGGGCGAGGTCAGGAGCCCCGCGCGGGTCGTGGCCCCGATGAGCGTGAAGGGCTTGAGCTGAATGGGGTAGCTTCGGGCATAGACCCCGTCGCCGATGACCACGTCGAAGCGGCGGTCCTCCATGGCGGGGTAGAGGTTCTCCTCGACGACGGCGCTCAGGCGGTGGATCTCGTCGATGAACAAGACATCGTTCGTCTCGAGGTTCGTGAGAATGCCGGCGAGGTCGCCCTTCTTTTCGAGGGCCGGACCGCTCGTGAGGTGGAGCCGAACCCCCATTTCGCGGGCGATGATGTGCGCGAGCGTCGTCTTGCCGAGCCCGGGTGGCCCGGAGAGCAGGACATGGTCAAGCGCCTCGTTTCGCTTCTTGGCGGCGGC
>SHZC01000093.1 GCA_009692505.1 Myxococcales bacterium
CCCGCGCTCGGCAACGTGTCCCGGCCCTTCATGGTTCGGACCTCTCCCGTGCGCGGATCGACCACAACCGACCACTCGGCCTCTTCGTGCTTCAGGAGGACGAGGCCACCCGAAGTGCGTTCGGCCTCCCAAACGATAAAGGCCTGGTTGCTGTTGAGCTCGCCGACCTCCGGCATGATGACGAGGGCGAGCGTGACCGGCTTGCGGACCTCGGTGCCCGCGATCCCCTCGTCGAGAGCCCAACTGCGCGCGCCGAGATCGGCCCCGACCTTGGACAGCTCACGGGCGTACTTCCCCCCCTCGAAGGTGAAGACGACCCGCACCGGCCCGTCGCTCATCTTGGCGGCGGCCCCGGCGTTGATGAGATAGGCCGCCAATCGCTCGGCCTCGAGTCGAACCCGGCGATCGGAGCTCGGAAAGAGCAGGACGAGGAGTACGCCCGCGATGAGGCCCAGGATCGCGATGACCGTAATCAGCTCGATCAAGGTGACCGCACGAACTCGACCGCGTTTCGACTCTGACATCGGGGGCACGATAGCCCCCGCTCCACCCCTGTCACAATTGACAATCCTCGTAAGTGGCGGATACCCTTCTTTTTGATAATAGATTTCAATATCAGAGATGTTCCCATGAACGAGCGAACGCTGGCCGAGTTGGTGCCGAGTCAAGGCGGGGTGATCGCCGAGGTCGGGGGAGATCGCTCGTTTCGACGGCGGCTGATGGAGTTGGGGCTCGTGCCCGGCACGCTCGTGACTCTCCGACAGGTCGCGCCGCTTGGTGATCCGCTGGAGTTCGAGGTTCGCGGGTGTCGGTTGTCGATTCGACGCCGAGAGGCGGCCGCCGTCATCCTCAGCGCCTGAACCTGGACCGCGTCCTCATGTCTTCGCTGCCCACCGTCGCGCTCATCGGCAATCCCAATACGGGCAAGTCGACGCTGTTCAATCAACTGACCGGCGGCAACGCGAGGGTCGGAAACTATCCGGGCATCACGGTTGAGCGGCTCTCGGGCACCGCGAGGATCGGCGAACGAGACGTAGAGGTCGTGGACGTGCCGGGCTGTTACAGCCTCGCGGCGCGAAGCCCAGACGAGCGGGTGGCCATCGACGCGGTGCTCGGCCGACGAGGACTGCAGCGACCCGCGCTCTTGGTCCTCGTCGTCGACGCGACGAACCTGGAGCGCAACCTCTACCTCGCGCTCCAGCTTCAGGAGCTCGAGCTGCCGTTCATCATCGCGCTCAATCAAATGGACGCCGCCGGGAAGCGGGGTCTGAAGATTGACGCCGCGGCCATCGAGCGGCGGCTCGGCGTCGCGGTCGTGCCCATCGTCGCGTCTTTGGGGCAGGGGCTCGACACGCTGCGTCTTCAGATGGCGGCAGCACTCGGCTTGGGCCCGCGACGCGGCCCGGCGAGTCCGTGGCGATGGGAGCCGAGCCCCGACTTGTCCGCGGATCTCGACCACCTCGTCGGGCACCTCGGCGACGAGCGTCCCCCGGGCCTCTCTCCGGAGGCGGCCCGCGCCGTCGCGCTCTGGGCGTTGATGAGCATCGACACGGACGACGAGCTCGACGACGTGCCCGCCTCGCTCCGACTCGCCGTGCTCGGCGTGCACAAGCAAGCGCGGCTCTCGGGGCGTGATCCCGACCAGGAGGTCGCCGCCGCCCGCTACGGATTCATCGACGCCTGCGCGCCGGAGTTTCTGGACCGACCCGCCAAGCCCCCGCGCTCCATGACCGAGCGGATTGACCGCGTCCTCATCCACCCGGTCTTGGGCTTCGTGGTCTTCCTGCTGATCATGTTCGTGATCTTTCAGGCCCTCTTCGCCTGGTCCGACCCGGCGATCGGCCTCATTGAAGACACCTTCGCGGCCCTCGCAGGCGGCGTTCGTCAGGCCCTTGGCGTGGGCGTGATCGCGGACTTCATCGCCGATGGGCTCATCGGCGGCGTCGGCAGCGTGATCGTCTTCTTGCCGCAGATCATCCTGCTCTTCACGTTCATCGGCCTGCTCGAGGACAGCGGCTACATGGCGCGCGTGGCCTTCCTCATGGACCGGATCATGAACCGGATCGGGCTCCATGGCCGAGCCTTCGTGCCCATGATGTCGGGCTTCGCGTGCGCCGTCCCGGCGATCATGGCCACGCGAACGATGGAGCGCACGCGGGACCGCATCTTGACCATGATGGTCGTGCCGCTCATGACCTGCTCGGCGCGCCTGCCCGTCTACACCTTGATCATCGGCTCGCTCTTTCCCGTCGAGGGCCCCGAGGGGCTTCCCGTGCAGGGGCTGCTCATGGTGGGGATGTATCTCTTTGGCACGGTCACGACGCTCGCCGCCGCGGCGGTCATCGGGCGGACGATCCTCAAGGGGCCGCGCGTGCCCTTGCTCCTCGAGCTCCCGGCGTATCACCGTCCCCAGGCCCGCTCCATCTTGCGGCTCGTCTCGCAGCGGGCGCGCGTCTTCCTGACCGAGGCCGGCACGGTGATCCTCGTCTGCACGATCGCGCTTTGGGGCCTGCTCACGTTCCCGCGTGAGCCCGCGCCGACCAATATGGAGGCCACCGCCGCCGATTCAGCTCCCGAGCGCGTCGAACCTGCGGACGAGGCCGGCGAGCGTCTGAGGCAGAGCTACGGGGGTCGCCTCGGTCGTTTCATCGAGCCGGTTATCGAGCCGCTCGGCTTCGACTGGAAGATCGGCGTGGGGCTTATCGGCGCGTTCGCCGCCCGCGAGGTCTTCGTCAGCACGATGGGCGTGGTCTACGGCATCGGCGCGGAGGTCGACGAGGAGAACGCGACCCTGCGTTCCCGGATGAAGAGCGAGCGCCACCTCGACGGCACGCCGGTCTACACCCCGCTGATGGGACTCTCCCTCATGCTCTTCTTCTCACTGGCTTGCCAGTGCATGAGCACGCTGGCGGCGGTCAAACGTGAGACCGCGAGTTGGCGGTGGCCGACGTTCATGTTTGTGTACATGGGCGTGCTGGCGTGGGTCGTTTCGTTTGTGGTGTATCAGGCGGGCCGAGCGATGGGGCTGGGCTGAACGGTCAGGGCTGAACGGTCAGGGCTGACGGCCGAGGTTGCCGCTCTGGCCGACATTGCCGGCGACTCCGAGGCCGGCGGCGGTGAGCGCGCCGCCCCCTTCACCCCGAGGGCCGCCCGTCACAGTCGCGTTGGGGATCCCGAAGAGGTTATCGGCCCCATAGGTCTGGGCGATGCCGTTGTCGTTGTGCAGGTAGATGTCGAAGCTCAGGCCGCCGTTGGCTCCGCCACCCGCGCCGCCGTGGCCGCCGCGTCCGCCCTTGCCGCCTTTGCCGCCCTGGAAGCTGCAGAAGTCGAAGGACAGGCCCGCGCCGCGGACGCCGCCGTTGCCGCCGTCGCCGCCTTCTCCGCCCGCGCCGCCGTTGCCGCCGTCGCCGCCCTGGCCGCCGAGGCCACGGTAAAGCTCATTGGCGACGAGCAAGGGCAGGTCAGCCAAGACCGCCGGGCCGACGCCGGTATAGACCACGAAGATCGCGAAGGACCCACCGCCGCCCGCCGCCGCGCCACCGGCGTTCCCGTTGCAGCCGCCAGAGCCTGCGCCGCCGCCCGTCGCGCCGATGTCCCAGCTGATGTTGTTCAGGTTGCGTGCGTCGACGACGCCGGCGCCTGAGCCACCGCCGCCACCTCCGCCGCCGGCGACGCCGGCGACGCCCACAGAGCCAGCGGTGCCGCGCCACTCATTGTTGACGTCGACGACGCCGAGGTTGATCGCAGCGGCGCCGCCGCCGCTGCCGTCGTCGCCATTGAGTCCGGAGACCCCCGGAGAAGCATCCGCCGGGCCGTTATTGCTCACGATGCAGGTCCGACCCCCGCCGGGCGAGGTCGTGCCGTAGATGCCCCAGGCGCCCGCGCCCCCGGCCCCGCCGCGAGGGGCGGTCTGGCCGATGAGGCCGTTCCCCTCCTGGCGCTCGAGGAGCGGACACTTCGCGCCGCCGCCGTTGCCGCCGCTGGCGCTGACGGCACCGCAGGCTTGCGCCGAGCCCGCGCCGCCGGGGCTGCGAATGAAGGCCCCGCCCGGGTCAGGGTTGCATTGCAGCGCCGTGTGGAACGAGGGCGCGCCGTTGCTGCCGCGCGCGCCGATCACCCCCGTACGGCCGTTGGCGCCGTTGAGGCCGCGCCCGCCATCGCCCGCGAGGATGCGGTTATTGGCGATGCGCAGGCGGTTGTTGGCGTCCCGGATGTAGACCGCATAGGAGTTGCCTTCGGTCGCCACCGATTGCCCATTGATGATGAACCCGTCGATCGTGGTGGCAGCCAAGAAGGGCCCAACGGCGATGATGGTCTTGCGGTGCACTCCGGCCAGCCCGGACCCGTTGATGATCGTCAGATTCAGGGCAGGGTTTCGCAGCCAGGTCAGGCGGTGGTGCCCGCCGAGGACCGAGATGCCGTTTTGCAGCGTGACCGTCTCGTTGTAGACGCCATCCGAGACGAGGACCCGAGGGCGGACGGCCGCGGCCGCGCGCGCCACCCCATTGGTGATCGTCGCGCAAGGCGAATTCCATGCGCCGCAGGCCCCCACGTCGCTGCCGCCGTTCTGGGGCGTGCTGACGTAGATGGCCAGGTTGTCGATGACGAGCTCGCAGCCGTTATTGGGGATGCCATCGCCGTCCTGGTAGCCGATGCGGCAGGTATAGCCACACCGGGCCACGTTATTGACGACCGCGCAGTTCGGGTTCACGCCAAAGGCGACCGGATTGCCACCCCATTCGCTGTTGCAGTCGTTGCCGCAAGACCCGCAGTTGGCGAGGGTGTTGTATCGGCCCATACCGTCGACGAAGCCCTCGTCCGAGGCCCCGTTGCAGTTGTCGTCCTGGTAATCGCAGGACTCAATGGGCGAGACCGGGACGACGATCGGCGCGTCGCAGAGGACGGCCCCGGCGCGGTCGGCCGCGTTGCAGGTGTAGACGCCCGACCGTCGGCAGACGCCTTGACCGGCGGTGCAGGCCTGCCCGAGCGTCGGGTGAAGCTCGTCGGTCTGGCCGTTACAGCTATTGTCGATCGTGTCGCAGATCTCGGCGGCGGGGGCGCCCGCGGCGGCGTTGCACGTCGTCGACAAGGCGTCGTTGGAGCATCGACGGACGCCATTCCGTAGACACGCTCCGACGCCGGCGGAACAGGCCGTGTTCAGATCGACGAAGGTCTCGTCGGTATTGCTGTCGCAGTCGTCGTCGATCCCGTTGCAGAGCTCAGCGACGGCGTTCCCACGGACGGCGTTACAGGTGACCGCCAGGCCGTTGCCCGCGCAGACGTTGACGCCCGCTCTTTGACAAGCGCCTTGACCATCGAGGCAGGCCGTCCCGAGGTTGCCGAAGCTCTCGTCGGTTCGGCTGTCGCAGTCGTCGTCCTGGGCGTTGCAGAGCTCGGCGGCCAGCGGCGGGCCGGCGACCACGTTGCACTGGACGGACGCGCCATCGCCCGAGCAGACGTTCACCCCATTTCGAAGGCAGACGCCTCGGCCGGCCGAGCAAGCCGTGCCCAAGTTCGCGAAGTCCTCGTCGGTCGAGCCGTTGCAGTTGTCGTCGACGGCGTTGCACGTCTCTTGGCGAGGCGCCCGAGGCCGCTGATTGCAGACGACGCTGGCGCCGTTGGCCGCGCAGACGTTGACCCCCGACTGAGCGCAGTACCCGATGCCCACGTTGCAGACCTGCCCAAGGTTGAGGAAGCCCTCGTCGGTCGATCCGTTGCAGTTGTCGTCGACGCCGTTACAGACCTCGACGCCCGGCGCCGCCGCGACCGCGGTGCATTCGACCGTCGCGCCATCGGCCGAGCAGAGGTTGATGCCGTTCCTGGCGCAGGCCCCGACCCCGACGCTGCACACGACGCCGATGTTCAGGAAGCCCTCATCGCTTCGGCCATCGCAGTCGTTGTCGGCGCCGTCGCAGATCTCGGCCGCGGCCAAGCCAACGTCGGCGTTACAGATCACGCTCCCGCCGTCGTCCGCGCAGACCTGAACGCCGGTCCGAGAGCACTGGCCCTGGCCGACCTCGCAGACCCGCCCGATGCCGACGAACCCCTCGTCCGTGCTCCCGTTGCAGTTGTCGTCAATCGCGTTGCATCGCTCGACCACGGGTGCACCGGCGACCGCGTTACAGACGACGGCGGCGCCATCTCCGCCGCAGACCCGCACACCCGCTCGATTGCAGGCCCCGGTCCCCGTCGAGCAGGCCGTGTTCAAGCCGACGAAGCCCTCGTCGGTCGAGCCGTTGCAGTTATTGTCGCGCAGGTCGCAGATCTCGGCCTCGGGTGCGTCGGCCACGGCATTACAGACCGCCGAGGCCCCATCCGCGCTGCACAAGATGGTGCCCGTCCGCAGGCACTCGCCGCGCCCGGCCTGGCAGGGGCGAAGCAGGGTGGGGAACGTCTCGTCGACCCGGCCATCGCAGTTGTCGTCGATGCCGTTGCACACCTCAGGGACCGGATCCCCGGCGAGGGCGTTACACACGACCTCGGCGCCATCATCGCTGCAGGTGGTCACACCCGGTCGAAGGCAGGCCCCCTCGCCCGAGATGCAGGGCTCGACGAGACCGTCGAAGTCTTCGTCCGTCGTCCCGTCGCAGTCGTTGTCGAGGTTGTCACAGAGCTCGTCGGCCGCGTCGTCGGCGACGGCGTCGCAGGTCGCCTGGAGGCCATCGGCCGAGCAACGAATCACGCCGAAGTCAAGGCAGGCACCCTGGCCGACCTGGCAAGGATCGGCGAGGTCAGGGAAGTCCTCGTCGGTCGTCAGATCGCAGTCGTCGTCGAGGCCGTTGCAGAGCTCGGCCATCGGCAACGCGGCCCGGGCGCTGCACTCCACGGCTTGCCCATTGGGCGAGCAGGTCACGATGCCGACTCGCTGGCAGGCGCCCTGCCCGTCTGTGCAGATCGTATCGAGCCCGACGAAGGTCTCGTCGATGGCGCCGTCGCAGTCATTGTCGAGGCCATCGCAGCGCTCGTCGTTCGGGTCGCTCCGGGGTGCGTTGCACTCGACCGCGCCGCCATCGCCTGAGCAGACGTTGATGCCGGCGCGGGTGCAGAGCCCCTGGCCGCGGCTGCACGGCGTATTGAGCCCGTCGTAGCCCTCGTCGGTCATGCCGTTGCAGTCGTCGTCGAGGCCGTTGCAGCGCTCGGCGTTCGGCACCGAGGGGATGGCGGTGCAGGCCACGGCCAGGGCATCGTCGGTGCAGTACAAGAAGCCTTGCCGACGACAGCTGCCTGTGCCGGCCTCGCAGGGCTCGAAGAGGTCATCGAAGCCCTCGTCGTTGGTGCCGTCGCAATTATTGTCGATGCCGTCGCAGGTCTCGGCCACCGGCTGGCCGGGGACGGCCTGGCACTCGGTGGCACTTCCATCGGCGTTACATCGCGACGCGCTCGCGCGCCGACACGCGCCGACGCCGTTGAAGCACGGCTCATTGAGACCGGGGAACGTCTCGTCGACCGAGTCGTCGCAGTCGTTGTCCTGGCTATCGCAGACCTCGTCGACGGGCGCGCCTTCGATGGCGTTGCAGCGCGCCTCGGTGGCGTCGTCGGCGCACTCGATGACGCCCACTCGCCTGCAGGAGCCCGTGCCTACGTCGCAGATTCTGCCCACGTCCGCGAAGAGCTCGCCCTCGTCCGTGTTGCCGTCGCAGTCGTCGTCCAGGAAGTTGCAGGACTCGGCGACCGGCGTGGTGGCCGTGCAGAGGGGCTCGACCTGCTCGCGGGTGCAGATGAGGCGTCCGACGCAGGCCAACATCTGGCCATCAATCTCCGTGCCCCGCTCGCAGGGGCCGCCGAGGCCGGGCACGTCGTCGGTCAAGCCGTTGCAGTCGTCGTCGGCCTGATTGCAGGTCTCGGGGATCGCGTCGGGGGCGTCGCAGCCGACCCAGCCTTGCGCCGGGTCACAGGTCTCCCGCCCAAAGCAGGTGCCCATCGCCGAGGCGCGCTCGCAGACCCGAACCTCACCTCCGCGGCCTTCGTCGCACGAGCAGGTCTCGACCTTCGGCACACACTGCTTCGGCGCCAGGGGGTCCTCGAAGACGCTCTTGCAGGCGTAGTCGCCCGGGCAGGTGTCGTCGTTCTCGCAGTTGAGGCCACAGACGTTGACGCCATCGAGGCCGAAGCAGCGGCCGTTGGGGCAGTCTACATCCTGGGCGCAGCCCCCACAGAGGCGGTTGCCCGGAGGGAAGCAGATAAAGACGACGTCGGGGTCGGTATTGCCGACCGCGTGGCAACCCCAACCCGCAGGGCAGCCCTCGTCGAGGCAACGCTCGCTGCAGACGTTCCGGTTCTCGAAGGGCACGCAGAAGCCGCTCGCGCAGTCGCGATTGTCGGCGCAGACCTCGCCGAAGTCCCGGTTGCGATTGCCTCCGTCGTCCTGGGGTCCGCCATCGTAGGTGGGGAACCGGAAGTCCGTTCCGCTCCCGGAGGCATCGACGCCGCTGCCGCCCCCGGAGCCGGTCGCATCATTTTTTTGGAAGCTGCCGTTCCCTGTTGAGGGCCCTTCGCACGCCTGCACGAGCACGGCGACCAGAAAGAGGCAGGATAGGACAGACGAGCGGCAGACGGACGAGATCAACATGGGCAACACCCTTTGGACAGCTTCCAACTGCAGGGATACGACGGACGGCCGAATAGGGTCAATTTGCATCGTAGAAATGTTCTGTTTTGAACTAACGTCCGCGCCCAGGAGGTGGACATGGCCGCAGCAGCGCTGACTTATGAGCCGGGTTTTCGGGCTCGCCGTGCGATGAACTGGCTCCCGTTGGGGTTCACGTACGCCTTCCTTTATATGGGGCGCTACAACCTCACCGTCGCCAAGAGCGCGTTGGGTGACCTCCTGACCCTGGAGCAGTTCGGGGACATCTTCGGGATCGGCACGATCACCTATGCGTTCTCGTTCCTGATCAATGGGCCGCTCACGGACCGATTTGGGGGTCGCCGGGCCATCCTCATCGCCGCCTTCGGTTCCACGTTGGCCAACCTGGGCATGGGTTATTATACCTATGTCTTCATGACCGATGGCAGCGGGGTCGATCCGCGCACGGTGTTCAGCCCGCTCTATGCGATCAATATGTATTTCCAGAGCTTCGGGGCGGTCGCCATCGTCAAGGTGAACTCCAACTGGTTCCATGTGACCGAGCGGGGCAAGTTCTCGGGCATCATGGGGACGATCATCGCGTCGGGCATCTACTTCGCCTTCGACTGGGGTTACTCAATCGTCAACTATGTCGAGGGCGCGGGTCCCGGCGGCATCGACGCGAACTGGTGGATCTTCTTCGTGCCCGCGATCATCCTCAGCGTGTTTTTTGTCGTCGATGTGTTCCTCATTCGGGACAACCCGAGCGACGCCGGCTTCAAGGACTTCGACACCGGCGCGGCGAAGCTCTCCGCGAACGAAGACCACCCGATCCCCACGCTCGAGCTGCTCCGGCGCATCCTGACGCATCCCATCATCATGACCGTGGCCTGCATCGAGCTGTGTACGGGCGTCGTGCGGCAGGGGATCATGCAGTGGTACAAGACCTACGCCGAGGCCGAGTTGGTCCTGAACTCCGACCACCTCATGCTGGCCCAGTGGGGCCTCATCTTGTTCATCGCCGGAGTCTTGGGCAGCAACTTCGCCGGCTGGGTCTCCGATCGGTTCTTCCAGAGCCGTCGCGCCCCGGCGGCGGGTGGCCTCTTCGCCGTGATGACCGTCGCGATCCTCTTCATGTGCTTCTCCTTGGGCGGGACGAAGCCGACGGTCGCGTGGGCGAAGTCTGCCCCGAAAGCCGCGGTCGCGGCCGGCCTCCGCACGGGTGATCTCATCTTCCGCGTCGACGGTCAGCCGGTCACCGATCGCGCCCGCCTCATCACCGCCCTGGAGGCCCCGGGCGAACACAAGCTCGGGGTCTTTCGCCGGGACGCCGACTTGCAGCTCACGTTCAACTCCACGCCCGAGCTCAAGAAAGAGCTGCCGCTCCGCAAGTTCATGGTCTATGTGCCCAAGCCCGTTATGACCGGGGAGGCGAGCAGGCTGGCAAGCGGCACCTCGGCGGTCTTCTGGCGCGGCGCCTGGGCGGACGAGATGGGCCTCAAGAAGGGCGACGAGATCGTCTCCATCGGGGGCCAGAAGCCGAACGACTGGGGTGACTTGCTCGCGGCCATCGATCAGTCGGGACCGCAGGGCAGCGATACGCCGGTGACTCTGCTTCGGGACGGAAAGAGCGTCGAGATGACCCTCTGGTATCCGCCCCAAGCGCCGCGCGCCCAAGGGGCCAAGCGGGAGGACATGGCCAAGTTTGTCGCGGCCGGGCCGACGCAGACCTTGGACCCCATGGTCTTGGGCGGGCTCATCTTCTTCATCAGCCTCTGCGTCATCGGCGTACACGGGCTGCTCTCGGGCACCGCCACGATGGACTTCGGGGGCAAGCGGGGCACGGCGACCGCGGTCGGCGTCATCGACGGCTTCGTCTATCTGGGCACGGCCATCCAGTCCTTCAGCCTCGGTCGACTCAACGCCACCGACTGGACGTATTGGCCCGTCTTCATGTTGCCGTTCGCGATTATCGCGACGATCCTCTTGCGACGTATCTGGCACGCCAAGCCGTCGAGCGGCGGGGGTCACTGAGCGTCGACGGGCGGTTTAATCGGGCGGTTTAATCGACCCGGTCACGCGGAGCGGCGGCGAGGGGGTCTTGGAATCGAGACAAGCCCAAGCCCAGGCGGCGAGTCGTTCGTCGAGCACCCTGCCGAGGGCGTCACGCAAGAGCCGCGAGAGGGCCGAACTCCGACCTCCACTGCTCACGGCGATCCGGAGAGGCCCACACTTCAGGATCGCGGGAATCGTCAAGTGACTTGACGATGGTTCATCGTGCACCCAAAGCAGCGGTCCAAGAGGCCAGTCGACGCGGGGCAGGAGCGAGGGCGTGACGAGCAGAATCAGGAACGCGGCGGCGAGATCAAGGGCATCGGGGAGCCGGGCATGAAGCGCAACGCCGTGCGCGAGGCAGGTCGACGTGAGCGCGTCGCTCGGGTTCGGCGCGAAGACGTCGATCAGGGCGCCCGCCTCGACCGCTTCGACGAGCCTCCGCATCGCGACCGGACCATCCCCGACGATGAGCACGCGCCGCGCATCGACCCGCAGCTCGACGGCCAGCCCCGGGAGGCGTCCCGATCGCGGCTTCATGCGGCCAAGGGCGGGAAGCCCATCGAAAGCCGAAGCTGCCGAAACTCGGTTGACCGCGAGCCGTCCTTGAGGCGCAGAACGAGCTCCTCCTGGGGCTCGGGCGCGGGGCGTGACCCGTGCTCGAAAGCGAAGAGGTCTATCCGAGGCTCACGGCCCTCGCGGAAGACGACGGGGCGGTAGCTGAGCACACCGAGCCCCGCCGCTGCCGCCCCGGCGAGGACGCGCGCCCGCCCCGCGGTGGCCATGACGAGCGCGGCGAGCCCCCCCGGCGCGAGGGCCAGAGCCATGGCGGCGAGGTAGTCGGAGACGTCGCCTCGGAGCTCAAAGCGGCAGGGGCCCCGCTGCGGTAAGCTGCTGACCCGCCCTTCGCTCACATCGAAGTACGGGGGGCTGCCGGTCACGAGCTCATAGTCCCGCCTAACAGGCGCGTGCGTTCGCAGATCGCCGTCGACTACAGAAGCCCGCTCTCCGATCCCGTTATAGGCGATGGAGCGTCGGGCGAGCGCCGCGCTCTGCGTCTGCGCTTCGACGCCGTGAACCGTGGCTTTGGGGAACTGCCAGGCCATAAGGAGGAGCACCGAGCCGATGCCGCAGCCCAAGTCCAAGACCCGCGAAACGTCAAGGCCTCGGGCACTTGCGGCCGCTCCGGCGTAGTGGGCGATGAGCAGATCGTCCGCGCTGTAGCGGTGCCCATCGGCGCGCTGGAAGAGTCGCCAGTCACCCGCGAGGGCGTCGAGCGTCTCGTCTTCAGCGGGCTTCAGCGTGCGCTCACCGCAGGACCGGGGCCCCGGTGGGTCGAAGCCCTCCGAGAGCCGCGTCCGTCGAGCGTCGGCCCGGCTCGCCCGGTCGGCCATTGCTGCGTCTTTCATGGCGACGTCTTCCACGGCGCGCAGGTTGACATAAGCCCTCTACCCTTGAACAGCGAGCCGGCCATGCCCATGCTGGATGCTACTCATGCCTGTCCGTGAAGAAGCTATCGTTTATGGCGTCAACGCCGCGCTCGCCGTCGCTCGACATCGATCCGAGGCGCTGCTGCGCGTGTTCCATACGCGAGAGCGTCGCAAGGTCGTCGGGCCGCTGCTCTCGGCAGCGGCGATCAGCCGAAGGCCTTATCGGGAGGTCACGTCGGACGAGCTGACCCGCATCGCCAAGACGCTGCATCACGAGGGCGTGGTCGTCGTCTGCCAGCCCATGCCACTCGTGCCCTTTGAAGCCTTGCTCGCGGGTCTGCCGATCTCGAGCGTGGTCGTCGCCCTCGATGAGATTGGCAACCCCCACAACCTCGGCGCGATCCTCCGATCGGCGGCGTTCTTCGGGGCAAACGCCGTCTTGTATCCCTCCGCCGAGCGTCAAGCCCACCTGAGCCCGGCGGCGTTGCGGGTGGCTCAAGGCGGGGCCGAGACGGTGAGCTGCACGGCGGTCAGCGATCTCGGCGCGGCGCTTCGGGCGCTCACCGCGCGTGGCTTCGAGTGCGTCGCCGCTGACCCCGAAGGCGGGCGCGCCCTTGTGGACCATGTCTTTCGGCGGCCCACCTGCATCGTCCTGGGGAATGAGGGAGAGGGCCTCTCGCCGAGCGTCCGCAAGGCCTGCACCGTGCGCCTGAGCATCGGCGTGCCGGGTCAGACGGCCTCGGTGGAGTCGCTCAACGTCTCCGTGGCGGCGGGCATCCTGCTGTCTCGCGCGTTTCTGGCGAGCTGAGCCATGTCAGCCGTCACCGCATCGGTCATCATGCTGCGGGGCACAAGCCCGAGACTCGAGGTGTTCTGGGTCGAACGCAGCCCGAAGGCCTCGTTTCTCAGCGGTTTCCGAGCGTTCCCCGGCGGGCACCTGGAGCCCGGCGACGGTGAGGGGGATCAGGGTCTCCGGGCGGCCGCCCTGCGCGAGCTGATGGAGGAGACCGGCGTCTCGCTTCAGGGCGACCTCCTCGAGCCGGCCGGCCTCTGGACGACGCCTCCTTATCTCGTCGTCCGCATGACGAGCCACTTCTTCACGGCGCGTGTGGGCCACGACGTCGAGCCCGTGGTTACTGAGGCACAAAGCGGGGGTGAGCTCACCTCGGGCGAGTGGATCAGGCCCGAAGACGCCCTCTCGCGCTGGTCGGAGAGCCGCGTGCTGCTCGCCCCGCCGACCCTGTTCATCTTGCGTGCCCTTCAACGTGGGGCTGACGTCGACAGCTCGCTCTTCACCGAGATCCCTGAGACGCGAGGCGAAGCCAGCCGCTTCGCCCTTATTCGACCGCACATCACCTTGTTCCCGGTCCGCACGCCGACGCTGCCCCCGGCGACGCACACCAACGTCTACGTCTACGGGACCGATACGCTGGCGGTGATTGACCCCGCCTCCCCCTACGAAGACGAGCGGGTCGCCCTCATCGAGCACCTCGAAGCGCGGGTCAAGGGCGGCTCGACCCTCAGCGCGATCTTGCTCACCCACGGTCACCACGACCACATCGGCGGCGCGGCCCACCTCGCCGCCCATTTCGGCTGCCCGATCTGGGCCCACGCCGACCTCGAGCACAGCCTCCCGTTCCCCGTCGCGCGTGTCCTGCACGACGGCCTGGTGCTCAAATTTGGGGACCACGCGCTGCGCTGCCTCTATACCCCCGGTCACGCCCCGGGCCACCTCGTCTACTGGGATGAGGCCACGGACACAGCCATCGTGGGCGACCTCGTGGCCGGCGTGGGCACCATCCTCGTCGATCCGGACGAGGGCTCCATGGCGCTGTATCTCGACAGCCTCCGACGGATTCGAGCCCGGGGCGCGAGCGCGCTCTTGCCGAGCCACGGTGGTGTGATCGGCGGCGCGGAGTCGAAGCTGACCGACTACATTCGCCATCGGGAGTGGCGCGAGAAGAAGGTGCTCGAGACGCTCGGCCCGTCGCCGATCCCGCAAGCCATGCTGCTCGAGCGGGTCTACGACGACGTCGCGCCGTGGCTATGGCCCATCGCGCTCATGTCGCTGCGCGCCCACCTCTACAAGCTGCGCGACGAGGGGCTGGTCTTCGAAGGCCGTGACGAATCTGAGACGACGTGGCGCTCTGAAGTCACCGTTTCTTCCACGCCGTGAGCAGCCGCCAGAGCGCGGGTCTCGTGTCCGGCTCGAAGCCCTCCATGCGGATCGGGTTTACCGAGCCGTCCTTATTGAAGAGAAACGGCGGGAGCTTCATCCGTCGCCGACCCAACTCCTGCATGATCGCTTGTCGATCGATCACCGTGCCCGCAGGGAGCCCGAGAAGCGGGGGCTCGCTCGACATCAGGGGGCCGCTTTCGGGCGTCGAAGCCGAAGCGGGCGCCGAGACCCCTGGCACCGCTGCAAAAGCGGGCACCGCCGCAACGATCAGGCAGAGGAACAGGAGGGTCAAGCGCATCGGACGGCAGCCTAACATCTCCAGAGCCGACCAGAGTAGGGTGCCCCGCGTGGTCAACGGGATCGGTTACCGAGACAGTCTCCTACGCGCCCTCCTCCTCACCCTGAGCGTCGTCGCGGCCGTCACCGCGCCGGCCCCGGCAAGGGGCCAAGGTCTGCTCGGCATCTTCTGGTCGGAGGGGCGGACCTACGTCGTCGACGTGGAGAAGGCCGCGCTCTACTCGGCCCCGCAGCTCGTCACGACCGGCCTCGGGGACGATCGCCGGCTGCATCGCCACCGCCTCAGGCTCGAGGTCAAGCGACCAGGCCGCGGGGACGCCGCCGTACCGATCATGGCCAGCCGTCGCGTCATCTTCGAGCGGAGCATCACCGGCGAGCGGGCCTTTGTAGCGGTGCTCGCGCCCGTCGCCTGGCCGACCTCCGGGTTCTTCCGAGACGAGCTGATCGTGCATCGGTTCGCCCAAGCTCAGGTCACCATCGGTCGCTATGTGCGGGGGGCCGACGCCGAGGGTCGCCCCTATTCGGCCTGCGGGGCGTCGACCTATACGCTGCCCCAGGGGACCGGCCTCGACGTCCCGAAGGCGCTGGGCCCGGCGATGACTTACTTGCGCGCTCGCGTGCCCGGCTTCGAGGCGGTCGGGAGCACGGAGGGCGCGGCCCTGGTCGTCGTATCGCACGGAACAAGGCCAAGGTCGGCGTTGGCTCTGCCCGATGCGACAGGCTGCGTAGGCGGGCCAAGGCTCCTGCCCCTCGAGGTCTCGATGTCGGCCGGTGAGGGGGCTCTTCGGTATGCGGCCCCGGACGGCGCGACGAGCTTGCTCCTCGACGAGCTTCCGCGCACGGCCGAACCGTCGCGAGCCTTTGACCTCACGCTGGACGCCGACGCACCCTGCGAGCGGCGGATCCTCACGCTGGACCGGGGGGACGGTCGTCTCACGGTGCTCGGTGAGGTGCCCAGCCTCGACGGCCTGCACTTCGTAAAAGAGCTTGACGATCCGTTTCGAGTTTGGGCGGCGGCCGTGTTTGGTCCATCGGTCGGCTGCGCTTTAGGTGCGCCCCTCGTGTCCGCCGTGGGCTCGGCCGACTGGAATGCGGCCCTCCTGAGACCGCGCGCGCCGCTCTGCGGGCTCGTCGAGGTCGGTCGGGCTTGGGCGGGGCTGGAGGATCTTGGGGCGGCGAGCGGAGTTCGGCTCGAAGGGGAGCGGGCCACGGTCAACATCCGGGTCTGGGATACCCCGCCGATGATGGTCGGCGACGCGGTCCGTCTGCTCACGCCGAAGGGGTCCCTCGAGCTCACCGCGCAGGGCACCCTGCAGACCGATGGCCTCGCCGCCGCAGAGGTGCAGCATTTCGTCAAGCCCACGGACGATGGCTTCACCGTTGAGCTGACCTTCCCCCGCGCGTTTTTGGGTCCGGTCCCGGCGCTGGCCATCGCCATCGACGACGTCGACGCCACCGACAAGAGCGGACAGGCGCTGCGCCTCTGGATCGCCGGTGAGCCCATCGGGACGCGTGGTGGTCGTCCCGTGACCCTGCTCGACGTCGGGAGCAGCGTCCGATGAGGCGAGCCATCGTCAAGACGCTTGACGGAGTCGCGCTGGTCTTCGGATTCGCCCTCGCTGTGAGCTGTTTGGCCCCCGGATCAGTCGCGGCCCAAGGCCAGTTCGCGGGCGTCGAGATCGAGGGAAAGGAACACCTCTCAAGGCTCCTCACAGTACTCCAATCTCGGGCGGCGACCCCCGCCACCGGGCGCGTTCGCATCACCCACCTCGGCGACTCCCATGTGGCCGCCGACCTCTGGACCGGCCAGCTTCGTGCCCGCCTGCAGGCGCAGTTCGGCGACGGGGGGCGCGGCTACATCTCGGCGGGTCGACCCTGGCCCAGCTTCGGACAGCAGCACGTCCGCTCCGAGCAGCAGGGTGACTGGCGAACCGACGGCCTGCGAGACGGCCTCGACGACGGCCTGCTCGGACCTTCGACCTGTGGTGTGGCCTCACGCGAATCCGGGGCGTTCGTCCGAGTGGCCACCGGCATAAAGACCACCGTCGCCCGGACCTTTTCGCGCCTCGAGGTCCACTACCTCCGCCAGCCGATGGGCGCGTGCGCCGAGGTGCTCGTCGACGGCCGCCTGAGCGCGCGCTTCAGCACCCGTGGCCCCTGGGCCGAGCCGGCGGTCTTTGGACTCGACGTCGAGAACCTGAGCCACGACATCCGCCTGCGCGTCGCCGAGAGTTCGAACACCGCCGAGGTGCGGCTCTTGGGCTTCGATCTGACCCGAGGCGAAGGCATCATCGTCGACGCGCTGGGCATCAACGGCGCGCAGGGGCGGCGCCTGCTCCGCCAAGACCCGACGACCTTTCAGTCGGTCTTCGCGGCGTTGTCGCCCTCGCTCTTGCTCATCTCCTACGGGACCAATGAGCTCTTCGATCGGAACCTGAGCATGACGACCTATGCGCGCGACCTCGACACGACGTTGCGCCTGCTCCGCGCCTCGGCGCCCGGTGCCGACTGCCTGCTCACCGGGCCCTTCGACCAGCTCAAGGGGCGACGCCCGCCCGTCAACATCGACGCCCTCTACGGGGTGCAACGCGAAGCCGCCGCAAGAAACGGCTGCGCGTTTTGGGACGCCCGATCGGCGATGGGCGGAGCCGGGAGCGTGCGGGCTTGGCGCAAACGCGCGCTCGTGCAGAAGGACATGGTGCACCTGACCGGCGGCGGCTACGCGAAGATGGGTGATCTGCTCGCGGACGCCCTTATCCAGTTGGCACAGGCCCCTCGATAGCGCAGGGCTCTTCAACGCGGCGGCGGTTATGGGTATCGTTCTCGCCATAATGAAGACAAGCTGCTTGACGATTCTCCTGCTCGTGGCGTGTGGCGAGTCCCACGTTCAGAGCTCCCCTCCGGAGACGGACGCGGCGACCGTTGACCTCGGGCCGACCGTTGACCTCGCCCCGCTCGAAGACGGTGCCTCGCCTCCGGACGCGCAGCCCGATCTGGAGACGCCCCCTGTGGACGGCACTCTGCCACCTGCCGACGGCACTCTGCCACCTGCCGGCGGCACTCTGATCACCCGCCTCGGCTCCCCCCCGTACGAGCTCGAGCTCCGCGGGGCCCCCCTGTCCGTGCGGCTGCTTCGGGACGGCCAGATCCTCGCCCACCTTCGAGCCATCACCGCCGCCTTCGCCCGGACACCCGAGCACGCCAACGACCGCGCCCGCTTCTTCGACCCCGCTCATGACGGCAGCTACCCGCTCGAGTGGCGCACGTTCGAGTTCACCGATGATCGCTCCGCCGACGGGCTCCCGACCCGCGTCGTCGCCGGTGATCTCTCGGCGGCTTTCCACGCCTCGGTCGACGCGGAGGGGCGCTTCGGCCTCTCCGTCCTGCCTGAAGACTCCGGTGCCTTAGTCCAGCTCCGCCTGGTCTTCGACGCCCCGGAAGGCGAGCAGTATTACGGACTCGGCGAGCTCTTCGACCAGCCCTTCCATCGCGGCAAACGTCGCCCGATGCACATCGGCGTCGACATCAACAGCGAGGGTCTCTACGCGGAGTACCACGTCGCCGTGCCGCTGCTCATCGGCACCTCCGGGTGGGGTCTCCTCGTCCACGATCATCACGCGGGAGACTTCGATGTCGCCGCGCGTGATGCCGCCTTGGTTCAGGTCACCTACGAGGCGAAGTCTCTGGCCTTCACCCTCATCGGTGCTACGCGACCCATGGACGTCTTGCCCCATTACGTCGACATGACCGGGCAGCCAGCCATCCCTGCGGAGTGGGCGTTTGGCGGGTGGATCTGGCGCAATGAGAACCGCGATCAGGCGGAGGTCCTCGAGGACGTGCGCGCGATTCGGGACCATGACTTGCCCATGTCGGGTCTGTGGATTGATCGACCGTGGTCGACCGCGCTGAACACCTACGTGCCCGATCCGGCGAAGTTCCCCGACCCCCCCGCCATGGTCGCGGCCCTTCACGCCGCGGGGCTTCGGCTGGCGTTTTGGGCCGCGCCCTATATCCACCCCGACGCGACGGACGACTTCAGTTTCGCCACCGAGAACGACTATTTCGCGGACATCCCTGCGGGCTGGATTCGACCCTTCGACGCCTTCATCCTCGATCTCACGCGGAGCGAGGTTCGAGACTGGTATCAGACCGTCATCGGCCGCTCGATCACGCTCGGCGCGCAGGGCTTCAAGCTCGACTACGGCGAGGACGTTCAGATCGGCATCGGCATGGCCGCGCTGCCCTGGAATTTTCACAACGGCGAGACCGAGCGGACCATGCACCACCGCTACGCCTTGTATTACCACCAGACCTTCGCCGAGCTGGTCGGGGCGCAAGAGGGTCAGGGCTTCATCCTCTCGCGCGCCGGGACCACGGGTGATCAAGTCTACACCACGACCATCTGGCCGGGAGACCTCTGCAATGGCTTCGAAGAGCACCTGGAGAACCGACACGTCGGAGGGCTCCCCGCGGCCATCAGCGGCGGCCTGTCTGTCGGCACGGTCGGTTATCCATGGTTCGCCAGCGACACCGGCGGCTATCGCCACGGGCGGGCGAGCAAGGCGGTCTTCCTCCGGTGGACGGCGTACAGCGCGCTCGGCAGCCTCTTGCAGACCGGCGGGTCGAAGCACCACAACCCCTGGGACTTCGCCGAGTACGAGACGGGCCGGGACGAGGAGCCGGTCAGCCGCTTCGACGAGGAGGTGCTCGACGTCTATCGGCAGTTCGCCCGGCTCTATATTCGGCTTCACGCCTATCGCGACCCCTTCAATCAGGACGCGCACCAGACGGGCCGCCCTGTGACCCGGCCGCTCGGGTTCGCCTACCCCGAGCTGGGTGTCCACTCGAAGACGGAGTTCCTCTTGGGCGACAGCCTCTTCGTCGCCCCTGTCTTCGATGAGACGGGCATGGTCACGGTCCACCTGCCTCCGGGCGAGTGGTACGACTGGTTCACCGGGGAGGGCGTGGCCGGTGGGGCCGCGTTCGAGCGACAGGTGCCCTACGACCGAATCGCCCTCTACGTCCGGGCAGGGGCCATCGTGCCGCTCCTGAGGGACACCGTGGACACGCTCTCACCGGCGACCGATGCCGACGTGGACTCTTATGCCGATGACCCAGGTGTCTTGACACTCAGGATCTACCAGGGCGACGGACCCTCGACGTTCACGACCCTCGGCGGCACGACGATCACGGTTTCCGACCGCGAGGTCACCCTGAGCGGTGACCACTTCAGCGGCTACATCGTTGAGGCCCACGGCGATGGACCGGTCCGAC
>SHZC01000094.1 GCA_009692505.1 Myxococcales bacterium
CCATGACGCGACGGTGTGAGGACGGTGCCGAGGGTCAGGCCCCGGAGTGCCTGAGCCAGTCTGTGTGGCCTCTGCGGCCGCCGCCTCCCGCCGCGTGCGATGCCGAGTTCTCCCCGACCATCGTCCATCTAGCCCCCGGGATGATTCGCCTGGAGTTCGGGCAGAGCCTCTTCAAGAGCGCGGACACCAAACCGGTCGTTGGGGCCCACGACTGCCTCCTGCGCCTGGGGCTGATCCTCTCTGAAGTCCTCGAAAGCCCGGGCGGAAGAAAAACGACGAACATCCCGATGAAAGGCAGCCCATGCCTGGACGTCCAGATTCAAGCCCACGCCGATGCCCAACTCGTCTCGGCGTCCCAGAACTGCGCGTTCAAGGACAACCTCGACCTGTCGGCGCTTCGAGCGATCGAGACGGAGCGGGTCATGATCAGCAACCTTTCGGCCACATCCCTGGCGCTCTGGAACAGTCGGGTGTCCGTAGCGGGCTATGGCGACCGGCGGCCCAAGGACGGCGTCTCTCCCGAGGCGGACGAGAATCGTCGGGTCTGGGTCCAGGTCCACTGGCGATGGAATGACGCCGCCTGCACGATTCCGCCGCTGATCTTCGATTCCAACGGGCGCTGGGAGGCCACCCAAGTCGACGCGCCCGCCTCCGTGAGCGGGCTCCTGCCCGTGCCTCCGAAACCGCAGCTGCGCCCGCCCCTCCCGGTAGCCGGAGCGAGCTCAACCGCGGGCGCCAGCTCGACCCCGGCCTTCGATGAGGACGCCCCCCAGCCGAGCGAAGATCCGTCCAAGGGGAACTGACCGAGTTGTCGTTCGCGGTTGCGGTGAAAGGCCAACGTGTACCCGGCCGGTCTGTTCGACCAAGCCTGCGGGAGCACATCCACCGTGATCCCTAGACCCGGGCCGAAAACCTCCCGTTCAGCGGCGAGGACGATCGACGCCAGTCGACCCCAGAGCGCCTCGTGCTCGCGCAGGTGGTTGGCACCAGACCAGAACCCCGGCCCCGGCACCGAACGCCCAGTCAGTTCGAGAGCGCCTCTGCCGGCTCAAGACGCGCGGCTGCGTGTGCCGGGAAGAACGCCCCGAAGAAGCAGAAGACCACCGCGAACCCGATGGCGACCGGCCACAGCCAGACGGGGAAGTAGAAGAACGTGTCGGGCTTGTATGGGAAGTCGGGCAGGCCCGCGCTCAGCAGATCGGCGGCTTGTGCCGCGCCGAAGCCGAGAGCCGCCCCGAGCGCGCCGCCGAGCAGGCCGATGAGCGCGGCCTCCCCGAGGATGAGGGCGCGGATGTCTGCGCGGCTCGCCCCGACCGCCCGCAGGACCCCGATCTCGCGCCGCCGCTGGAAGATGATCATGTAGAACGTGTGGCTGATGTTCACCGCGGCGATGCCGACGATGATCACGCTGATGAGCGAGAAGACGAGCGTGATGATGTTGATGAGCATGCCGGCCTGCTCGGCGCGCTCGGTCTTGTCGGCCATGTCGAAGCCGGCGTTCTTCACGGCTTTGGCGACCGCGGGCACGGCACCTTGGTCGGAGACCTCGAGCAGCATGGAGTGGTAGGTCGACGCCGCGTCGTCTCCGCTGAAGCGCTGATTCAGCCGCCGCACATACTCGAGGGGCAGTGTGACGCCGACGGTGATCGCCCGGTCCGAGAAGCCGACGAGCTTCAGCTTCCGGGTGAGCGGCTCGCCCTTCTGCGCCTTGCCGAGGAACGACTTGCCGAAGGTCACGTTGACCTGGAAGCCGGTGATCAAGTGCTTCGAGATGCGCGGGAACTTGCCGCCGTTCCCACCGAGCGCGGCGGCCACGCTTCCGTTGTACAGCTCGAGGAGGTTGTAGCTGACCATCGCCGGGACGGGCAGCTCGCAGCGGCTCGTATCTTCGGCGCAGTAGCTGTCGCCCGGGCAGGTGCTCGGCGCCTCGCCGTCGACGAAGGTGCAGTTCAGCCCGACGCACTGACCGCCTTCGCAGCTTCGACCCGTGGGGCACTCGCTCGATGCAGCACAGGTCTGTTTGGCGTCCACGTCGCGAAAGATCGACGGATCGGAGAGGTCCCCGGCGACGAGCGAGGGATCGATGCCGTCGGCGATGATCTCCGCCCAGACGTCCTTGCCGAAGAACCGTTTGCCTCCCCAACCTCGGGTCGGAAACGTGAACTTCATCTTGGGGTATACGGCCTTGACGCCGGGCAGACTCAAGAGCTCGTTGGCGACTTGATCGTCGAGGGCGCGGGTGCCGCCGATGCCAAAAAAGGAGTCCGACTGGGTCAGCCCCGTGTCGAAGGTGCGGCGCACGATCTCGAGCTGGTGGGCGATGAAGATCTTGCCGAGCACGACCGACTTTATGCCCTGGCCCAGGCCGATGAAGAAGACGAAGGTCGCGACCCCGATCACGATGCCGAAGCCGCTCATGATGAAGTTCTTCTTCGAGCGGCCCACGTTCTGCGAGACGAGCGTCGTGAGGGCCTTGAACCTCATGCGGCCTCGGACGCGGCGTCAGCCGTGATGCGACCGTCTTCGATGCGAATGACGCGTCTGGCGGCCGTCGAGACGCGGCTCTCATGCGTGATGATGACGACCGTATAGCCCTGCGTGTTCAGCTCGCGGAAGATGTCGATGATCTGCTGGCCGGTCTTCGTATCGAGGGAGCCCGTGGGCTCATCGCAGAGCAGGATGCGGGGTGAGAAAAACAAGGCCCGAGCGATGGCGATCCGCTGCTTCTGACCGCCGCTGAGCGTGGCCGGTCGCTCGTCGTATTTATGGCTCAGGCCGACCTGGTCGAGGGCTTGCCGCGCCCGAGCGCTCGCCCCCTGGTCGCCGTGATCGCCGAAGGGGCTCTGGCCTCGGAGGAAATGGTACGGAAGCAGGACGTTCTGCAGGGCGGTGAGGTGGTCAAGCAGGCTGAAGTGCTGGAAGACGAAGCCGATTCTGCGATTGCGAAAGTCCGAGAGCTGCGTGTCCGTCAGGGAGCGCAGGTCCTGGCCGTCGACGGTCACCGAGCCGGTGTAGCCGCGGTCAAGGCCGCCCATGAGGTTGAGCAGCGTCGTCTTGCCCGACCCCGACGTACCCACGATCGCGCAGAGCTCGCCGGCCTCGATGGACAGGTCAATCCCGCGCAGGGCCACCTCGCCATGCGCGGCGGTCCGATACCGTTTGGCGACGTTCTCCATGCGGATCATGGCGCTGCCTTGTAGTCCCCGATCGGGGGGCTGTAAAGGCCAAGGCAAGCGGCTGTTGTGCCGCTCACACGCGGTGCTGTAAAGGAGCGGCTCTCGCGCACGGAGGCTCCCATGAACTCGCTCATTCAGGCGCTCCTCGTTGCCCTCCTCTTGCTGCCCGTCGGCGCGGCCGCTCAAGACGACGCGGGACCCTTCGCCCAAGGCAGCGTGCGGCTCTCGCTCATCGCGGGCTTCGCGGAGGTCAACGGTGAGTCCTTGTTCATTGGCGGCGCGGGCTTGGGCTATTACCTGATCGACGGGCTCGAGGTCGGGGCTGAGGGCGAGTACTGGTTCGCGTCGGACCCCAGCATCTCGAAGTTCTCGCCGAACGTCCGGTACGTCTTGTACTTCGTGCCGGTCCTGAAGCCGTACGTCGGGGCTCTGTACCGGCACACCTTCGTCGGCGGCTCGCATGACGACCTCGACTCGCTCGGGGGTCGGGCCGGGGCGTTTTGGGTCTCCGAGGGCGGCTCATTTTTTGGCGGCGGCGTGCTCTATGAGACGGCCGTTCGGGGCTGCAAGAGGGACTGCACGCAGGTCTTGCCCGAGCTCATCTTGTCGTTCTCTTTCTGAGGTTATTGGCTGTGACCAGACTCGCCGCGTCCGACTTTCGCTCCGACACCGTCACCCGCCCGTCTTTGGCGATGCGTCAGGCCATGTTCGAGGCTGAGGTCGGCGACGACGTCTTCGGGGACGACCCCACCGTCATCGCCCTCCAGGAGCGAGCCGCCGCCCTCGTCGGTCAGGAGGCCGCGCTCTTCGTGCCGTCGGGCACCATGGGTAATCAGTTGGCGATCCTGAGCCACTGCCGCCCCGGGGACGATGTGCTCGTCGGCGAAGGGGCGCACAGCGTCTTCTACGAAGGGGGCGGCGCGGCGGCCCTTGGCGGCGTGCAGATGTCGGTCATCGGTCGCGGCGGCTTGTTCTCGGCCGAGGAGTTGAGCGAGGCCGTAAAGCCCCACGACGCGTCGGGGCACCTGCCTCCGACGCGCCTCGTCATGCTGGAGAACACCCACAACCGCGGCGGCGGCAAGGTCTGGCCTCTGCCCGCCTTCGACGCGGTCGTGGCCCAGGCCCGCGTCCACGACCTCGCGGTCCATCTAGATGGCGCCCGCCTCTTCAACGCCGCCCACGCCGCCGGAGTCTCGGCCTCACGTTTTGGGGCCTCGGTCGACTCGGTCTCGTTCTGCCTCTCCAAGGGCCTCGGCGCGCCGGTCGGCTCGATGCTCTGCGGGTCCGTCGCGTTTGTGCGGAGGGCCCATCGGTATCGGAAGATGCTCGGCGGCGGCATGAGGCAAGCCGGCATCCTGGCCGCCGCGGGCCTCTACGCGCTCGAGCACAACCTCTCGCGCTTGGGCGATGACCATCGCCGCGCCCAAGACCTGGCCCTCGCGTTGTCCAGCTTGCCGGGGCTCGTGCTCGACCCGACCTCGGTGGAGACCAACATCGTCATCGCCCGACTCGCCCTCGAGGCCCCCGAGCCCGCGGCTCTCTGCGCGGCGGTGTCCGAGGAGGTCCGCGCCTTGCCCTTCGGTGCTCGGGCGATTCGCCTCGTCACGCACCTCGACGTCGGGGATGCCGACATCGAGCGCGCGGTGTCTGCCTTCGCCCGTGTGCTCGGGCGGTGAAGTTGGCTACCAGCCTCGCCTTTGGGGCCAGCCTGCTCGTCGCCTGCGGGGGCGCTTCATCGGAGCGCGCTGATCGCCAGGCCCGAGACCAGGACTACGCGCTCGCGGAGCGGGCCTTCAGCGAGCGGCGGGACGACGAAGCGGAGCGACGTTTCGTCGCGATTATCGGGCAGCGTCAGCACGTCGCGCCCGCGGAGGCCGCGCTGTCGCAATACCGCGTGGCCGAGCTTCGGGAGCGCGCCCTTCAGCTCGACGAGGCCGAGGCCGCCTACGCCGAGGTCGAGCGCTTCAACGTGCCCGATCGCACGGCGCTCGCCCGGTATCGCCTCGCCCGTCTGAAGCTCGAACGACGGGCCGATGCGAGCGGGGCTTATGCGATGTTGCGAGAGGTCGTCCTTCAGTTCCCCGAGACTGGGGCGGCCGATCGGGCGTGCAAGGATCTGGCAATTCGCCGCACTTCATCCAACGAGGTCGACGTCAAGCTCGATCGGGAGGTCGTCGACTTCCTGGGAACGTTTGCCGAGGCCCACCCCGACTCATCGGTCGCCGACAACGCCTTGTTCTGGAAGGCATACGTGCTCGTCTACCGGCTCGGGGACCTCGGCGCCGCGCGGGTCGTCTTGCACCAGTTCGTCGGACGCTACTTCCTTCGCCCGCTCGTCGACGACGCGCTCTGGCTCCTGGCGTCCATTGAGCGGCGGCAGGGGCGGTATCGCGAGGCGATCCTGGTCTACGAGGCACAGCTCGACTTTCGGCATGAGCAGGACTCGCTCTTCGGGAGCTATCGCAGCCGCAGGCTCGATGACGCTTCTGCGGCCGCGGGCGCGGTGGCGTTTCATGGACTGCGGGACTTCGAGCGGGCCGAGCGCGCGTATCGCGACCTTCTCCTTGATTTCGGATCAAGCGTCCTGCGCGACGACGCCTACTGGGGCCTCTGCGCCGCTCGATTCGCCCAAGGCGACGTTGAAGGCGCGCGCGCCGCCGCGACCGATCTGCTCACCGAGCGCGCGGACTCCCGCCACGCGACCGCTGCCCGGGCGTTCCTCGCGGGCACGGGACCCGCCATGTCTCCCGATGAACACAAGATCCGCTCGCCGCTCGCCGATCCTTTTGTTCGGGGCGAGATGTGATCCGCCTCGAGTCCGTAAATCGGCGCTTCGGCGCACACCCCGCCCTCGACGACGTGTCCTTCGAGGTGCAAACGGGTCAGACGCTCGGCCTCGTCGGCGCGGGCGGCTCCGGCAAGAGCCTCATCTTGAAGGCCATCTGCGGCCTCATACCCGTCGACGGCGGCCGCGTCACAGTGGGCGAACACGAGGTCACAGCCCTGAGCGAGACCGCGTTGATGGCCGTGCGCTCGCGGATCGGCATGGTCTTCCAGAACTACGCGCTCTTCGACTTCATGAACGTGGGCGCGAACATCGGCTTCCCGCTGACGCAGCTCGGCACCTTGTCCCCCGACGAGGTCGCGGCGCGCGTCGTCTTGAGGCTCTCTCAGGTGGGCCTGCCGGGCATCGAAGACCGGCTGCCCGGGGAGCTGTCCGGCGGCATGAAGAAGCGGGTCTGCCTCGCCCGCGCCATGATCCATGACCCGGCGATCATGCTCTGTGACGACCCGACGGCGGGGCTCGATCCGGTCACGACCAACCGCATCTTCGCCTTGCTCAAGGCCCTCCAGACGGAGAACGCCGCGACCGCGATCATCGTCAGCCACGAGGTCGACTACCTCCGCCCGATCTGCGATCAGTTTGTCATGCTCGATCAGGGGAAGGTCGTCTTTCAGGGCGCGGCCGCTTTGGCCGACGTCTCGGACAACCCCATAGTCCGGGCGTTCTTCACCGGCGAGGGCATCTCATGAGCGGGCTGGCCGCGCGGCTCGGGGCCTTCCTCATCGGGCTCTCCGAGGTGACAGGCGGCCTCTTTCTTTTTGGGCTCGTCGTGCTCCGCGCCGCGCGACGACCGCGCCTTGACGCCTACGAGACCTGGCGGATCTTCTATCGGGTCGGGGTGAAGTCCCTGCCGATCGTGGCGACAACCGCCGCTTTTTCCGGGGCGATCGCGGTCATCCAGGCGGGCCCCAACGTGATGAAGTTCCGGGCGTTCGAGATCATCGGCTGGGCCTTTGGCTACAGCGTCTTCCGAGAGATCGGTCCCTTGCTCATCGGGCTGATGTTCTCCGGGCGCGTCGGCGCGAACAACACCGCCGAGCTTGGCACGATGCAGGTCACCGAGCAGATCGACGCCCTCCGCGCGCTGGCGATCAACCCAATCAACTACCTCGTCTTGCCCCGCATCCTGGCGATGGTCGTGATGATGACCCTGCTCAACGTGGTCGGAGACGTCTTCGCGCTCGCCGGCGGGATCGGCACGAGCTGGCTGCTCATTGGCGTTGACCCCTATGTCTTCTGGAACAGCTTCGTCGAGTACGTGACGTTGACCGACTTCTTCAACGGCGTCTGCAAGTCGGCGGCCTTCGGTGGTTCCATCGGGATCGTGAGCTGCCACTTCGGCCTCAACGTCAAGGGCGGCGCGATGGGGGTCGGCCGCGCGGTCAACGCCTGCGTCGTGGCCTCCGCCGTGAGCATCTTCGTGCTCGACTACTTCATCACGTACTTACTGAGGTAAGAGGCCCACCGCTCCATGCTCCGATTCATCTACAGCGAGTTCAGAGGCACCCTCGAGGTGCTCCGGCTGACGCTGTACTACTGCGTTCGCGCGCCCTGGCCCATGCGAGAGATCGGCCAGCAACTCTACGAGGTCGGCAATCGGAGCGTGTTTTTTATCCTCGTGACGATGGGTTTTCTGGGCGCGATCCTGAACTTTCAGACGGGCTTTCAAGCCCAGCGGCTCTTTGGCGACACCTCGCTGCTCGGGGCCGCGACCTTGCCGATCCTCGTCCGTCAGCTCGGCCCGACCTTGTGTGGGCTGATGGTGGCCATTCGGGTCGGGACGGGCATCGCTGCGGAGATTGGGAGCATGCAGGTCACCGAGCAGGTCGACGCCTTGCGGATGTGTCGAGCCCAGCCGGTCGACTACCTCGTCAAGCCCCGTTTCATCGCCTGCACGCTGATGGTCCCGGTCCTGTGGGTCATCGGGACGGCGTCGGCTTATGTCTGCGGGATGTACGTGACCTATGCGTCGTTCCACACGAACCCCAACACCTATGTTAACTTTGATATGACCAAGAGCGGAGACCTCATCGAGGGCGGGTTGAAGGCCGTGGTCTTCGGCATGGTCATCCCGGTCATCGCCGGCCACAGCGGGCTGTCGGCGCGCGGCGGCAGCGAAGGCGTCGGGGCCGCGACCACACAAGCCGTCGTCAATGCCAGCCTCGCCGTCATCGCCCTCGACCTGCTCATCGGCGGGGCGGCCTTCGCGCTGAAGATCTCGCTGGGGACTGGCCCATGATCGTCTTCGACTCCATCTTCAAGTCCTTCGGTCAAAACCGAGTGCTCGACGGCGTCTCGATCACGGTGAATACGGGGGAAATCACCTTCATTATCGGCAAGAGCGGCGCGGGCAAGAGCGTATTGGTCAAGCACCTTGTCGGTCTGGTTCGCCAGGACTCCGGCCGCATCTTCTTCGAGGGCAAGGACATCACCGACTACCAGGAACAGGACTTCTATGACCTGCGCCTCCAGTGCGCGATGGTCTTCCAGCACAGCACGCTCTTCGACAGCATGAGCCTGCTCGAGAACGTGGCCTTGCCGATCCGGAAACATCGCGGGCTGAGCCGGACCGACTCGCTCGACGCGGCGCGGGAGAAGCTGCGCCTCGTTCACTTGGAGCACCTCTCCGATCGGTACCCCGCCGAGGTGGGCGACGGCCTCCGCAAGCGGGTGGCGATCGCTCGGGCGCTGGCCTTATCACCCAAGTATCTCGTCTTTGATGAGCCGACGACCGGCCTCGACCCCGTCAACGCGGTGCGGGTCGATCGCCTGATCCGCGAGCTGAAAGACGAGACGGGCGTGACGAGCATCGTGGTCAGCCACGATCTGCGGAGCATCTTCGGCATCGCGGACCGTATCGTCATGCTGTATCAGGGCAAGGTGCTCAAGGACGGCTCGCCGGAGCAGTTTCGAGAGACGCACGACCCCATCGTCGCCCAGTTTGTCGGGGGCCACGCCGAAGGCCCGATGGAACTCTGAACGCAAGGAGCCCTCTTCGTGACCGAGCGCAGTCTTCAGGTAAAGGTTGGGGCGCTGATCCTGGTATCGCTCGTCCTGCTCGTGGCCTTCATCTTCCTGCTCGGGACGTTCTCGGTCGGGGCTCAGCGGACCTACTTCATCGAGGTCACGGACTCGGGATCCATCTTGAGAGGGGCCCCGGTCAAGGTGGCCGGCGTGAGGGCGGGACGGGTCGAGGACGTCGAGTTTCTGGTGGCCCGCGACGCTCGAAAGAGTCGCGCGACCGGCTTGGACGCCGAGAACATCAACGTCCGCCTGCGCGTCTCAGTCGACGAGAAGATGGCCCAGGCCGTGCGCCAGGACTCGGAGTTCTACATCACCACCCAGGGCGTGCTCGGGGAGAAGTACCTCGAGATCGTGCCGGGCTCGGCGGCCTCCGAGGCCTGGAGGGATGGCGCGTACATCCGGGGCAAAGATCCGGCGCGCATCGATCTGCTCTTCGCCAAGGCGAGCAACATCCTCGGCAAGGTCGAGACGGCCTTGGGCGGCGAGGGAGGAGAGGGCGTGAGCATCGGCAACCTCGTGACGTCCTTGACCAAGCTCAGCCAGAACGTCGACGGGATCCTGGTCGATCACCGCGCACGCCTCGATCGCATCGCCGTGAACGTCGAGACGACGACCGCGGACGCCTCACAGCTCGTCGGGTACCTTCGTCAGGGCGTCGGCTCCGCGGAGAACGTCTCGGCGATCGTCGGCAACGTCAAGACGGTGAGCGGCGTCTTCGCCGAGGAGTCGAGACCGCTCGTGGCCTCGGTCAAGAAGACGCTCGCGACGGTCGACGAGACCGCGTCCGTGGCGCGCGACGTGGTCGTCTCAAACCGTGAGGCGATTGACGGCGCGCTTTCGAACCTCCTGCCCATCACGCAGAGCGCGCGGGTCGTCATGCGCGACGCGGCGGCGATCACCCAAGGCATCGGCACCGGCCGCGGCACGATCGGGCAGCTCATCGTCGATCAGGAGATCTACGACGACCTCAAGGAGATGCTCCGGGATCTGAAGCGCCATCCGTGGAAGATGCTCTGGAAGGAGTGACGGCGGGGTCTGCCCCGACCCTCACTCGACCCTCACGCGGGCGATGGCGGTGAGCGAGCGCGAGGGGAAGACGGGATCGGCCACGACGGTCTCGAAGGCGATGTACGCGCCCTCGGGGTCGTAGAGCGGGTATCGATCCTCTCGGGTATTTTGAGTGAGGATCTCGAGCCGGCCGTCGTCGAGGTTGAGCTTGGCGACCTCGAGATCGCCGCCCTGCTCGTCGACGATGGTCACGGCGAGCGCCCGCCCGTCCGGCGAGAAGTTGGGGCTGTCGAAGTCGTGGTCCTCGAAGCGTTGGACCTGGCTCGACTTGAGGTTGAAGACAAGCAGGCCGTCTTTGCCCGGACGCTCTGTCACCGCGGCGAGCAAGGTCCCGTCATCGCTGACCGTGAGCCGCTCCAGCGTCTCGTCACCGGAGGCTTCCCGCAGGGGGGTCACGGTCGGGGGCGTGTCCGAGAGGTCGAGCGTAAAGAGCGAGGTGCCCGACGCCTCGCTCGCAAAGACGCCGCCACCGTCTAGAAGGGGCCCTCGTGTATGTCCGATGAGGAGTTGGGTCGCGCTCAGAAAGGCGAGCCCGGTGAACTCGCCACCCTCCGGCTCGGCCTCGAAGCGGACTTGCCCATCGGCCGTGGAGAGCAAAACGAGCCTCGCGGCGCACCCTCGGCAGGGCTCGCTCAGGGTCGCGAGCAACTTCCCATCGTGGGACAACCGAAGGCTCGAGAAGCCGCCTGAGGGGGTCACGCGCACAGACTCGGCCTGGCCGTTATCGCCAAGACCGGCGCCAATGAACGACAGGCCGCTCGCCCATCCGGCGAGGTCTTCGGTCAAGGCGACGTCGCCGTTGGCGTTAGCCGTGGCATAGCCTTGGAGATCGATGCCGGTAAACAGAAGGGTGCGTACCCCGTCCGACGCCTGCCAGACGAGGGTCTCGAGGTCCACGGCGGCCTCAAGTCCCAGGTCCTTCGGGGAGACGAGCGGCAGCAGTCCGGCGGTCTTGACGAGGAGGCCACCTTTGCCCCGCGCGCAGAGGCCATCTCTCGTGGCGCCACTGCCGAAGAGCTCGACTCGGCGTGGTCCGACGTCGTCTGCCGCGCGGGCTCTTCGCGACCGATCGTAAAGTGTCTTGACCAAGGCCAGCTTCTCGGCGCGGGCCTCGAAGAAAACCCGGGCCGGCGACAACGCCAGATGGAGGCGCGCCTCGGCTTCGTCCATCGAGGGTGACGGAGCGAAGGCCTTGAAGAGGGAGGGGTGTAGGGAGAGCAGGGGCCAGACCGCGTCGAAGACCCGGTCCCCGAGGCGACCGCCGACGCGATCGGCTGGGCGACCGACGAGATCGCGACTCGCGTCCGCCGAAGACGTCGCGCCCGTCCAGACGGTCAGTGTCGGGCTCTTGACGGTTGATCCGTCTGCGTGCCGGAGGACGATCTCTCCCGAGGCGTGAAGCTCGGTGTAGCCGCCCTCGCCTGCCGACTCGACGGGCGTCGTCTGAAAATGACCCGTGACGATGAACGCCGCGCCGAGTGACGACGCCGCCTCGTCCAAGTTGGAGGCCGAGCGCAGGGCCACCGCGAGCTCGTCGTCGCCGGGTCCCAAAGCGTCGAAGCCGAGCGCGTCGAGCTGCACCGACAGCGAGCGAGCCAAGTCCAGCGCGGGCGCCGAGCCTCGAAACCACATCCCGTCGAGCTCGATGGCGACGAGCACGCGGTTGGCTACGGGCGCCGGCCGGCCCGAGTTCAGCAGGATAGCCACGCCGACGGCGGCGAGCGCCACCAAGACCAAGGCCCACCGCAGCCGGTTTCGCCGGGCCGCTCGCGCTGCGTCGATTGGGGTCATGCCATGGCCTTCGCCGCTGCGTATACACCGGCCCAAGCTCGCGGCATACTCCGCCCGTGCTCGCCCCCTTCAAGCCCTTCGTCGCAATCCTTGCAGCGCTGTTTCTCACTGCGCTGCCGGCGTTCGCTGAGCCCAAGGCTGGCGGGTTCGCCATGCCGCCGTCCGCCGTGATCATCGACGGCGAGCGCGTGCCGGTCTCCTGGAACGACGGAGACAGCTTCGGCTTCCTCGCAGGCAAGTACGAACGCCAGCGCGTGCGGCTCGGCGGCTACAACTCCTTGGAGAGCTACGGCCCGGTGCATGAGTGGGGCGGCTGGTCGGCTCTCGAGCTCTTTCAGGTGACGAAGGACGCCACGCGGTTCACCCGGACGCGCGTCTGGAGCTGCGTTTGGGGCGGCAAGAAGGACCACTACGGTCGGATGCTGGTCCTCTGCAACGACCTGGTCGAAGCGATGGTGCGTGAGGGCTTTGGGCACGTCTACGCGCTCGAGCCGCCGGTCGATCCGCAGATCCTCGCCCTTCAGCGCGAGGCCATCGCGGACAAGCGAGGGATGTGGCGCAAGGGCGTGCCTCAGGGCCTCCTCACGAGCCTGCACAGCCTCTCCGAGGAGGGGGGCGGCAAGGGCAAGACCTACGACCGCGTCATCAGCCCGGCGACCGGCTTGTCGAACGCCATCAACCACGAGAAGTCCTATACGACCTGCCAGAAAGTCTGCCACTCGGGCTCCTGCCTGCTCTATGTGCCGTTCGAGCTTCGTTACGGCCGGGAGCGCGCGGACTGCCTCCGCACCAAGCACCTCTGGGTCAAACCGGCCGACCCGAAGTGAGCACATAGGCGGTGGATTCCCCTCCGGCGATGGGCTCAACCTTGAGGCGACCCGCAAGGCCGCGAGCGGTCGCCTCATCGAGGACGCAGGACATCGCCGGGGCACTGAAACGCAGTCGGTCGGCGCGATAGACGACCTCGCCGACCGCCGTATAGTTGAGGCGTTCGAGGCTGCCGACGTTGCCGACGATGGCCTCACCGGTGGCGATCCCGACCGAGGCGCGCAAGAGCGGTAGACCTGCGGCCTGAAGCTCCGCGTCGAGTCTGGCCACGCGCTCGAGCAGGTCGCGGGCCGCGAGGACGGCCGAATAGGGGTCGTCCTCGTGTCCGAAGGGGGCGCCGAAGAGGGCCATGACCGTGTCTTTGACGAACGCGTCGACGAGGCCGCGATTCTCCGTCACCGCCGAGAGCACCGCGCCGAAGTACCGATTGAGCAGGCCGACCGCCACCTCGGGTGAGCCGTCGAGACCGAGGTTCGGCGGCGTGCCGGGACCACCTTCGCCGACGAGCCCCACGAACAAGACGGTGATCGGCATCCGCTGGCCGGTCAGGGAGAGGCCGCGTTTGGTCGTGATGAGATCGGCGGCCACGTCGGGTCCGAGATAGCGGCGAAGGCTGTCGACGAGAAACTCCCGCTCCGTCACGTCGTCCACAAGAAGCGTCACGCCCCGTGCTTGGCGATCGGCGTCCAGGTACGCGCCGCCGCGCAGCACGATCCATCGCTCGCGGGCCTCGCCGGGTCGCAGGCGGACCTTCTTGGGCGACAGTCGCTGTTCGGATTGCAGCTCCGCGAGGAGCGCGGGCACGTCGATGTCGCGCAGCGTGCGATAGACGTCGAGCACGTGGCGGCCGACGAGCGAACGGGCGGCCACATCGAAGATGCGCTCCACGGCGGGGTTGGCCGCGCGGATCGTGAGGGTCTCAGTGTCGATGACCAGGACGCCCGTGGGCATGCTCGCCATCACGTTCTCGAAGAAGTCTGCCGACTCGGGTTTGACCCGCGGCGTCGTGTCGCCCAGGACCTGTCGCGGGATCGTCACGCGCGGCGCCGTCGCCATCGACACCGCACCCAGAGTCGCGTCGGCAAACGTGTCTGTCGAGACCTCCGTTACGGCCGCCTCATACCCGGCGACGACGACGCGCACGAGCATCCAGAAGTGTCGCTCCAGGAGCGTCCAGTTGCGGGCCAGCGCGTCGCCCTCCAACGGATCGAGGGTGGCGACGAGGTTTCGTAGAGCCGGCAAGACGCAGCCGAAGGCCGAAAGGAGGTCCGGCAGCACCATCTCGGGCATCACCCCCGAGCCCCAGATCTGCTTGAGAAAGACCATGAGCTCGGCGTCCGAGGGCTCGAGCTGCGCGCTCCAGCGGAAGAACATCTGAAGGCGATGCACGACACCGGCCCGGGGCTGAACCCGGTAGGAGGGGACCGTGCGTCGGATGTCCTCGACGACCGTCTCGATCAGCGGGGTCTCATGGCGCCGGAGGATCGCGAAGATCGTGGAAGGATCATCCCCGGTCTCCGCCCACAACGCCCCGAACTCGCCGCGCCGCACGATGGCTTCGAGGCCGCGCCGCACGTCGAGCGCGCGAGGGAAACGGGTGGTCTTGTCCTTCAGGATCGACCGCGTGACGAGCTCCTCGAGCTCCGGGGGTAGGGGTCTTGTGCCCATGAGGTCCCGCAGCGGCCGCGCCTGTTCATTGAGCTGCGCCGCCATGACGCCGAGGGGGGAGGTGCCGTCGAAAGCCGGTCGGCCCGCGAGCAGCTCATAGAGGATGAGACCCAGGCTGTAGATGTCGGCGCGCGCATCGACCCGCTCACCGCGAATCTGCTCGGGGCTCATGTACCGGGGGGTCCCCGTGAGCTTGCCGCTGATGGTCAGATCGAGGTCGGCTGCCCCGGGCACGTCCCGCAGGCCCGCGATCCCAAAGTCAACCAGCTTGACCATCTCGCCATCGGGCGTGTCGATGAGCATCACGTTGCCGGGCTTGAGATCGCGGTGTACGACGCCGTGCCGGTGGGCCGCCTCGAGCCCCGCGGCCATCTGGATGCCCAGTCGCAGCACCCGTGACGCCGGGAGGGGGCCGCTCCGCATGGCGTCCTGCAAGGTCTGTCCGTCGATGAGCTCGAAGGCCATGAAGAGGTTGCCGTCCCCGACCTCGCCGAAGTCGTGGAGAACCACGACGTTGGGGTGGGCGAGCTCGCTGACGATCTTGGCCTCGCGGCGAAAGCGCCCCAGCAGGACGTCGAGATCGTCGTGGCCGGCGAGCAGCTCCCGGCGCAGGACCTTGACGGCGACGCGCCGCTCGATGGGCAACTGGATGGCCTCGTAGACGACGCCCATGCCCCCGGTCGCGATGATCCGGCAGAGGCCGAAGCGACCGGCCAAGATCGTGCCGATGGCTGGATCCTTACGCGCGAACAGGCGTTCGGTCGCGCCCAAGTACAGTCGGTCGCCGCAGGTGGCGCAGACGCGATCGGCGTCGCTCTCCGGGAGCCGTCCGCAGCGGACACATTCGCGGCTCATACGTCTGCTTCGACGACTGTCGCGACCCCTTGACCCACACCGACGCAGAGCGTGGCCAGACCGAGCCCGCCGCCACGGAGCTTCAAGGCGTTGAGCAGCGTGACGAGCAGGCGCGATCCCGAGGAGCCCAGGGGGTGTCCGAGGGCGATGGCGCCGCCGTTAACGTTGACGCGATCGACGTCGAGCTCGAGGTCGCGGATGACCGCGAGCGACTGCGCGGCGAAGGCCTCGTTGAGCTCCCAGAGCTTGATGGCGTCGACGCCGAGTTGGGCGCGGGCGAGGGCCTTACGCACGGCGGGCACCGGACCTATGCCCATGACTCTCGGATCAACCCCGGCATCGGCGGCGGCTACCCACCGGCCGAGGGGCACACGTCCGAGGCTGCGGGCCTTCTCGGCGGACATGAGGATCAACGCGGAGGCGCCGTCGTTCAACGTGCTGCTGTTACCGGCCGTGACCGAGCCGCCCTTGCGGAACGCTGGCTGGAGCTTCGCGAGCGTCTCGAGGGTGGTATCGGCGCGGGGGCCTTCGTCTTGCCGAACGACGAGGGGCTCACCCTTCTTTTGAGGGAGGCGAAGCTCCATGCGCTCGGTGGCGAACGCGGAGTTGGCCTCGGCGGCGACGGCGTTGCGGTGGCTCCGCAGGGCGAAGGCGTCCTGGTCTGACCGGCTGAGTTCGTACCGTTCGACGAGGTTCTCGGCCGTCTCGCCCATGGCCTCGAGCGGAAAGAGTCGCTCCAGGGCGGGGTTGGGGAATCGCCAGCCCAAAGACGAGTCGTAGACCGTGACGTTCCCGGTGGGGAAGGGGCCGTCGGCCTTGGGCATGACCCACGGCGCGCGGCTCATGGACTCGACGCCACCGGCGATGACGATCTCCGCGTCTCCGCACGCGATGAGCCGCGCCGCGGTGTTGACGGCGGAGAGCCCGGACGCGCAGAGGCGGTTGATGGTCATGGCGGGGACGGACTGCGGGAGTCCGGCGAGGAGCGTCGCCATGCGGGCCACGTTGCGGTTGTCTTCACCCGCTTGGTTCGCGCAGCCGAGGATGACCTCGTCGACGTCGTCGCCGTTCACCTCGCCGCGGCGAAGGACCTCGGCGATGACCATCGCGGCGAGATCATCCGGCCGCACACCCGACAGCCCGCCGCGGATGCGTGCGATGGGCGTTCGAACGGCGGCGGTGAAGACGACCTCACGCACGACCGGCGCCCTCGTCGTCGTCGCTGTTGTCTTTACGCGCGGGGACCGCGGCGACGGGGGGCTGCTCGTCTTTACGCGCGGGGACCGCGGCGACGGGGGGCTGCTCGTCGTCGCCGGGGAAGTCCTCGTCGTCGATGTCCTCGAGGGCCTCGTCGAAGATCGGCTGGAGCCTCTCGAGCTCTTCGTCCTCGAGGAAGCGGGCTTCATCGCCGACGAGCTCAACGGGGTAGAGCGGCGGCGGGGTCGGCAACATCAGCCAGTACAGCTTGTCGCCCCGGTCGAGTTCGAAGAGCTGCATGAAGGTCTCGGCCTCTTCTTCGGCGTCGATCTCCAGCAGGGGCGAGTCGGCGTACACCTGCTCGGGCAGTTCATCGGAGAGCCTCAGCTCGGTGCCGTGCATCTCGATGGTGACGCCCCACTGCTTGAGGTGCTCGTTGATGTCTTTACGCAGCAGGTTGAACGTCGCGTCGTCGACCTCGGACAGGGCCTCGCCGCTGTCCTGGTCCCCGTCACGGGCTACCTCGAAGAGATGGACCATCGGCACGGGAGAGGTGATCAGCGCGTAGGTGTGCTCCTCGAAATCGATCTCGATGAACACCTCCATGTCCATCAGATCACCCGTGTCTTCATCGCGAACTTTCAGGAGTCGACGCGGGGCGAGTTCTTCTTCGGTGCTCACGGTGTCCATCCTCTTGTCTTGTCTTGTCTTGTCTTGTCTTGTCTAGGCCTTAACTAGGGGGCCGTAATCGGGGTCGAAAGTGGGCGCACTGTAGTGGCCGCTTCCGCCGACTATCAATGGCAATATACCCGCACGGCGCGATATGTCCGCGCCGTGCGTAAGGGAGAACACGTGCCCATGCTGAACCCCCTGTGGCGACTCCCGGGTCGCGTCACCTCGCTGTCGGCTCCACTGACCTCGCTCACGCTCGCAGCCCTGCTGCTCGGCTGCGGTGAGGAGACCCTCGGTCGACTGCGGGTGAACGACGCCTCGACGGTCGACTCGGGCTTGGGCGAAGGCGACGTCCCAAGCCCCGCTGACGATGTCGGCGATCTCTCGACCGTCGACGACGCCGGCCCTCACGACGGCCCCTCGGTCGATGTGGCGGCCGAATCACCCGACCGCGCCGCGATGGACGAACCCGATTTCCCTTTGGTCGTCGCGCCGGTCGTCGTTCGAAGCCTCGAAACCCAGCTCGGGGTTCGGGTCTCGGTCGCGGGCCTCCCCAATCGCGTCACCTGTCTCGCGCTCGACGATGAGGGCGTGGCGATTCCAGACGTGCGGACGTCCTTCGAAGTCAGGCCGAGCGAGGGTTTCCGGCCCGGGGTCGCGGGGACCGAGGTCATCGGCGTCGTGGCGGGTTCATATTCGGTGACCTGCGTCGCCGAGGGTCTTGGACTTCGGGACGAGTCACCCGCGCTCTGGGACGTCCTTGCGGGTCCGGCCGCGACGGTCACCGCGTCGGTGCTGGAGCATCAGCTTCGCGCCGGTGACTCCGTCGACGTCACCTGTGAGGCCGCCGATGCCCAGGGCAATCGCGTGGACGCTGGCGACGCTTCGGTGGTCGTCACGCCGGCAGGAGACGACCGCATCATCTCCGGACGTCGGGTCACGTTCTTGGGCCTCGGCTGGCATCGAATCGACTGCGAGCTGCCGGGCGCCGTCTCGATCGCCGGCGCCGCCGTGCTCGTTAGACCGGGTCTGCCCGCGGCACTGCGGGTCGTCGCCGAGCCCGAGCGCGCCGTCTACGAGACCGGGGAGATCGTCACCCTGCGCGTGGTCGCGACGGACCTCTACGACAACCGCGTCGACGACCTGGGGCTGGCCTTCGGGAGCGCGCCTTTGCTGCCGCCCTTTGGCGAGGGGCGGTTCCAACTCGTCGCGGAGGGCCGGTATACGCTGAGCGTGTGTACGACGACGGAGACGGCCTCGGGCGAGGTCCTCTGCGCCGAGCTCGAGGTGGCCGCAGACTCTGGTGGGCCGCTGATTCGATGCATCTCGCCGGAGCCGGGCACCATGATCACCGTGGCGGGGCTGGGCGTGGGCGAGCGCCCGGGGCCGGTCCGCCTCGAGGGTGAAGTCGACGACCTCCTCGCTATCGAGGCCCTGACCGTCGGGGGGCTCGACACCGCTGTGGACGCGGACGGCCGCTTCGCCGTCGATATCATCCCCACCTGGGGTCTCAATGTGATTGACATCGTCGCGCGGGACGCGGCGGGCAGTGAGAGCAGCACGTTTTGCGCGTTCTTCGCCTCGTCCGCCTACGCCGATGAAGCCGCTCAACTCGACGACGCCGCCACCCTGGTCCTGATGCCCGGGGCGATCGACGACGGGGCACCCTCCCGGCCGCTGGGCAGCCTCGCGGACCTCCTGCGCGCCGCCGTGGACTCGCCCGCGCTCGTGGCGACCCTCGACGCCTCGCTGCGCGCCCAGAACCCCGTCCTGCCCAATGAGTGCCGCCAGCGGGTCTTCGGCGTCTGTGTCCTGAGCGCGGGGGCCGAGTATCGGGGGCTGCGCGTGAACGGACCCAGCCAGGTCTCTGCTCGCCTCGTCAATGGCGGACTCCGGATGGCCGCCCGCATCAACAGCATCGACATCGACGTTCAACTCCTGGGCACCGTGTCGAATAGCGGCAGACTCCACGTCGACTACATCGAGATCGACCTGGAGTTCGCGATGGGCCTTCAGGACGGGCGACCGCAGATCAACCTCCGTCAGGTGCACGCCGTGAACGTCGGTCCGATGAGCAGCAACTTCGACGGGTTCTTGGTCGGAGACATCCTCGACCTCGTCTTCGGGGCCTTCGAGGGCACCGTGCGGGACACGGCTTCGGGCGCGATTCGAGGCTACCTGGAAGGGGAGATCGACGCGCTCTTGACGGGGGTCTTCGCCGGCCTCGACGTCTCGGCCCTCGATCAGGCGTTGTCGCTGCCGAGCCTCGGTGGCGGGCCACCCATCGAGGTCGAGGTCGGCTTCGGCTTCTCGACGCTGTCGGCGACCCCCGAGGCCCTGAGGCTCGGCGTCGGGACGCGCGCGCGCACGGCGCCCGTCGAGCTTCGAGCGATCGCCGGGGTCCCGCTGCCGCCCGGGCCGGTGTCCATCGCTTTCCAGCCCCGAAGGCCGGCGGGCGCGAGCCTCTCTCTTGGACTCTTGAATCAGATCCTCACGGCGGTTTGGCGAGGTGGCCTCTTCGCCATCGAGGACGGCGCGGGGCTTACGGGTGGGCTGCCCGAGGGGGGCTCACTCTCGC